>JBPEWV010000099.1:0-18607 GCA_052032335.1 Pleionea sp. | reverse complement strand
TCGACGCTTAACACCGCAGAGCTAACATGGTTGTCAATCTGAGTCACCTGAGCCGGTGCAATAAAGTCGATGTTTTCTTGCTTCAACAAAGCCTGATGCAACACTTGACCGGCCACCCGATTTTCCAGCACATACCCCAGTGCCTCCTGCTGATAGTCGTCTGCGTGCAGCCGACATATCCCCATATGGCCTTTATCAGAAACATGAATGTGCTTGATGGCTTCAACTTTGGATTGAAGCGATGGCCAGAGACCGATCGATTGCAAAATGATTTTCGAACCATAGGACAAAGCAACACTGCGATCGTCGAAACTTGGTTGATTGCTGTCATTCGGTAAAACGGCATCGATTACCGCAATGCTTATTGGCAAGGGCGACAGAGCCAACGCCATGGAGGCACCGATCATGCCACCACCAATAATGACGATGTCGTAGTGTTTGCTTGGGCTCATGGCTTAATGATTCACCTTTGGTATTAGCCTGCCATTATGGTTTCAATTTCTTCAACGGTTTTACCGACGCCTGCGGTTAGCACCTCGTGTCCGTCGTTTGTAACCGCAATATCATCTTCAATACGAATGCCAATGCCACGGTATTTCTTGTCGACTTCTTCAGCATCGGAAGGAATATAAATCGCTGGTTCAACGGTGAGCACCATTCCCGGTTCGAGCACTCTCGGCTCACCATCAATGGTGTAATCTCCGACGTCGTGCACATCAAGGCCAATCCAGTGACCGGTTTTGTGCATGTAATATTTTTTGTAGGCTTCGTCTTCAATTAGCTGCTGCTTGTCACCTTTAAGGATCCCCAACTCGAGCATGCCTTCGGTCAAAACATCAACCGCCGTTTCGTGAGGTTGCATCCAGTGGTTGCCGGGTTTGACGGTCTCGATGGCCGCCAGTTGGGCTTGCAACACCAGGTTGTACAGGTCTTTTTGCGCACCTGTGAACTTGCCATTGATGGGAAATGTTCGGGTGATATCTGAAGCATAGCCCTGGTATTCAGCGCCCGCATCGATCAACAACATGTCGCCGTTTTTAAGCCGACTTTCGTTTTCGGTGTAGTGCAAAATACAGGCATTTTCACCGCCGGCAACAATGGAAGAATAAGCCGGAAAGCGCGCTCCCTGTCGGGTGAATTCGTGGTGCAGTTCGGCTTCAATTTCCAATTCGGTCATTCCTGGCTGACAGACTTTCATCGCCCGGATGTGAGCATCAACGGCAATTTCTGCCGATTTGCGCATCAGCTTCATTTCAGCTGCCGACTTAAACAAGCGCATATCGTGCAGCGCATGACGCAAATCAATGAACTCGCCTGGCGGTTGCGCCCCTTTTTTCACCTGAGCACGAATTTTATTCACCCAGCCCATAATCTGGCCATCCAGCTCTTTGTTCTTGCCCATCTCGTAATAAATACGGTGACGGCCTTCGACTAACCCGGGTAAAATTTCATCGATGTCATCGATTGGAAAGGCATCGTCAGCACCGTATTTTTCGACCGCGGCTTCTGGACCACAACGTCTGCCGTGCCAGGTTTCCTGTTCCGGATCTTTCTCGTTGCAGAATAAGACGAATTCTCCGTGTTCGCGTCCTGGTATCAGAACCAACACCGCATTCGGTTCGGGAAAACCGCACAAATAATGAAAATCACTGTCTTGCCGGAACATAAAGTGGGTGTCACGGCTGCGTACCAACTCTTGAGAAGAAGCCACAATAGCAATACTGCCTTCTTCCATGGTTTGCATAAGGTTGTGTCGTCGGCGGGCAAATTCTTGCTTGCTGATCACAAATAACTCCAATCAAATCGATGACTTAATGTATAGTTTGCTGGGTGTTTGGTTGTTGCTTTAACGCCTGCTGCAATAAGGTTCGGGTTTCCAGAAACACCACCTGCGAAGTGACTCTGACATGCTCGATAACGGTTTGCAACGCCTGCTCCATTTCGTCTGTCTCTTCCACTTCCAGATCCACCTGAGAAATCTCCATAAGATCTTCCAACGCTTCGGTCAGATCTTCACTGTCGACCTGTTTTTTGCCCACGCGCATTCCATAGCCGAGTAAAAACCCTTGTGCCCATTGGCAAATACTTTGCAGTCGCTCTTCGATGGATGCCGTTTCTGGCGGCATCGCCATTTCGAGGCTGAATATATCGTTTTCTAACGATTCACCCATCAACGAAATGTAGTCGTCGAGCAGGTTCATTACTTTGCCAGGATACAACTTTCCTTCGTTCAAGTGCCCCATCACCAGCGACTTCCAGCTCTTTCCATCGTTTGGCATTCCGGCGGCAAACAACCCACAAATCATGCCCTGAAATTCACTGGCGAGCGTTTCGCATTCTTGTTCTGCTAACAGATCTTCCAGATCGTCGAAGGTCAGTAATTGCTCACTTGTCATAGTAAAACTTTTCTCTTCTGTCGATTGTGCAACCCAATGGGGTGATTATATCATTGACCCGAACCGCGCGTGGCTCTATATTTGAACCATCAGAAAAAACAATAGCTTGCTATGGAAAATTCAGAAATCTCTCAACTTGAAGGGCGGGTTGACCAGCTTATTAAAAGGTTTCAACAGCTGCAGCAGGAGAACCGCTCATTGAAAGTGAAACAAGATGAGCTGATTGCCGACCGAGCCAGACTGCTGGAAAAAAATAAACTGGCCACCGAAAAGATCGAGTCCATTGTGACCCGCCTCAAATCCATGGAGTAGTTTGCCCATGAGCAAAAACGATCATTCCGTAACGTTGCGCATTCTTGAGCGCGACTATCAGTTTGCTGCCAGCGACGACAAACGCCCTCATTTAATCGAAGCGGCGCGTTACCTCGATGGACGGATGAAAGAAATTCGCGACAGCGGTCGTGTGGTTGGTACCGAAAGGATTGCGGTTATGGCTGCGCTGAATTTGGCATTTGAACTGCTGCATGGCGATGCGGACACCGGCAAATCATCGGTCGACACTTCTCGTCTAAGTCAACTGAAATATCGAATTGAAGAAGTATTGGCATCTGACAGCCAATTAGAGTTAACATGATCGACAGTGCTGCCTGGGGTGTTCGATAGCAGAGAACGTCCTTGAGCCGATAATACTGTCTTAGGGAGTCGGGCAGTTATTGGTGTTGTGCAAACCCGGCATGTACCGGGAAGCCTGATCCGATACTTAGATTCCCACCTAGAACTTCGGGTTCTAGGGCTTTTACCTGCAACGGCATTCCGGGTAGCGCATTTACTTTTATGACCTCACAAGCTCCTGCTAACGTCGACAAAAAATCTAAACTACGCCGCGAAATGCGTTTATTACGCGGAACTTTCAGCGATAAGCAACGATCTAAACTGGCTCAGCAACTGGCCGATCAATTCGATAACTGGCCCGTTTTTTCCCAGTCCCAACGTATCGCCACTTACCTGGCGCAAGATAACGAGTTATCACTTGGAGTGCTGATCGAGCGCTGTTTTGGGCAGCAAAAACAACTGTATCTGCCAGTATTGAGGCCGCGTCCACCGAATCGCCTCTGGTTTGCGCCGTATGACCGAACGACAAAACTCACCGCAAATCGATTCGGTATCGACGAACCCGATGTTTTACCCAGTCAGAACCTGCGTCCCAGTGAGTTGGATATCGTGTGTTTTCCTCTGGTTGCCTTTGACCCGTATGGTGGACGACTGGGCATGGGAGGCGGTTTTTACGATCGTACCTTTGAACATCTGGCAAATGCTAACAAACGTCCTCTTTTCGTTGGTATTGCGTATCAGGAGCAACAGGTCGAGAAGCTCCCGATTGAGCCATGGGACATTCCGCTGGATGCCGTTGCGACACCAGAACAAATCTGGCTATTTGGAAACTAGATGATTTTTTACGAGACCATAAAAAACCCCGCGACTAGCGCGGGGCATTGATACTAATTACTGGTTTACCTGAACGACTTGCGCATTGCGAGTGCCAGATGCCTTTTGTTTTTCACCGGCGTTACCAACACTTGATATTGCAATACCCAACCCCAAAACTGCCGCCAAGACAACCAGTATGTCTGGCTTTTTTTTCATGGTGCTCTCCAAACCCGGATGTTGACTGGGTTAATTATTATTTATTTAATCGAGCTCCTTTAATTGTTTGCTTCCCTAACCGTTGAACTGTTTTTTATTCATTTTGTATAAACATTGCTCAAGCGGATTCTCACTTTACACCGATCGGATAGTAGTATGCAAGCGCAAATTCCGAGTCTATTTTGCCCTAAACCAAGGCACCGGAAAGGATAAATGGAAACTATACAATGTTGGCTCACAAGGATGTACTCGAAGCTCCGAACAGAAACGCTTATAATCGTGTTTTTATTCCAACCTACAATCGAAAAAGGCGAATCCTATGTCGCAAGACGCGTTAAAACGACAGGCAGCAGAAAAAGCACTCGAATTTATCGAAGAAGATGAGATCGTCGGTGTGGGTACCGGCTCGACGGTTAACTTTTTTATCGATGCCCTGGCGACAAAAAAACATCTGATCCGAGGGGCGGTCTCCAGTTCTGAAGCCTCCACTGCTCGCCTGCGGCAGCATGGCATTCCCGTTTACGAATTGACGGCCATCGATCGACTGCCTGTTTATGTCGATGGTGCCGACGAAAGTAACCACTTACTTGAACTGATCAAAGGCGGTGGTGGCGCATTGACGCGTGAAAAAATTATTGCGGCGGTTGCCGAGAAGTTCGTTTGTATTGCCGATGAGTCGAAGCTGGTTAAAAAACTGGGCAAATTTCCGTTACCCATCGAAGTGATCCCAATGGCCCGTTCGCACGTTGCCAGAGAAATGGTCAAACTTGGGGGCGATCCGGTATATCGCGACGGTTTTGAAACCGATAATGGTAACCACATTCTCGATGTTCACAATCTGGATATCTTGCACCCTATCGCCTTGGAACAAAAAATCAACCAAATTGTTGGCGTAGTAACTAATGGCTTGTTTGCTGCACGCAGCGCCGATATTTTGTTACTGGCAACCGCCGATGGCGTGAAGTCGATGACCCCTTAACCCACAAAAGCCCGTTTATTTCGCGGGCTTTTAGTTGTGGCTCAGAGCTTCAATATAAAATTCGACTTTTAATGGTGCCTTCAATGTTTTTCAGTTCACCGAAGGCGTCTTCGCTGGACGACTTGTCGACGTCCGTCACCACATAACCGATATCACCGCTGGTTTGCAGATATTGTGCCGCGATGTTGACCTGATTGGACGAGAAAATATCGTTAATTTTCGCTAATATGCCGGGAATATTGCGATGAATGTGGCAAATCCGGTGTTTCCCTTCGTGCGATGGCAGCGCTACTTCGGGAATATTAACTGACGACAAAGTCGAACCATTGTCACTGAACTTCACCAGCTTTTCGCTCACTTCAATACCAATATTGGCTTGCGCTTCCATGGTACTGCCACCGACATGAGGCGTCAGAATGACGTTTTCAAACTCACGTAAGGGCGATAAAAACTCTTCCTGATTCGATTTCGGCTCAGTCGGAAATACATCAATCGCCGCACCAGCGACTTTTCCACTGGATAAAGCTTCTGCCAGACAATCAATATCGACCACCGTACCGCGCGACGCATTGACCAGAATCGCGCCTTCTTTTAAATATGAAAAAGCTTCTGCATTCATCATATTTTTTGTGGTTTCCGTCTCTGGCACATGAAAGGTCACCACATCGGACATTTCAAGCAGCTCATGGTAACTGTCGGCTGGCATGGCATTACCAAGCGCCAACTTGCTTTCAATGTCGTAATAACGCACGTGCATGCCAAGCCCCTCGGCGAGTATGCCAATTTGGGTACCGATATGACCATAACCTACTATGCCCAGTGTTTTACCCCGAGTTTCGAATGAACCTGCGGCCGATTTTAGCCACTCGCCGCGATGCGCCGCCGCGTTCTTCTTCGGGATATCCCGTAATAGCAAAATCATTTCGGCCAGAACCAGCTCGGCCACGCTACGAGTATTGGCAAAGGGTGCATTAAACACCGGAATACCCTTGCTTCGGGTTGCCTCTAAATCGACCTGATTGGTGCCAATACAGAAACACCCAATCGCCGCCAGCTTTTCGGCATGAGTTAACAGCTCAGGTGTGACCTGAGTACGCGAACGAATGCCCAGAAAATGCGCATCACTCACCGCCTCAATTAGCTCATCTTTGGGTAAAGATTTGGGCGCGGTCAAGATATTCTGGTAGCCCGAAGAATGAAAAACTTTCTCCGCACTGGGGTGAATGCCCTCTAACAGGACAATTTTAATCTTGTTTTTATCGAACGAGGTTTGATGAACAGTCACAACGCAATTTCCTGGGTCAATAGTCACTGCTAGCTTAAGAAAAATGCGTGGAAAAAGCTACAGATGGATGCTAACGATCGGTTATTTAGGCAAAATCGAATCGCATATTGAATTGAAAAGTGCAAAGCGTGACGGTAACTGCTAAAATCGCGCCAAATTTTGTTGAAGAACACTTTATGAGCAACGACGATATTTCAAAGACGGTCAAACAACTGCTGGTTGAAACACTTTCGCTTAATCTGACACCGGATGAGCTGACCGAAGACACACCGCTACTGGGGAATTTCCCTGAATTTGACTCTATGGCCATTGTCGCGGTGATTACCAGTTTAGAAGAAGCCTTTGGATTTACCGCAGAAGATGACGATTTAACCGCTGAAGTGTTCGAAAGCGTGGGAACCTTGGTCGAATTTGTTAAAAAAAACCAATCTTAACAGCGTTATAGAGCAGATTAAGGGTTAATCCACTCTATTGACAGTAATTAAGATTATCAAGTAACATTGATCATCGCTTTTCAAGATAATTAAGCGTGTAAATGGAGTTACAAAGACTTATAGCTGGCAGTAGCACTCTCTTATCTACTGCGTCGTTTATCTCTTTATTCCTCTTCCATCTACATCTTATTTACTTTTAAAGCTATACTTCGTTCAATAAGCTGCTTGAGCCATTGCATTGCACATAAGGAAATTGAAATGAAACTATTGGCTACTCTTTTTGCGTTGTCACTCGCTGGGTGTGCTTCAAAAGCAGTGAATCTGCCAACAACCCTACCGAATGCCGATAAAAGCCAAATGTTGGTTGAACAATACTATATCGGTGTTGACGACGTGGTTTCAGTCAATGTTTGGAAAAATCCCGATCTTTCTATCGTCGTTCCGGTGCGACCTGACGGCAAAATATCAGTACCACTCGTAGGAGAAGTCGTCGCTGGTGGCAGAGCTCCTGATGCGGTCGCGTCAGAAATCACTCGAAAACTGTCTCAATTTATTCGCGACCCGCAAGTGTCTGTCATTTTACAACAACTCAATAGCCACGAATTTTTATCACGAGTCAGAGTTACCGGAGCCGTCAGACTGCCGGTTTCCATGAATTTTCGACAAGGTATGACGGTACTCGATGCAATATTAGAGGCTGGCGGATTGAATGAATTTGCAGCCGGTGCCAGCGCCAAGTTATTCCGCCGCACAGGGAATACCGTCAAAGCCTATAAAATTGATTTATCCGACATTCTTAACGACGGCGATATGACAACAAACTATGCCTTGCAGCCCGGTGATATTCTATCAATTCCCGAGCGCGTATTTTAATTTCAGCGGACGAATTTTATGAATCCCGAAACACTTTCGATTGCCCGAATTGTCCAAAAAGAGTTTTGGATTAGACGGCGTTTAGTAATTACTTTATACGTAATAACCTCGATGTTGTTTTTGACAGCAGCATGGTTCTGGCCAAAAGTTTATACCTCATCAAGTACAGTGCTTGTCGATCAGCAGAATATTTTACGCCCCTTGATGGAAGGCACAGCTGAGACGACTCGGGTTGAAAGCCGCGCGGCCATGGCGAAAAAAATAATTTTCAGTCAAAGAACCATTCGCAAGCTACTCGAGTCGGATACCTGGCAACACTTGGTCACTGGCGAAATCTCGTCTGAAGACATCGAATTAATGGGACAGCGTTTGAGTTCTGCAACCTCGATTAAAAATACCGGTGAGAATATCATTGAAATTGCTTACACCAACAAAGATCCCATTAAGGCCTATCAAACCACTCAATTAATGACAGATATTTTCATCGACGATAGCATCGCAACAAAGCGAAAAGAGAGTCGAGACGCATTTGATTTCATAGACAATCAGGCAAAATCGTATCAAGAAAAACTTAAACAGGCGGAAATCGCTATAAAACAATTTCGATCCAAGAACATCGATGCATCGACGACCGCGAAACAAAATGCTACCGAACGTCTTATAGAGTTAAAAAGAGAGCTTGAAACCGTCGAGCTCGATTTATCGACCGCTGAGTCGTCGCTCGAAAATTACAACAGCCAACTGGCTGGAAAGGCGAGCTTTACTGATCAAGCAAGCATCGCCAGAGAAAATCAATTAAATGAGCGCATTGCTGCACTCGAAACTCGACTCGCTGAGTTGAAATTAAATTATCACGATACTTACCCCGATATTATCCAGATAAATAGCCAAATCCGAGATCTAAAGAATCAAGTGATCCATGAAGTTCAGCAGCGAAATGCTCGAAAAAATCAAGGTTCCGTGTCAATACCCACGGGAGAGACTGCGCAGTTTATTCAGTCACAGATTTCGTCTCTTGAAAATACAATTGCTTCGCTAAAAGCCCGGCAAAGGCAAATTGTCGCTTTAATGGACAATGAACGACAAACACTGGATAAAATTAGTAGCGTAGAAGCCGAAATTTCAGAGTTAACCCGAGATTACGAAGTCAATCAGCGATATTATCAAAATCTATTAAATCAACGTGAGAATGCCCGAATATCAATGAATATTGATATGGAAAATCAAGGGTTGACCTTGAAAGTTCAAGAGCCTGCCTCTGTTCCTGTTACTCCTAAGGGTCTGCGATTTTCTCATATAATAATGGCTGGTTTAGTCTTAAGTTTAGCGATACCCATTTCAATCATTTATGGCTTAACTTTGCTTGATCAAAAAGTACGTACCGAGCACTCCATTCAAAAGGTTTTTGACATTCCTATTTTGGCAAGCGTTTCTACATTAAAGACAGTAAAAGATAAGTCGCTTTTAACTGCAAAAATTTCCACTATGGCAATTTCGCTGATCGCTGTTTGGAGTATTTACGGTGTAGCGATATATATGCGAACTCAAGGATAAGTTATGAGCACTATAGAAAAAGCATTTCTTAAATCTTTAGCTGATAAAGATGACAAAACGAGTTCAGATAGTGCTCCTTCCAGTGATCTCGACTTACCACCAGTTCCGAAGAAAAAATACGATCCTAATCAACTTTCATCCTCGCGTCGAAGTATTGCGAATATGGAGCAAATCGATCGCTACTCCAAAGAAGAGTTGATTGCCCGGCGGTTGATATTCAGCACTATGGAAGATCAAAAAACGTTAAATCACTTTCGAAATCTTAGAACACGATTACTATCCAGCACTAACAAAGAAAATTTCTTAACCATGGTTACGCCGGTTGTACCTGACAGTGACTCGATGTTAATAAGTGCGAACTTGGCAGCGACTTTTGCTCTCGATGAAGCCAAAACGTCAATGTTAATCGAAGCCAATATTGATCATCCAGAACTGAATAACACTTTCGATATGACAGGAAGAAAAGGCCTCATCGACTATCTCGAATCGGAAGAGTTAGATTCTGGTTCTGTATTACATAAAACCGGGGTGCCTCGATTGAATGTTGTGCCAAGTGGAACCATTCGGGAGAATGCCGCCGAATACTTCACATCCGATAAGATGCAATTGTTGATTCACGAACTCGTCAGCCGCTATCCCGATCGTTTTCCCATTATCAATGCGCCAAGCATCTTAGAGTCGGCCGAGGCCAGAATTTTGCTCGAACTATGTGATCAGGTAATCCTGGTCGTTCCTTATGGTAAATGCACAGAAGAACAAATTCTAAAATCATCGGTTTTAATTGGCACTGAAAAACTAGCTGGTCTGGTTTTAAACAACTTTTAAACATAATGATTAAACCAGTTAAATTACTAAGCTTAGTTTTTATTCCAAGCCTGGCGCTGGGATCGAATATTGAAGTTGGCTTAGGTTTATCTGGTGGAACAAGCACTAACATATCTCAACTCGCTGATGGTGCTGAAGGTAATGTTTTTGAATCGTCACTCAGTTTTGCGTTAGAAGAAAATGATTACCGCAATTTCGAGCTCGATATAGACTCTGCAATCAATCGATTTTATTACACCCCCGACAACCTTGAAACTGAAACACAATATGAACTTACATTAACCAGCCGTTACGAGTTCTCTGAGTTAAACTCTTCAGTCGGTGTGTTTAGTGAAATAACGCAGGTTCCTATCAATCGATTCCAGACTCAAGAAGTGAATAACCTTCGGGAAGCGAATACATCAGCAATTTTTGGCAATCACTTCGTTAGACTGTCGGGAAAAACTCAGTTCGGTGTCGACTATCAACATGCTAAGTTTTACGTCGATAGCGATATACCGACTTTTCGGTTGCAAGACGCATCACGTGAAGAGCAACAAGGGCTTTTCTCATTATCCAACCGGCTAAACTCAAATAACACCCTACAAATTCGTTTCCAGAAAAAGGATACTGACTTTGAAGATGATGATGATCTAATTAATTCTGATTATTTTCAATACGACCTTATTGCTTCATGGCAGGGCGAAAACGAGACAACGACCATCAATCTCGAGTTGGGTAACAGCAAAGTGAAAGATTTTATCGGTCGAAGTTATGAAGATGAAAACGCTCAGCTAATTATCAACCGACAAATCAATCGTCAGCAAAGATTAAGGCTGCAGGTCAACAAAGGCGTTGCAAGCTTATTCACACTGGACCGAACCACAGGTGAGATTTTTGTTAATCAACAAAATGATTCTATTTCTCAAGCGCAAATAGCTAAAGGCGGAGGCCTGCAATACGATCTGAACTTTACTCGATTTGGAATGACGGCAAGTTACTTCGAGAGTAAATTAGAAGGCGTTTTTATAGAATCAGAAGAAGTCACGCGTAATAAAGGACTTTTGCTTCAAATGGCTGTCGGTCAAGACACACTGCAAAATGCTCAAACTCGTTTGTCGGCTTTTTTCACTCAAGACGAAATTGATGCTGAACCAGGTATTTCGATAGTGAATGAAAACTTTGTCCGACAGCGCGTTTTTACTTATTCACATCAGTTTACTACGCAATTTGATCTTGCATTAAGATACGTAAAACGCGATGGTTTTCAAACTTTCTTTGCCGGACAGCGCACCTCTATCAGTAGCGAAGCGATTATTTTGAGTTTTGAGTACCGATACATGACAAGCTACTAAGCAACCTGACAGTTACAAAGATTTAAGCAGCTGGCAAATTCGACTTAACTGACTTTTGTCTACGTCGCGATGATTCGGTATTGTTAACAGACGACGAGAAAACTGTTCGGCATTAGGATGATCACCCAATTTTCCCAGAGTCAATGGAATATCTTCGAATTGAGTTAACGTTTTTCTATACATTCGGCTCACCCCCAAAGTTACGAACTCCTTATCATTTTCAACTTGGTCTAATTGGTTCTCATTGTCCGCTAAGATAGGAATTCTTAGATAATTATGAGGAGAGTTAGAGATTAGGCGGCCGTTAAAATCCAGTACTTTCAAAGTCTCAAAGATTGCTAAGTTAAGCCCGAGCTCTTTGAAATCAGCGATTCTTTTTTCAAGTGCCTGTAGCGTATTCGGAGCGAGTGACTCGAGATTCGTGCATGCATGATATTTCGTTTGTCCAATGGATGTGCCTGGTATACGAGTTATCCAATAATAGAAAAAGGGATGCATTAAAAGGTTATATACTTGATGTTTCAAAAAAAACGTCACAGGATTTATGGACGGAATGATGACTGATCTTTCGGGGCTTTCGACGACACATCTTCGATGCAATAATGCTCCTCCATAGAAGAAATTCAAGGGCTTTCCACGACCGAACGAAAGTGTCACGATATCAGCTTCCCAACCATGATTGGTCACGTCACGTGGAAAATATTGAGCGCTGTCTTCTATTATCGTAATTCCCCGGCCCTCAGTTAATGCTTTAATACTCGATACATCTTGCGGAATACCCAAAAAGTTTACCGCGATAATAGCGATGGTATTGTCCGAAAGTTTCGCTGTCAGATCGGCCATATCGTACTGTGGCGATTCCTCGGAAAAATCAACCAAAACAGGCTTAACCTCTGCAAAAATACAAGCACTGACGACATCTGGGCAAGTATAGGCTGGGATTATGACTTCGGGCTGAGTACAATCGGGGCGTCGATGTTTCGAAAGATTTATGGCCGCCGCCAATGCCTGGGTACCGCTTGCGTATCCCTGAAACTTGAACTCAGATAGAGTTTCAAGTTCACTTTCTTTCAGGTCGGAATATTTTAATGGGAATCTCTCACCAACCGGGCGTAAAGCGGTAAACATAGATCTTAACCTTGAATAGATAGTTTGATTTTTTTGGTTCAAGCGATAGCTGTTAAAGTGACTAATCTGTTATAATACCACGTTAAAGAGTTGTAATGGACTACACCATGCAAAACGTAATGACAGTTGATGTCGAAGAACACTTTCAAGTTGCAGCGCTTGCCGAAACAATCAGCTACCAAGATTGGCCGGACATCCCGTCTCGAGTTGAACAGAATACGCACAAGTTACTCGACTTATTTGACCAACATGATATTAAAGTCACTCACTTTATTCTCGGGTGGGTCGCGGAACGATACCCGTCGCTGGTTAAAGAGATAGACAACCGAGGGCACGAAGTAGCCAGTCATGGCTACAGTCATCAACTCATCTACGATCAGTCACGAGAGGTTTTTCGGCAAGAAACAATAAAAAGTAAGTCGCTATTAGAAGATACCATAGGAAAATCGGTTGCCGGATATCGAGCGGCCAGCTACTCAATCACCCGACAATCTCTTTGGGCGCTCGATATTTTAGCCGAGGCAGGCTTTCAATACGACTCCAGTATTTTTCCCATCGTTCACGATCGATACGGTATTCCAAACTCACCCAGAGAACCTTACTTATTGCGTACTGAATCGGGCAATGAATTACTGGAACTTCCACTGTCTACAGATTCGTTAATGGGACAAACGCTGCCGATTGCAGGAGGCGGTTATTTCAGACTGTACCCTTTATGGTTATCTAAATGGTTTTATAATCGACGGGTCAAGCAAAACAAACCCTTTATATTTTATTTGCATCCATGGGAAATTGACCCAGAACAGCCCAGGGTCGAGGTAAGTTGGCTTTCAAGGTTTCGGCATTACAATAATCTTGATAAATGCTCGACGCGACTGAGTAAGTTGCTGCAAACTTACAGCTTCACGACAATGCAACAATTCATTGAGACACTCGATCTCGATGCTTTGAGAAGTAAGCCGGTTCAATTTTAATTATGACATTAACAGTACATCCATTTTCACCAGAAATAGCAGCTCAATGGGATAATTTTGTTATTGAACAAAATGCGCCGGTTTACCTGCTTTCAGATTGGAAAGCTGTAATCGAAAAGAGCTTTGGTCACACCAGTCACTACTTTTTCGTTACCGACAGCAACGGTCAATGGCATGGTGTGCTCCCCCTGGTGCAGCAGGACAGTTTTCTGTTTGGCAATTACTTGACCAGCCTTCCATTTTTTAACTACGGAGGAGCTTTCGCTACCTCAGATAAAGCGAAAGAACTTTTAATCAATAAAGCCTTCGAATTAAAAAACAGAGTTCAAGCTAGGCACGTCGAGTTAAGACAAACAGGAAGCCTGGACAATTCAAGCCACTTGGGTTCTGATAAGTGTCGGACAGATAAGATCACTATGATGCTTGATCTTCCAGCTCAAGCAGACGATCTTTGGCAAGCTATCGGCTCTAAACGACGAGCACAAGTGAAACGGCCGATTCGAGAAGGTGCTCGGTTTCAGCTTGGAAAGTTAGAGCTTTTAGACGACTTCTATTCTGTTTTTTCTCGGAACATGCGAGATCTTGGAACACCGGTTTATAAAAAACAGTTTTTCCAAAACATTATCAATCAATTTCCTGATCGCACCTCGATTGCCATAGCTTATGTTAAGGACCAAGCCGCGGGCGCGGGCTTTCTCATCGATCATCAAGGCACACGCGAAATTCCATGGGCTTCGACCATTCGAGACTATAATCGAATTGGTATCAATATGTTCTTGTATTGGAACATATTGAAAAGCTCCATTGAACACGGTTTGGAAAAATTTGACTTTGGACGTTCGTCAAAAGACGCCGGTACTCTAAAATTCAAAAAACAATGGGGCGCCCAACCGAAGCAGCTGTATTGGTACTACTTATTGAATAACGAGGAAAGTATTCCCCAGTTAAATCATAGCAATCGCAAGCTTCAGCTACTGATAAAAGCATGGCAGAAACTACCATTGCCGGTGGCCAATACGATAGGACCGCATATAATTAAGCACTTGCCTTAAATAGACATGCCGACTCTGGCGAGCAACTTCTTAGGCGTGTCACTGATATCATTGTGTAAACCGATACGTTCAAGTTTATACGGAGATAACTCCGTTAACCGATTGATTCCTCTTCGTGTCGTCACTGCCGACCGATAATGTCGCGCAACTAGGTCCGCAATTTGCTCGGTATAGTCACCATTTGGGTAACAAAAGAGTTCGATTGGCTTACCCAGTTTCGCTTCCAATTGCTGTTTGCTTTTGGTAATTTCTTGCTCGGCTGCAGACAGTGGAAGCTGCTCGTTCAATCGAATGTGCTGACATGTGTGCGAACCTACTTCCACCAGCCCGCTGTCTGACATTTCACTTAACTGAGACCAGTTCATCATTACCGGTTGGTCTGAAGACTCGATTCCGAGTAGCGACTCTGCTTCACTTATCCACTCAAGCAACTGTGAATCTTGAAAACGTTTCATTCGATGTATCGTGTTGGCTATAAATTCTTTGGTCAAATTAACTTCAGCAGCATCATTTCGAATACATTCATGCAACCATTCCAGCTGAACCAATTGGTCATACGGATAGGTCAAAATACGAGCCAATCGATTTGGCCAAAATGTCTGGTTGGTGCCCAACATCTCAGACACGACGTACAATGTGACGGGAACCTGATGTTTCTTAATCAAAGGAAAGGCATATTGATAATTGTCTAACCAGCCGTCATCAAAGGTAATGGCACACGCCTTCTCCGGTAAGGGCTGTTCCGACCGAGCGCGTGTCACCCAGTCCTTCAGTGAAACAATCGTAAATTCTTGCTTTAAAACAGAAAAGTGCATATCTAATGTTTCTGGCGTAACCAACATTCCAGGCTCTTCTGCGGCATAACGCGCATCCGCCTCGGGAAGTATCCGATGGTACATCATCACCCATAATCTGGGAGTTTCCTCGTTTTTACGATGTTGTCCGTAACGGGCACCCAGTTCAACCATGCCTAGTTTTATCATTCCTTTGAGGTACTTTTTCATATAAAAACAATTCTCAAATCAGGGAGTTATTGGGAATAAATACTTTTGTAAAATCGCTGGATATTATACACTAACCGCAACTAATCAGGGAACGAACGAGCTATAACAATTGACATGACGCCACAAAAAATTCTGCATATTTTATCGGGAGACTTATGGGCTGGCGCAGAGGTTCAAGCGTTTAACCTTTTGCTCGAGCTTAAAAAATCCCATCAAGTCATGGTTTGTTTACTGAATCCCGGAGTATTATCAGAACGACTAGAGCAACATGGTATCGAAATACAGGTGCTTGACGAGTCCAAACTCTCCTCAGCCAACATCCTGAAACAGCTTATTCACCTGCTATCTGAATTTAAACCCGACGTCATTCACACTCACCGCACCAAAGAAAACATTCTTGGTAGCTTGGCCAACTTTATGAGTGTCAGAGCCCGGTGCGTTAGAACCCTGCATGGAGCTCCAGAACACAACAGTCGACTTAAAGCTCGCGTACTCGGCTGGGTTGATGCGGTCGTAGGTAAATTATTGCAGCATCATCTAGTGTTGGTCGCGCCACAACTGGAGTACAGCCTCACATGGCCGCTCAATACCATGCCCCGCTCGATTATTTTTAACGCCGTGGCCACTCAAGAAATTCTCCAGGCGGCAAAAAGCCCGGCCCCGGTTGTTCGTCAGCAAGATGCCATCAACGTCGGATATTTTGGAAGATTCGTTGCACTCAAACGCATCGACCTTATTTTGCAGTTGGCGCTCCAATCAGGTGACGAAATTCAATTTCACTTATTCGGCGATGGCCCAGAAAAAGCTGCAATCGAACGCCAAATCAAAAACAATAATCTCGAACACCGAGTTCATTTACACGGCCATCAAGACAATATTTATCCCTTCATTAAACAAATGGACATGCTGGTTCTATTGTCGGATCATGAAGGACTTCCCATGATACTGCTGGAAGCGCTTGCGCTCGGTAAGCCAGTGCTCACTCGAGACATTCAACCTTTTAAAAGCTTGCAACTAACCTACTGTGTTACATTGGATGACGCTTTTGTCAAACGCTGTCTTGACGCCATTCGCAATAAAATGCAAGCCATGACGATTCAACTTCCAGAAGAATTTACAACGAGCTACATGACACGCCAATTGTCGCAGCAAGTGTATATGGGAACGGCGTAATTATGTTAAAGAATAGTTCGCTTTACGCTATCGCAATATACACCAGAAGTGCGGCAAGCTTTTTAATGCTGCCTATTTATACACAATTCCTTTCGCCCAAAGACTACGGCCTGATTGAAATACTCAGCATGATAATCGATGTGGTGGCTTTGATAATCGGCTTACGGCTTGCTCCATCAATCATAAGACTGTTTCAAGAGCAATACGATCGGTCTGCGATTGTCTCGACCGCTTACCTTATGGGAATAAGTTCATCTCTAGTTGGCATGGCACTGCTGTATTTCAGTGCATCGGCGCTTTCATTGAAATTGTTGGGCACAGAAGATCACACCTTCATGTTGCAGATTTTCGTTTTTAGTTTGTTTTCAATGATCTTGAGTGAAGTCTTCTTTGCTATATTACGTGCTTCTGAAAAAGCAAAGAACTACCTGATTTTCAGCTTATTAAAACTTGGCTTGCAACTGTCGTTGAATATTTATTTTATCGCAATTCTTCAGCTTGGTGTCATTGGATTTATTTACTCATCGATCATTACCGGATTAATACTCGTTCTTTTACAAGCCTATTATGTCTTTAAAAATTATCAGTTTAAGCCTAACGCCAGGATCGCAAAGTTCATTGTGTCTTTCAGCTTACCTATCGCTGTGGGCGCTGGAATTGAGTTTATAATCGCCTATTCCGATCGATTTTTTATACAACACTTTTGGGACTTGAGCGCCGTAGGCGTCTACGCTCTGGCTTATAAATTTGGCTTTTTGGTTTTACTGGTTTCTTGGAGTCCATTGTCAATGGCATGGGAGCCACTGGGATATCGAGCTGTCAAAGAAGGAAAAAGTGCCGACTTTTTCAATGATTACTTTTATATGATATTCGCATGCGTTGTTACGGTTATGCTCGGAATAGGATTATTTTCGCCTTTAGTCATTTCTATCATGGCACACCAAGATTTTCATGTGGCGTCGATGTACATCCCGTTGATTACCCTTGCTTACTTAATTCAAGCTTACGGTGATTTCTTCAAACTCGGTTTTATGTACGCTAACAAAACGAAATTTCAACTCTACGCCACTGTAATCGGTGCCATTGCCGCAGTTCTTTGTTACTACTTCTTAATACCAATATTTAAAATTTGGGGCGCCGCAATAGGCACTTTGATAGCGCTATCTATAAAATCTTTCGCACAAATTATTTTCGCAAGGCGGTTTTTTGTTTTACAGGTGAGTACACTACCGATGATGTGTCTGATCATCATTGCTTTCGCAGTATCTCAGCTTTATGGTTATTATATGTATACACTTACCTGGACGAATCTATCCGTTGCAGTGCTCAGCTTTCTTACCCTGACCGCACTAATTTGGTTTGTCGCCATAAAGAATCTTTCTGAAAAAGGATTGCAGAAACTGAGCACCTATACTAATCAGGTAACAACACGGGTCGGTTTTAGATGAATGACTTGAAACAGAAAACTTTGAAACGAATTTTATTCGTGGAATACGCTGTTGGCTTTGGCGGTTCGCTACGCAGTTTAAGCGAGCTTTATCGTGGTTTAGAGACCATTGGGTTAAAAGACAACAAAGTCTTGTTGTTTCAGAATACTGAGTCAGTTAATGCACTGTACCCAAGTCAACACGTTATTAATCGAAAACGACGTTTTAACTACTTATTAAAAAGCCGCTGGATGAAAAGTTTCGAAAAACTCAGCGTAATGAAAAAATTAGGTTCTTTAGCCTATAGTTTATTCGATTACATATACAGTCACTTAATAAGCTTCAAGATATATCGAGAGATCAAGAAGCATCAAATCGACCTTTTACATTTAAATAATGGCTATATGTTCGATGGAATTCGCGCTGCGCTTTGGGCAGGTATTCCCGTCGCTATACACTATCGTGGATTTGCCGCTCAGCATGATTTCAGTCGCTCAGTTAACGAAGACGATACTAAGATTCCTA
>JBPEWV010000098.1:0-51994 GCA_052032335.1 Pleionea sp. | reverse complement strand
TAGCATCTGCGCTAACTGTTTCTTTATTTTTGCTTTTGCTTTGTAAAAGCAACTGCAACAAACATCTATCGAGGATCGGGCGTTCGCCTAACAGGTCAGGAGAGCGCTGCTTTCATTTTATGAAAGCGTCACTAGAAGCTAATTGGTTACCCAGATTACCGGCGAATCAAAAAGTTAGCTCGCTTCACAACATGCGTCTAGTTATAGTGTGCTCGGCTCTGAGGCAGTTACTCAATACATAAATCAGGATGACAATGCGCACGTCTATTCAAGACGAAGGTACTTGGCGGTTTGCCTTCTAATACAGTAAAAGCTTTCGAGCTTAGGTCTGGTAGTATTAATTAAGGTCTCGCGCAATAGTACAGTTATACGCTGCTAGCTCGTACGCATTGTCAAAACTATTGGCTAAAAAAGTAGCGTTCGTCGAAGGCATCGTTCCTCTTTAGCATGTAATAAACTGCACGGCCAATTTTGTGAGCCAGTTGAGATAGCGCTTTGGCTTTTCCGAACTTTTTGGTCCGCTGCTCAATAAAATTTTTTGCCCCTTCACTATCTCTTAACATGAGGCAGGCGGCTTCACCAAAAGCCCATTTTAGGTGTTTATTACCGATTTTTCTGCCCATAGTACCGTAGGTTTTTCCAGCACTTTCTTGTTTTCCTTTTACAAGACGGCAATATGAGGCGAAATTTTGGACGGTTGGAAATCGGTGGATATCTTCTACCTCGTACATAATGGTCAACGCCAGAATATTGCCTACGCCGGGAATACTTTGCAGTCGATAAAATGTTCTTGGATCGAACTTCTTTGCATGTTTGACGATGTAGTTTTCCAAAGCCGTCACTTGTTCTTGTATCGCATCCATAACGAAAATATCGGCGTCAACATTCTTTCTAATATCAGCATCGGGGAAGTACTTCGCAATATCTTTTCGGTTACCTTTTTTACCGATGTGTTTTTCGAACGGCGGGTTATTGCATTGATAGTTCGTGATGCTGATATGTCCTTGTACATCACTCTTAAAACGAACGAAGTAAGACCGGCGACGTAGTAAATCACGAATGGCTCGCATCTCGGGTGGATAGGTATAGGCCATGGGGAAAGTGTTGCCAATAATCAGACGAGCGATTTTCTCACTATCGATTTTATCGGTTTTCTTTTTGCCGCCATGGATACACTTCATATAAAGTGCGTGGCCCAGAATAAAGTCAAGGTTCATCTTAGTACATAAATCAGCAATCCAATACCAGCTAAAAATACACTCAACTCCAACGACGATATCGTCCTGGTAAGGCTTGATGAGTGACAAAAAGGCCGTAGGGTCAGTTGATATATTTTGATGAATCAATATGTTAGCATCTTTATCCAGAATACAGACGTACATCATTTTGGTGTGCAAGTCGATGCCACAGGCATACTTGTGGGAATTGGTATAAAATTTCATATGATGTCCTCCTTTGGTACTTGTGCTTTTGAGCACGTATACACATTGGATGGTAGTTCATACTGCCAAGCCCGAAAATCCACGGGAGGGCATCATTAGTATCAAGTTGCTAAACTTGACGCCTGTCGGCGCAAGTTAGCAAAGCGTTATACATAACAATGATGAACGAAGAAATTAAGCTAATCTTGCTCACAGGTAATACATTGAAAGACTTACCTGAAGTGGTTAGTAAACTCGCCGATTTTAGCGAAGAAGAGCTTTTCGAAAATCTATTTTCATTAAGTGTTCAAGAACAGGCAGCAGGAAAGGGCGTAGCATTTGCTGCTTATTCATTGAACGAGCTCAACCCTAAATGCAATATGGGGGTTAAGGAAGCTGTAAGTGCTCTATTAAAAGAATGGGACGTAAGCATTGAAGAAGTTGTGTTTTATTTACGAAGACAATTTGGTAAAGATCTTCTTCTGAATACAATCGCTACTTTAAAAGAGGATTCACCCTCAAAAGAAGAGCTGACCCGCTTGAAAGCTATTAAATATTGGCTGAGAGCGTAAATGTATAACGAAACCTGTAAGTTGAAGCATTGAAAAACATGCTCAATTAATTTGAGCGTTACATATATTAAGGAAGGTCATGAAAAATATCATTATGGTGCTCTTAACTAGCTTTTCCTTGTTTGTTTTAGCTGGTACCTTTGAGACTGAAAATTACATCGTTGAGATCGAGTCAGCTTGTGAAGAAGGAGACGTTTCCTGCGATAAGTTTACTTATATTGGAACAAGCAAAAAATCCGGCAAATCTATTACTCTTAGCGGCTCAAGTTGGCACACCAAAGATAAGGATGGTAATCCAGGGCGTTTTCTTGGGTATAAATTTAAAAATGGAAATATCATATATTATGTAACCGAAGCTGGCGAGCTTTCAGTCGTAAGAAATCGGACAGAAGTACTTGTAGAAGAGAGTGGAACATGGAAATATTAGTGTGTAACGAAAACAAGCAGCCGAGACAAAACCGCGCACTTCGTTTCGGTTTTGGTCGGTTGTTGTAAACGTTATGGATAATGACTTTTGATTAGAATCGCGATCGTTATATTTACCGCTTTATCATTTTTTATTTTAGGCGGGGCTGTAGGACAGTATCTTACAGATGAAAGGCTCGGTGACTTTATCCGAGTAGAAGATATACGAAACTCGATCACGTATCATGAGCATTTATCTGAAGTTAGAGCTGAGATATTGAGCGGTAACAATCAAGCTGCTTTAGAAGGAGTTAATCGTCTAATTTTGATTCAGGAGATCTCTCTGGAATCTTGTTTAAAACATGGCTGTCCTGACGATCTTAGGAGCGAGGCGGCAAAGATACTCCATAACAATCAAAGGCTGCAGGAAAAATAAACGCTTGTCGCGCTTATTTTCCATTGCATAAAAACGTTATATTCAAAAGGAAGAAGTATGAAATCAACTTTAGTAGTGATACTCGGCCTGTTATTGGTTTCTTGTGCCTCTAAAAATAGTCAGAAGTTGGAGTTATCATCTGAACCAATATATTAGGTAACGGATGGTAAAGTTCTGACAAAGGGGAAGTTTGTATTAAAGGAAAATGCAATAGAATTTGGTCCGAAGGAGAGTATGAGATTAGAGATGGTGTTTTACATCTATTGCTAACTTCGAGCGATTCAGAAAACTTTCCTACAGGATTAGTTATGAAAAGTAAGATAGTTTCTATAGGTACACAAAAAATTGTATTCTTAAGTCTTGATGCTGGAAATAAATTTATTCGGTATAGAGTCGAAAAGCCTAAATGTTTTTAAATTGTTGATATATATAACATTAACAGGCATCGGATGCTGATGCACAGCGATTGTAAGTGATAAATTTAGAATGAAACGACAACTAATTTATTTTTTTATATTTATTATATCTGGCTGCTCAACATTAAAAGAGAAGCCTGTTAACGAAATTGGTCCGGATTACTTTAGTTCTGGCGTTGAGGTTAAAGATATGGTTGTTGGGTTTATTGTGAAAGCTCCAAAGATCAAGATTGGCATTTCCAAGGCGCAGCTTCTTAGTCTAATAAAAGCTTCGGGTGGAAAAGTAATTGCGAACTACGACTTTGCAATAATCACTGAGTTCTCTACCTCAGGAACAGTTTTGGAAGGTGATTACAGCAATTGCCATATAGCCTATGGTATGGATTCGAATGCTTATAAATATGGGCCCAAAGTTATTGGTGCTTGCTCTACTATAAAAATAACCGGCACTAAAGAGAACTGAATTTAACACTAAATTTTTGCGCGATTTGCATCGCCCATTTTTTCGATAATCTAACTCGCAGAGAGAAATGCGGTGGTTACCCTTAGTTGTGCAATGTTTAAAAATCGGGATATCCCAGATGGGATTTTTAGATTAGACTGTTCTCTGAAATAAAAAGTCCTTTCGTATACTATTTAACATTACTGAATTTTGTCTTTTTTGCAGCTTTAAAAAACAGGAAAATAAACCATGCGTTTTCAATTGTTCGTCGTGATTGTAATCATTCTATTAAGTTTCGGTAGTAAAGCCGATGATCTTGAGCCTACTAATCAACCGACGTTACAAGATTACAAGGTTGGCGAAAAATGGGTTTGGCAGTACAAAGGCGTGACAACGGCAGGCGAAGTTCGCGCAGACGGTAAAGATACCAAAGAAATCGTAAGTAAAAAGGGAGAGCTATTCATGTCAACGGTGCGAGGTCTTATTCCGTTGACGACTGTTGTTAAACCTGTTGAGAGTAAAACACCTCGTTATCACTGGCCTTTGCAAGTCGGTAAAACATGGACATTTGAACAACACTGGACAAGTGAAGACGGTACCAAAGGAGCCACCATTCAAGATGCGGAAGTCCTTTCGTATCAACAAGAAACCGTTGCTGCCGGAACGTTTATGGCATACACCATTAAGTATAAGGGTAAGATAACCAACTCCAGAGGTTACAGTGCTGCAACCGAAGATGTTCATTTATACGCGCCGGCGCTAAAAACATTTATTAAGCTGACACAGACTCAAGATGATTATTTGTACACAGAAGAGCTGGTTGAATATATAGGTGGTGAGTAAATTTTTACCCGTGCTTGTGCGAGACGTGACCCATCAATATGGCGAATAGAATGCGAGAATACATTAGAATAGCCAGCGATGGATGTGAGTTTTAGTTGATGCTTTATATTTTTGGAGGTCTTCCGGCCACCGGAAAAACGGAACTTTCAAGGCACTTAGCATCGTCGATAGGCGCGGCTTATATTCGCATCGACACCATCGAACAAGCGTTACGAAATGTCGGTTTTAAAAATCTCTACGATGAGGGCTATCAAATCGCTTTTTCCATTGCTTTAAGCAATTTAGAAAATGGGCTCTCGGTCGTAGCGGATTCTACCAATCCAGTGAACGAATCTCGAAAAGCTTGGGTGGATGTTGCAAGAATAGCAAAGTCACCCTATAAAGAAATTGAAATTGTTTGCTCAGATAGGATTGAGCATCGTAAACGAGCTGAAAGTAGAGCAACGGATATTCCGGGTTTGTCCCTGCCAGATTGGCAAAGCATTACTAACAGAGAATACCAAGTATGGTCGTCTGCAAATATCGTTTTGGATACGGCGGGCAAAACACCTGAACAATCGAAGCAGGAGTTGTATCATCTTTTAGGGTTATCATAAAACCGTAGGTAAACCCCGAAGTCGCTGACGCTGTTTCGGGGCTACGGTATTCGAATCATCTTAAAGGTTGATGCGTAGCCTCGAAAAAGCGAAGCGCCTTCGAGGTATTGGGGGCAGCAAAAGTTTCTTGATGAAGATGTAAATAAATAACAGGTGACACGCTTTCGTCTTTAGTCATAAAAGCAATTTATTCTAAGGAGATCTAAATATGTTATTTAAAAGATCAAAAAAAGACCCGCAACCGGTCGAGGTTATGGGCCGTGAATTTCGTTGTCTCGTATGCAACTATAATCTGTTCTGGCACGGTCGCTCTCAATTGAATACCGCATTAGCGACATTTTTCAATTTCGATTGGGCCAATAAAAGTGCCGCCCATGTGAGTTGTGCCGAGTGCGGTCATATGGCCTGGTTTAAACAATAAATCAGATGTTTCTTTATCCAGTTCGAATCGCGAGCCAAACGTCATGATGCAACCGGTGTTAAGAGTCGATGGTCGAGGCGCCAACCCTGTTGAGGGTGAGGTGGTGTATGACCTGCCAAAGGCCACTTGGAATTTAATCATGATTCTGTTGGCGGTGATATTCGCGCCTTTTACCTTTAGCCTGAATGCGTTCGTATTATTTCTCGGTTTAACCTATTTATCGTTATTGATTGGCCACAGTGCCGGAATGCATCGAATGATGATCCATCGGACTTTTGAGTCTCATCCACTGGTCGAAAAAACATTAATCTATATTGGTGTTTTGGTCGGAATGTCAGGCCCCTATGGCATTATAAAAATTCACGATTTACGCGACTGGGCGCAGCGACAAAGGTTGTGTCACGATTTCTTTTCTCACAAGCGAAGTTACTTCCAGGATATTTGGTGGCAGTTAACGTCGAGGTTTGATTTTAAATGCCCACCCAAGGTGACGATCGAGGCGAAATACAAAGACGATGAGTTTTACCAATGGTTAGAGTCGACCTGGCGCTGGCATCAATTACCCGTTGCCGCAGTGCTGTATTGGTTCGGAGGTTGGTCGTTTGTCGTTTGGGGCGTCTTTGTGAGAGTGGCGGTGAGCATTGTGGGTCATTGGACCATAACTTACTATTGCCATAATCCCGGGCCAGGAAAATGGCGAGTGAAAAACCACTCGGTACAAGCGTCGAACATTCCCGGTCTTGGTTTGCTTACTTATGGTGAATGTTGGCACAACAATCATCACGCCTTTCCGAAATCCGCGCGAATAGGCCTTGAGCCGGGGCAAGCCGATCCTGCTTGGCGATTTATTCAGCTGCTCGCTTTGTTGGGGCTTGCTCAAAATGTTGGTAAGCCCAGGTCCATCGAATTAAGAGATGATTTAGAAGAGACGTTTAAGCATCAGTGAATTTTTATAACCCCAATCTTCGAACGCCCACGTTCTTAACATCGAACAATCGAAAGGAATGCTTTTACCAAGGACGGTGAACTTAATGACAAAAACTAAACGGAGAGTTCAATGCGACTACTTGGGGTTTTGCTACTACTCAGTCATATTTCTATTCACGCGTCGACAATAGACGCTCAATCATCGTGCTTCAAGAAATTTCCCACTTATCAGTCCTGGGTGGATTTCGTTCAAAGCAAAAATAAAGACAAACCTATCCCTGAAAAGGTTTTACATAAGATTGTTCCTCCGGATGATTACAAGTTGGCGGTGGAAAAGATGGACTGTCAATTTATCTATTACAAAAGTGACGGTTATGACATTTCTGGCTACTCAATACTGCCAAAGAAGAAAACCTTGATGGGTGACAAAAAGTATCCTGTGGTTATTTATAATCGAGGCGGTAATCAGAGTTTTGGTGCAACAACCGTAGCCGGAACATTCAAATACATGATTCCGCTGGCGAAAGAAGGCTTCATTGTTCTGGCCAGCCAATATCGAGGATTACAGTCAAACGATCCCGAGCGATTTGGTCAAGATCAGTTTGGGGGCGACGATGTGAACGACGTTTTGGCTTTACTTAAAATCGCTGAAAACATGCCAATGGCTGACACAGATAACATCTTTATGATGGGCGGCTCGCGTGGCGCTATGATGAACTATCTGGTGGCCAAGCAAACCGATCGCATTCGGGCAATTGTCAGTACTTCCGGACCAACCGATCTACTTACCGCATTAGACTGGCGACCAGAAATGGAAAACGTCTATAAAATGTTAATTCCCGATTATCAGAATGACAAAGAAAACCAGTTGAAACAACGCTCGGTGATCTATTGGGCCGAAGAGCTACCTGAAAAACTTCCAATTTTGATATTTCATGGCGCAAAAGATAAGCGCGTTCACGTGGATGATGCCAAAAATTTTGCCAAGAAGTTAGAAGCGTTAGACCGACCTCACAAACTGGTGATTTATCCAGAAGAGAATCACTTCTTGCGCAGCGTTAACGATGATGTTTTAAAGCAAACCGTAGAATGGTTTCGCTCACACGCCAAACAATCGTAGTTTTTTATCGGTAAGCCATTGGTAAACCCCGAAGTCGCTGGCGCTATTTCGGGGTTTCGAAATTCTAATCTTTTAATACGCTGGGTAACCAGGTGGCCAACTCCGGGAATACGGCTAATAAAATCAACAACACAATCTGAATGCCTATGAATGGTAAGGCACCGCGATAAATGCTGCTGGTTTTGACCGTTTTGGGCGCAACGCCGCGTAGATAAAACAGTGCGAAGCCAAAAGGGGGCGTTAAGAAGGAGGTTTGCAGATTCAAGGCGATCATAATGCCCAGCCAAATCGGATCGACGCCCATTTGCAATAAGATGGGTGCGACGATGGGGACAACCACGTAAATGATTTCGATAAAGTCGAGAATAAATCCAAGCAAGAACATGATCAGCATAACGATCAAAACGGCACCCACCACACCACCGGGCATGGCGTTTAAAAACTCCTGCACCTGATGATCACCGCCCAACGCTCGAAACACCAAACTGAAAATGGATGCACCGACCAGTATCATAAATACCATCGATGCGGTTTGGGTGGTCGAGAACATCACTTGTTTCAAGCGCGTCCAGTCGAATTCTTTTTGCAGCAGCGCCAAGATGATGGAACCGGCGGCACCAATGGCGGCCGCTTCGGTCGGTGTTGCAGTGCCGGTTAATATCGAACCTAACACGATAAAAATTAGCACCAGCGGCAATATCAAACTTTTGATAACGTGGGCAATTTCTATCGGTTCCAGATCGTCAATTTTGGGGGCGACCGAAGGGTTGATAAAGGCACGGATCAACACATAAGTCATATAAGCCAGTACTAACAGTAAACCGGGAATCAATGCACCGATAAACAAATCACCCACATTGACCGGATCGCCGCCATAGGTAGAGCGATACGCAGACGAAATGGCTTCACCCAGCAATATAAGAACAATGGATGGTGGAATGATTTGACCCAGAGTACCTGAAGCGCAAATGGTTCCGGTGGACAGCGACGGGTCGTAGCCACGTTTTAACATGACCGGCAGCGACAACATGCCCATGGTCACCACGGTCGCGCCGACAATACCGGTACTGGCGGCGAGCAACATGCCAACAATGATAACCGACAAGGCGAGTCCGCCACGCAACCCGCCAAACAACCGCGACATAGACTCCAACAGGTTTTCTGCGATCTTCGCGCGCTCCAACATCACGCCCATAAACACAAACAGCGGAACGGCCACCAGCACCTGATTGTTCATTATACCGAAGGTGCGATCGAAGGTGGCATTCAGCAACACCGGATTCATCCAGTCGGCGGCAATGGCAATACCGGCAAATAACAAGGCACTGCCAGCTAGCGAAAAAGCCACCGGATAGCCTGCCATTAACGACAAGCAAACAAAGGCGAACATGATAAAGGGAAGCCATTCCATCATGATTGCACCTCCGGTGAATTCGCTTTCCATTTTTCGGCGTTGACCATTAGTTGGTGAAGTCCTTCTATGATCAATAAAATCGGCATCACAATGACCAGGGTTTTTAATAAGTAAACGCCCGGTAAGCCGCCTGCTTCGGCTGAACTTTCGCCAAGCTTCCAACTCAGCGAAACGTATTTCCAGCTGCTGACGAGTATGAATATCGAAACCGGCAACAG
Organism: Pleionea sp.; assembly: GCA_052032335.1. Taxonomy (GTDB): domain Bacteria; phylum Pseudomonadota; class Gammaproteobacteria; order Enterobacterales; family Kangiellaceae; genus Pleionea. The sequence continues at coordinate 42,763 of JBPEWV010000098.1, read as the reverse complement.
GAAGATTAAGGTTCCTGCCATGTCGATGGTGGCCTGAGTTCGCTGTGAAAAACGGTGGTAAAAAATATCCACCCGTACATGCTCGTTGTTTTGCAGGGTATAGGCGGCGCCGATCATAAATACGGCTGCGTGTAGCCAGGTAACCGATTCCTGAAGCGCAATAAAGTTCATGTTAAACAAATTACTCAGCAGGGTGCTGGCGAACATGGCAAGAACCATGATCAGCGTCATGATAGAGATGCCCTTACCTGCCAGCCGTCCAATGGCAGCTAAAAAGGCTTTAATGCGTGTCCACATAAGGTTATCGGCCCCTTAATTTGGTTTATAAACAAAGATATCCACAGTTTGCGTTTTTTGTCCGAAGAACGGGCAGGGTTTTGATAACTTTGTGGATAACTTCTTAAGTTGTTGTTTTTATAGTATTTTGTTCTTATCTAAAAGAAGCGGTACTTTAACGGAAAATGCACCGTTTGTGAATTGCTATTCCTTTAACTCTCCTTGTTTAAAAGTTATTCACAGAATTAATTGGAAGCATAAATCGTTAAAAAATAAGGGCTTAAGTGAACTGCTTCACAATTTACTCTAGATAGTGCCAGTAACTTTATGAATCTCTCTTTGAAATTATTGAGCGAGTCCAGCCTTAACGCGGAGCGATTCGCTGACAGCTAATCCTCGCAACATCCTGCAGAATCGGTAAAATGTGCGCCAAATAATGTAAAACAGGTTAATGCCATGTCATCGAAGTATTCAGTGATTTTAGTCGACGGGTCGTCCTATCTTTTCCGCGCTTACCACGCGATCCGCGGGCTTTCGACCTCGGAAGGTTTTCCAACCAACGCGATCCGCGGTGTGATTAGCATGATCCGCGCTCATTTGAAAGATTACCCGGACGCAAAAATAATTGTTGTTTTCGATGCTAAGGGCAAAACCTTTCGTAATGACATGTACGCCGAATACAAAGCCAACCGGCCGCCCATGGACGACGACCTTCGGGTGCAAATCGAACCCATTCATCAAATCATAGAAGCCATGGGACTGCCCTTATTGGTTATCGACGGTGTTGAAGCTGATGACGTTATTGGCACTCTGGCGCAAGAGGCCACTCAATCAGGCGTTGATACCTTGATTTCGACCGGCGACAAAGACATGGCGCAACTGGTTAATGAACACATTACGCTGATCAACACCATGGACAAAGAAAACCCGATCACTGATCCAGCGCGAGTCGAAGAAAAGTACGGATTTTCTGCCGACAAAATAATCGACTATCTGGCGTTGATGGGCGACTCATCCGATAACATTCCGGGGGTCGCGGGCGTTGGGCAAAAGACTGCGGTGGCTTTGTTGCAAGGTGTCGGTAATCTGAAAGAGATTTATGACAATCTTGAATCCATTCGTGAACTGTCGTTTCGTGGTGCCAAGAAAATGCCAGAGAAATTGGCAGAAAACAAAGACATGGCGTTCTTGTCTTACGAGTTGGCCACCATTAAAACCGATGTTGATCTGCCGTTTAAGCTCACAGAAATAGAGCACAAAGATCCCGACACCAAGACGCTGGCCGAACTGTACAAAAAATTCGAGTTTAAAACCTGGTTGCACGAGCTGTCGGCCAGTGCTGATGAGCCGAGTGATACAGTTGATGGCGACGAGAAACCATCAAAAGGGCAATACGAGACGATACTAACCAAAGAGCAATTTCAGCAATGGAAAGAAAAACTGGAACAAGCGGAGCTGTTTGCCTTTGATACTGAAACTACCAGTCTGAATTATATGAATGCCGATCTGGTGGGTATGTCGTTTGCGGTTAAGGCCGGAGAGGCTGCTTACTTACCATTAACCCACGATTATCTGGACGCGCCCGAACAACTGGAACGTGACTGGGTGCTGGAGCAATTGAAGTCACTGCTGGAGTCGGACGATCACAAAAAAGTGGGGCAGAATCTAAAGTACGACGCCAGTGTGTTGGCGCGTTACGACATCGAGATGCGGGGCATTGCCTTTGATACCATGCTGGAATCTTACACCTACAACAGTGTTGCCACGCGCCACGATATGGATTCGTTGGCCATGACCTATCTTGGTCGCGACACTATCCATTACGAAGACATTGCCGGTAAAGGGGCAAAGCAGGTCACCTTTAATCAGGTCGAAATTGAAAAAGCCTCCGAATATGCGGCGGAAGATGCCGATATAACCTTGCAACTGCATCAGGCGATCTGGCCAAAACTGGAACAAGAAGAAGGTCCGAAAGGAATTTTTCAACACATTGAAATGCCATTACTGTCGGTTCTGTCGCGTATTGAACGAACCGGTGTGTATATTGACGGTCAACTGTTGCGAGAAAAGAGTCAGACCTTTGCCGCGCGTATGAAAGAGTTGCAGGAAAAAGCCTTTGAGCTGGCCGGTGAAGAATTCAATCTCGGATCGCCAAAACAATTACAGCGCATACTGTTTGAAAAGCTGGAGTTGCCGGTAATTAAAAAGACACCAAAAAAACAACCGTCGACCGCAGAAGATGTGTTGCAAGAGTTGGCACTCGATTACCCTTTACCGAAAGTAATTCTGGAATATCGCGGTCTTTCAAAACTGAAATCGACTTACACCGATAAATTGCCAGAAATGGTTAACGATAAAACCGGTCGTTTGCATACGTCGTATCATCAGGCCGTCGCGGCGACAGGGCGTTTGTCGTCGACCGAACCTAACTTGCAAAACATTCCAATCCGCAACGAAGCTGGCCGCAGTATTCGGCAGGCGTTTGTTGCCCCGAAAGGGCGTAAAATTGTGGCTGCCGATTATTCACAAATCGAATTACGGATCATGGCACATCTTTCTCAAGACGAAGGATTGCTGGACGCCTTTTCGAACAACAAGGACATTCATACCGCAACAGCGGCCGAAGTTTTTGCAGTGGCCGAAGACGCCGTGAGCCAGGAGCAACGTCGCAGTGCGAAAGCAATTAATTTCGGTTTGATTTACGGTATGTCGGCGTTTGGTCTGGCCAAACAAATTGGCGTTGGCCGGGAAGAAGCGCAGCATTACATAGACACCTACTTCGCACGTTACCCCGGAGTGGAAGCCTATATGGAAGAGACCAAAGAAAGCGCCAGAGAAAGAGGGTACGTCGAAACGCTTTACGGTCGTCGATTGTATTTGCCAGAGATTAATGCCAGCAACGGTATGCGACGAAAAGCGGCTGAGCGCACGGCTATCAATGCACCGATGCAGGGCAGTGCAGCCGATATTATAAAGCTCGCAATGCTGAATGTGGATAAGTGGTTACGTGAAGAACAACCCGATTGCAAAATGGTTATGCAAGTGCACGATGAACTGGTTTTCGAAATTGCCGAAGACGCGGTTGAAGCCTGTTCAAAAGAAATTGTTAACTTAATGCAGAGTGCAACCGAAATCAGTGTGCCTTTGTTGGTCGAAGCTGGAGTTGGTGATAACTGGGACGAGGCGCATTAAGATCTTTATCCAATCCATTGGTGCGCTAGTTTTCGATACTACTTTTTGATGCAAAACGACAAAAGGACTTGTCGTAAAACCAAGACAAAAAAATATTTATTTCTAAATTGAATGACCAACTCTTTTCTCATTGCGTAATTCAATAAAACATATTTTTTTACATGTTTATCGCAAGTGATTTGAAACCTTTTCCAGTTTAACTCGTCTTAATAAACAGATGCCAATGATGGCGTCTTCCCGCGACACCCTCCTTCGTAGCGGGATTTGGATTCGGTTTCCCCAAGCCGAATTCGTATTGCCTCCGTCGCGCTAGCGCATGGAGGCTTTCTTTTTTTATCTATGGATTAATTTTTTTTCGACCAAACTTAGGTTTGCATTGGATGAAAGTGTGGCAGTGATTGAATCGCGTCGATCCAATTAAGAATCGCAGAGAAACTCGATAAATCGAACCCGCCTTCGTGGGCTTTATGAGTGTAGGCAAAAAGAGCAATGTCGGCGATGCTGGGCTCCTGGTTGCTCATCCATTTTTGAGATTTTAAACGTTGTTCCATTACCTCCAATGCTTGATATCCTTTTTGATGCAAGACTTTGAGTTCCGCGTTTCTTGGGTGGTCAGTCGGCAAGAATTTTTTAATAAATCGTGCTACTGCAATCGCGGGTTCGTGGCTGTATTGTTCGAAGAACATCCATTGTAAGGTTTCAGCCTGTGCAAACGGTTGGTTGGGAAAATAGCGCGATCCGTTAGCGAGGTAAAACAGACCGGCGTTTGACTCGGGTAAGCTTCGACCATTATCAAGCACCAACACCGGCACTTTAGCGTTGGGGTTGATCGCGAGAAATTCATGGGTGTGCGTCTCTCCCCGTAATATATCTACTTCGATCCAGCGATATTTAAGTTGCAGCAGTTCGCACAGTAATTGCAGTTTGTAACAGTTGCCAGAAGCAGACATACCATAAATGGTGATCATTGTTATTGTCCTAAAGCATCAGTGGTTTAAATTGCAGTAAGTGCGCGCTGGCGATAATTAGGGTCATCACCAGCATCGACGACAAGAAGTAGGCGATATAAAAAACCAGCGTACGCCATAGCGCTTGCCATAGTGTGAGCTCGAATAAAAACTTGCATACCCAGAACAGATAAATCGGTGCTACAACCATGCGCGTGATCTCAAACTTTATTGCCGGTAGCGCCAGCGAAACTAGCGCCAGTGCAATGACGATGAGTAAGTAACCGCTCCAGCAAAAACATAGGACTATAAAGCTTTTCGCCCAGTTCATGCCAAATTTTTTAAACAACCATTGGAAGGCAAAAGTACTGAGCGCAAGAAACGCGAAAATCAAATAATTAATGAACAGTGTAATTGATGCTGCGTTATTACTGGAGCCTCCAATGTCGATTCGTATATTGAAAGTAATAATGATCAAAGCGTAGAGCGTGGTAATGATAAACAAGGTCTTGATCGGATTGGGGTAAATAATGCGATGTCCGTTCAGGTACTCTTTTATCATGTCTCCCGGTCGTGTGAGCAAGGCTTTAACCGCCCGAAAGAAACGAAAATCCAGTTCACTGGTTTTGGTGATAAAGTCGGTAACAATGGGCTTAACCGCAAGTTGCAAGTCGGCTTTTTGACCGCAATAGGCGCAGATTGGTCCGTAGAGTGGTTTATGACAATGTTGGCAAGATTTATCGATATCATTCATAACAGCTCCCTCGTTATTTGCTTCAGTATATGCTCGGTCGCGAGCGCTATCCAGTAGAAATAATTTTTCTACCCGGGTTTTAAAATCAAAAACAGGCGTTACACTTAAGTGACGTTAAACTGCAACGAGAAGGAGTTTCTTTATGACTCAGGTAGCCGTGATACTTTCCGGGTGCGGCGTTTTTGATGGCGCCGAAATTCACGAAAGCGTTTTAACCCTTTGGGCATTGGAACAGGAAAACGCGAACTATCAATGTTTTGCTCCGAATATTGAGCAAGCGCATGTGATCAATCACCTGACGGGCGAAGAGATGGAACAGCAGCGCAATGTTCTGGTGGAGTCCGCTCGAATTGCACGGGGTAACATAAAGGATCTGAAACAATTCAATGTTGCCGAATTTGATGCCCTAATCTTGCCTGGTGGATTTGGCGCGGCGAAGAATTTATCCGACTTTGCGTTTAAGGGAGCTGACTGTACCGTTAATTCGGATGTTCTGGACGCCTGCGTTGCCATGGCCAAAGCACGAAAACCGTGCGGTTATATCTGCATTGCCCCGGCAATGATCCCGAAAATTTACGGTGACGGTACCAAGCTGACCATCGGCGATGATGAAGACGCCTCGACCAATATTGAAAAAATGGGAGGCCAACATGTTAAATGTCCGGTCGATAAATTTGTCATCGATGAAGATCACAAAGTAGTTTCGACGCCGGCTTACATGCTAGCGGGCAGTATTTCGGAAGCCGCCAGTGGCATTACTAAACTGGTGTCGCAAGTTATCTCTATGGCCAAATAAAGGCTCAATGACGAATTAAAGAGTTCGAATCTAAGGAGTGATCAAAGCGTGACGGCAAAGTGACTAAGTTACTTTGCCGTATCGGTTGCAACCCGGCGGGTGAAAATGGTGAAGGCGAGCAATCCAGCAATCAATAAGATAGGGATAACGCTTAAAATTAAAATGCCCTGCCATTTAAATTGGAACAATAACCAGCCCGAGCTTAAAGCTGCTACAGCCTGAGTTCCGAAAACCAGTAAGTCGTTTAGCGCCTGAACCTTGAATCGTTCTTTGGGGCGGTAAGCGGTCGGTAACAAGGCAGTACCTGCGACGAACAAAAAGTTCCAACCTATTCCCAGCAAAATTAAGGCTGACCAAAAGGCAAACACCGTCTGCGATGCGTAGGCAATGATCAGGCAGATGATAAAAGCGATCAGGCCTGCGCACATCATTTTGTAATGTCCCAGTCGCGCAATTAAAATTCCAGATACCAAGGACGGCAAATACATCGCCGCAACGTGCGACTGGATCACCCATTTGGTGTGGATCAGGCTATGGCCGAAATGATTGTGCATGCTTAAGGGTGTTGCCGTCATGATGAATGCCATTACACCGTACCCCACCGCTGCGGCTAAAACGGCAAGAACGATTGCGTGTTGACTGAAGATTTCTAAAAGCGGCCGTCCCACTTGTGCAGTGTCGGGTTCTTCGACCAGACTGTTGCGCGTCTGGGTGAGTAAGACAAAGCCGATACAATACAGTAAAGCCAGCAGAACAAACGACCCTGCGTACTGGGTGCTGAACAAATCTTTTCCAAGAATGGATAATTCAGGGCCCAGAATGGCGGCAAATATTCCACCCAACAAAATGGTTGAGGCAGCTTTTGGAATGGCATCGGCAGGTACCATTTCCATTGCAGCAAAACGGTATTGCTGAACTGCAGCGGCACCGGCACCAACACCAAAAGCGGCGACACAAAACACGGTAAAGTTAGCGATCGTCATGGAATAAGAAGCGAGCAGTGCCGAGAGGATCCCAACAACTGCATAAAGTAGAAAAATTCGTTTGCGGCCAAAACGACTCATCAAAAATGAGACGGGTAAGGTGTTGACTGCCAGTCCGACGATAGCCAGTGCAACAGGCAGTGTCGCTAATTGTTCGCGGGGTGCAATTTGGCTGCCAATAATTCCGGCAATCAATACCAGCATGGACGTGCCAGAGAGCATTAGCGCGTAGCAGAGCGTAAACAACCAAACCTGTTTGGGGAGCTTATGTGACAAAGGAAGGAATCCTGTTTTTCGATTTCTATTTGTTCAATACAGCGAAGAATACCATCATATCAGGCAATCCACAGAGACGATATTGGTAAAAATTTATTTGCTTAATTTTTGGCAATAAAGAAACAACCCGACAACAGCATTATTGATGTAATGCGGCATTGGCGGCATGCGAGAGCAATCTCTGTCTTGGACACGGTTTGTCTTTGCCCCGGGTGAATTATGCCAGGGCATTGTTAAGCGCGTGACTGCTGTAGCTTTTGCTCAAGTTGATCCCAGTCGGTGATAGGTGCGCTGCAATGAGTCGCCGAACACACCACCGCGTAACAGGCTGTATCGGAGGCGGGGTATTTTTCATCCAGTTCGTCGGGTAGTGAAACCGCATTGGGTATAAAAAACACACGATGGTTCCCAGGACGCTGCCGCAGGTTTTGTTTCCACTGCCACCCCTCACTTTGTGCGCCCCGGATCACAATCAGGATACCGCTACTTTTGTCCATCATTGCTTTCAACAGTGACGGATAACCCAATGGTGATAATTCTACACGTTGCGCTGCATGAGTTAATAGACCCTCGACAACGGATTGATAATGTGTCGAACTGACAAAGCGAGCCAGATAATTCAGCACTTGCGCGATAATGCCATTGCCACTTGGCAGTGAATCGTCGGACAATGATAGAGTTTCGACTGGCACGTCGTCGGCGTCGGAAAATTTAAAGGTCGCATCATTATAATAGAAGTGTGTGAGCATGTGATCGACCAGTTCAACCAACCAGTTGTAACGAAGTAAACTCCACTCGTATTGCAGTGACTCCAACAGGGCCTCTGCAAGATAAGCGTAATCGTCGAGAAATGCTTTTTGATACACCTGACCATCTTTAAAACAACTGTAAAGGCCGTCGCTGTGCCACATTTCTTTATAGATAAAGTCGAGTGTTTCGTTGGCGGTGTCAATAATTGACTCGTTATTTAATAGTTGACCGGCTTTGAATAACGCGGTGGTCGTTAACGCATTCCAGCCAACCAGTACTTTTTTATCAGTGCTGGGGCGCGGCCGATTGTTGCGGTGAGCGAGCAACTTTTGCTTGATCGGATCGAGTGCCCATTGCACCTGCTTGATCGGCATATTCAATTTTGCGGCCAACGATTCGCGCGAATACCAACAATGCAGATGCCATTGGTTGTTAAAATTGGGGGCCTGGGTTAAACCAAAAGCGGCCTCGGCAATTGACCACTCCTGTTCGTCGAGTAATGCTTTCACCTCGGCTTTGTCAAAAACATAAAAGGCGCCTTCCTGATTGTCGGTCTCAGCATTTAATGTGGAATAAAAACCACCGCCCGGTTGATGCATCTCTGCCATTAACCATTGATAGGTCGATTGACACACTTCGGCCAAAATACCTTCTTTGTTGAAGTCTGCCAACTCGGCATAAAAACGCAATAATAGTGCGTTGTCGTAAAGCATCTTTTCAAAGTGGGGCACGCCCCAATAGTCGTCGACGCAGTATCGAAAAAAACCACCTGCCAGATGATCGAACAAACCAATACGAGACATACTTTGTGAGGCCAACATGATGGCGTGGTAAATGGTTTCGCTTTGCTCTGGCCGCTGGTTGATGATGATGTCCAGCAGAGTATTCAAAATCAGACTTTGTGGAAACTTGGGGGCACCACGCAGACCACCCCACTGTTTGTCCTGATTGTCGAGGTAAACTGTGGTGAATTGTTGCAGCAATAGATCGGTGTCGTAGGTCGTCGCAGAAACGTGATTTAATTTCTTTAAATTGTTAGCGACCTGGTTTTGCACTGTGGCTACGTCTTCGGGTTTGGCGTGATAAATGTCGTGAATGGTCATTAACATTTGTTGAAACGACGCCTGGTCTTTGCTGGCCACTTTAGGAAAGTAAGTGCCGATGAAAAATGGTAAACGGGTTTTCGGATCGAGAAACGCCGTCAAAGGCCAACCACCAGCTCGCTGGTTCAACAATTGATGACTTTGTTGGTAAATTTTATCCAGATCGGGGCGCTCTTCACGATCCACTTTTATGTTAACAAAGTGTTCATTCATGATTGCCGCGGTGGCCGGATCGGAAAATGACTCTCGTTCCATCACATGACACCAATGACAGGCGGAATAACCGATCGAAAGCAATATCGGTTTATTCTCTGTTGCAGCGTGTTCCAGAGTCGAGGCTTGCCAGGTTTGCCAGTGCACGGGATTGTTAGCGTGTTGTTGCAAGTAGGGACTAAGGCATTTGCCGAGATTATTTTGTTGAAACAATGACACTGATTCCTCAATTGTGTACATTAATGACACCACATGTCAGTAACTATACACGGATAACCCATCAATTTAAAAATGAGCCTTGATTTTTTAACCCTGCTCGACTGGGTCGCTTTGATCTGGTTTGTTTTTTGCTGGATTGGGTATGCCTTATTTGCGCGTAACAAAGCCAAGCTCAAGCCCACCATTGCCTCCACACTGACCACAGTACGCGGCATTTGGATGCATCGTGTTTTGTCTCGAGATGTGCGCATTGCCGATGTCACTGCGCTTGGTATTTTACAGCGCAATGTGACCTTTTTTGCCTCGACCACCATGTTTATTTTAGCCGGTTTATTAACCGTACTCGGCGCCACCGATCAAGTGATTGAACTCACCGCCAGTTTGCCGTTTATGGTAGAAAACACACGCGCCAGTTGGGAGTTTAAGATTCTGGTTCTGGTATTCACTTTTGTCTACGCGTTTTTTAAATTTTCCTGGAGCGTCCGTCAATATAACTTTGGGATTGTGCTGTTGGGTGCAGCGCCAGAACCGGACGCCAGTCAAGAAGATAAAGACTTGTTTATGGTCAATGCGAATCAGATTTTATCGCGGGCGAACGATTCGTTCGCGCACGGGTTGCGCGCTTATTCCTTTGCCATGGCCTTATTGAGCTGGTTTGTGCATCCGGTGTTATTTATGGCGACGGCGGGATGGGTCGTGTGGGTATTGCACCGGCGTGAATTTCGCTCATACACGTTAAAAGCGTTGAAGTCAGCCGGTAAGCTTGGTACCTGAATCAAGCGCTGTCAGGATCGTCTCCCGGCCGTTTTGAGCGTTCGCAACACACCTGATTGCGGCCTTTCTCTTTGGCCCGGTAAAGGGCCGTGTCAGCTTTGCTAAACACTTCGTCAGTAGAATCCGAGCCTTCAAACTCGGCGACACCACAAGACACCGTGACTTTTAACGAAACGTCGCTGGAAAGCTTGATGCTTTGGTTAGCGATAAACAGTCGCAACTTATTGATGGCTTTGGTTGCTTCGTTCAACCCGGTTTCTGGCATTAGTATGACGAATTCTTCGCCACCAAAACGCGCTACAAAGTCGGATTCACGAATACCTTGTTGCAACATTTGGGCAATGGTTTTGAGAACCTGATCGCCACCGTGATGGCCTTGCGTGTCATTCACTTGCTTAAAGTGATCGACGTCGATCACCACCAGACTTAAAGGCGTGCGGTAACGCCGCCAGCGCGTATATTCGGTGCTGATGCGATCGTTGTAAGCGTAACGATTGGGTAGCTCGGTAAGCGGATCGTTAAACGCGCGAAATCGTTGTTCCTGTAAGCTTTGTTTCAGTCGTTGCGATTCTTCTTCGGTCAGTTGCATTTGTTCTTTGACGATCGCAAGCTCTTCTTGCGTCGTTTTTACCCGATTGATTTGCGCTTCTTTGAATCGGCCAACGCTATTAAATATATGTTCAAAGCTGGCTAGCAAACGATGTTTTAACGGGCCGAGCCCGGAAGATTCGGAAATTTCTTGCTTGATTTCACCAATGGTGGCTTTTAGATCCAGATCGAGACGCTGGGTGTCTTCGAAGAGATCTTGATGGTTTACCGATGCCTGATTTAAATAAGAAGCCACTTTCAACAACCGTTTATTCAGTTTACTGAGAAAGTTTTCAAACTGAACGTGTTCCTGACTTGCCGCCTCCAGTAAAACCGACGCGATTTGCTCGATCAACGGCGACAGATCTTCAAAACGATTTAAGTTTTCTAAATGCGTTCGAATCGACTCGGTGGCCTTACGGTAAATTTCAATATGGCCCAGTTGCTCAACAAAATTATGCAGCGCCCGATGCACCGCCTCAGGAACATGGTGGGTCGGTGGCTTTGCAGTACATTCAACGTACTGGGTGTCCGACGTTTTATTTTCGGCCGGTTCTGTTTTGGAAGACCCGAACCATTTACTGAAAAAGTTCCAGCGCGACGTCGGTTTGCTCAAACTCTCGGTTAACTGTTTAACAATGTCCGACATGTCACCGGTTAATTGTTCCAACGTTAACGACGATTGTTTGGCAACCAATTGTTTTAACGCTTTTCGACTGTGTCGCTCAGTAACACACGCGGCCAGATTTTCGGCCAGCATTATCAGCCCAGTTTTTGGGTCATTGGCTTGCTGGGTTGCGTTGTAATTTTCTTCCAGGTCGTGCAGACATTGGGTAACCGCTTCGACATCGTCCCCCAGTTGTTCAACCGACTCCTGCTGTTTGATGGAAAGCCGTAGCTGATGTAATTTTGCATCGAGCGTTTGATCGATTCCCATGCCGCTGTAACTGACGCGCGATAAATAACGTCTTAATTGCTCTTCTGACTCATTGGTGGTTTGTTCAGAAGTCATGACGGTCAGTAATTCTGCGATGAAGTGGGTTCAAGATGATTGCAGGCCTCAAGGTGGTTGGCTAACTTTTGCGGCAACGACACGTCCATGGCAACGGGTAGATGATCCGAGATGATTTCGGGCAGTACACGAAACTGACTGACGCCCAGGTGGCTGCTTATTAGAATCTGATCAATGGTTCGCTTGGGGTTCCAGCTCGGGTAAGTCGGTTGTGGGTAGGCTACCAGCTGGGTGGCGATTCCGAACTTATTCAATTCGTTATGCAGCCAGGCCGGTTCGCAATTCATGTCGCCCATGATGACAAAATAACGATGCTCACGCACACTCTCGGCGATGTATTGGATTTGTTTTTTCTGCGCCTTTCGACTGAGCGACAAATGGGCGACCATAATGACCAGCGATTGATCGTCTTTGCCAAAGCTAACCTGTAGTGCACCGCGACCCGGGATAAGCCCCGGCAGATTATGATCGACAACAATGTCGGCAGGGAGTTTTGACAGCAAGCCGTTGGCATGGGCGGCAATGCTGGCGATGTTGCGGTTACGCTGCACGTGCCAATGCGGAAACCCGGCTTTTTCGGCAATGTATTCGACCTGATTGATGAAACTGGAGCGAAGACTTCCGGCGTCAACTTCCTGCAGTGCGACCACGTCGTAATCTTTGACCAGATCGGCAATGCGTGACAAATTGATGTGACGACCGGAATGCGGTAAGACGTGGCGCCAACTTTTTTTCAGGTAGTCAGAAAACCCGTCCATATCGATCCCAACCTGAATGTTGAACGAAAGCATTCTTAAGCGATCGAATCGAGGCGGTTCGGCTACGATGGGTTCTGACGTCGATTGCAACATATGGTTACGGCGTTTTGTTATCCAGGTATTGAATTATTTCGACAAGACGAGCGGGTGTTTGCGCTTGTTTTGCATCAATTATGTATTGCCCTTTAAAAATAATAGTCGGGACTGTCGAAATTGAGAACTGTTTGATCTTATTTTGTATCGATACCAGCCGTTTCGGCAGTTCCGAGTCGTACACAGTATCTTCCAGTTGTTTCTCGTCCAGCTCGAATTGTCCCAGCATCGCGACAAAGTCTTTGGCTTGATTCAAAGGCGTCGTGTTCGTCTGTGACTGTTGAAACAACTCAGATTGTTGTTGCGGGGTCAGTGCCAGCTTGTTTGCCATTAAGGCAAGTTTCGCAGCGGGTCGCCAGGCTTCTCGAAAAACCGCTGGCCACAGGATCGGTTGAAAGCCACTTTGATTCAGGGTCTGATAAACCCTGAGCGATGACTCAGAACCGTACCAGATAACCACCACCAGCTCTGGCAGGGTATTATCAGCCTGAGCCAGTTTGCTGAAATGCTGGTCTTCTAAAAAGCTGGCGCCATCCGATGAAGGCAGTGGTGTCTGCGCAAAACCGATTGAAAGACACGCCATAAAAAGAGCAAAGGTTATTATCGTTTGTTTAAGCATATCAGTCAGTTATTCTCAAATTTGAATGTGGTGAATCATCTACATACTAGTGGAAAGTCGGATTAAAGTCTGTGGCCAGGGTCTACATTTTCCCGCTGCGCGCAGTGTGATTTTTGGCAGCAATAAAAAAGGCGACCCAGAGGTCGCCTTGGTATTATCTTGTTGACGTTTAGTGCAGGCCAACCAAGTAGTAAGCGAGTGCTTCAATTTGCTCATCGCTCAATTTGGCTGCGATGTCGCGCATCATACGATTGGCATCGTTGGCTCGCGCACCAGAGCGAAAGGCTTTCAATTGGGCAATGGTATATTGTGGGGATTGACCACCCAACGCGGCAAAACCGGCAGATTCCAGACCATTACCTTTTGGTCCGTGACACGCTGTGCAGGCTGGAATGCCTTGTGCTGGGTCGCCAGCTCGATACAGAGTTTGTCCGGTTTGTATGTATTTATCGGGCACTGCGGCGTGTTGTACTTCAAGGCTGGCGTAAAAAGCCGCGATGTCTTCAATTTGTTCGTCACTCAATGCGGCAGCCTGACCAGCCATTACGGCATTGTCACGGGCACCAGATTTAAAGTCGTGCAGTTGTTTTTCGGTGTAGTTGGCACGCTGACCCGCTAATTTGGGGTAGTCGGGTGCGATTGGAGTGTTACCGTCACTGCCATGGCAAGCAGCACAGGCCGCAGCAGCTTGTTGCCCTTTTGCAGCATCTCCGGCCAACACGGCAGAAGACATGAACCCCAGAATAATGCTAAATACTGCGAATTTTTTCATTGTTTATCCTTTATTCAGCGGAAAATCTCAGAAAGTACTTTCGCACTTAATGCGCCGTGATACACTTGCGCCAAATTGATGAAAGTGGCTGAATTATAGGGAAACTGCCTGTAAAAAGCCACAGCTGTACTAAGGTGAAGCAGGCGAATTGTAAAATCGACGCTGCCAACAGGAGTCCATCGTGGCTGAACAACCCGCTGACAAAGCTAAGAAAGTGAATCCATTCCGTCAGGCAACCTATTTGAAAGGGGCCGCCGAATTGGTGCAATTGCCACCCGACGCCGGAATCGAAGTGGCTTTTGCGGGTCGTTCGAATGCTGGAAAATCCAGTGCGTTAAACGTTCTGTGTGAACAAAAGTCGCTGGCGCGCACCAGTAAAACGCCGGGACGTACACAGCTGATCAACTTATTTACGCTGGACAACGAACGTCGTCTGGTCGACTTGCCGGGCTACGGTTTTGCCAAAGTGTCGCTTGATATTAAAGAGCGCTGGCAAGCAACGCTAAGCCAGTACCTGCAACATCGGGAGTGTTTGCGCGGACTGGTCGTGTTGACCGATATTCGTCATCCGTTAAAAGACGTCGATCAGCAAATGCTGATGTGGGCTGCCGAAGTCGGACTGCCGTGCCATGTGCTGTTGAACAAAGCCGACAAGTTGAAACAGGGCGCCGCCAAAAGCACCTTATTGAAAGTCAAAAAGCAGCTGGCTGAAATTCATCCCGACTTTACGGTGCAAAACTTTTCGGCCTTAAAACGTACCGGGTTGGACACGCTTTTGCAGCGATTATTCGAATGGTTCGAATATTAACTTTCAATTGAGCGCAATCGAGTCAGCTTGGTCTATAGTTAACGCGCAATTTGTTTGAGAATGCGCCAAGTAGTTTATTAACAACATTTTTTTATTGTAAAAAATAAACCACTTTGAGCAAAAAATACGCGAAATGGTTTGATTTTTGCCCCTCCTGTTTGAGAAAATACGCGCCATTTCAAAATGGGCCCCCAGCTCAGGAGAGTTTTATGCCTACCCGATTCGATTTAGCCAATGCTATCCGTGCGCTCAGTATGGATGCAGTGCAGAAAGCTAATTCTGGCCACCCCGGCGCGCCACTTGGCATGGCCGATATCGCCGAAGTCCTGTGGAATGACTACATGCAACACAGCCCGAAAAACCCTCAGTGGGTCAATCGCGATCGTTTCGTGTTGTCGAACGGTCACGGCTCAATGTTGATTTACTCGTTACTGCACTTAACGGGGTATGCATTAACCATTGACGATCTCAAACAGTTCCGGCAATTACACTCCAAGACGCCAGGTCACCCAGAATACGGATACACCCCCGGAGTTGAAACGACTACGGGTCCGTTAGGTCAAGGTTTGGCTAACGCCGTCGGTATGGCGATCGCAGAAAAAACTCTTGCCGCACAGTTTAACCAGAGCAACTTCGAAATGATCGATCATTATACCTACACCTTCCTGGGTGACGGTTGTTTGATGGAAGGTATTTCACACGAAGTGTGTTCTCTGGCCGGCACGCTTGGACTGGGTAAGCTAATTGCCTTTTACGACGACAACGGCATTTCAATTGATGGCGAAGTTGATGGTTGGTTCTCGGACGATACGCCGAAGCGATTCCGTTCTTACGGATGGCAGGTGATCCCTGACGTTGACGGTCACGACAGAGAAGCGATCAAAACCGCCATCGAACAAGCGCGAGCGGAGTCGGACAAGCCGACCTTGATCTGTTGCAAAACCACCATCGGATTTGGCGCACCAAATAAAGCCGGAAAAGAATCGTGCCACGGCGCGCCACTGGGTGAGGAAGAAATTGCCGGTACCCGAAATAATCTGAAGTGGCCACATAAGCCATTTGAAATCCCACAGGATATTTATGACGCCTGGGATGCGCGTGACAAAGGAGCCAAGCTCGAAGAAGAGTGGAATAATCAATTCATCGCCTATCGTGATGCGCATCCTGAGTTAGCGGCAGAACTGGAGCGACGTCTGAACGGCACCCTGCCGACCGATTTCGAAGCCTTGGCTGCGGAATTCATTCGCAACACGCAAAACGAAGCAGCGAAAGTCGCCACACGAAAGGCGTCGCAGCAAGCTATCGAAGCCTTTGCCAAGCAGTTGCCTGAACTATTGGGCGGCTCCGCCGATTTGGCCGGTTCAAACCTAACGCTATGGAGCGGTTCGAAAGGCATTGATGCGAAAGACGCATCGGGTAACTATCTGTACTACGGCGTGCGTGAGTTTGGCATGGCGGCAATTATGAACGGCATCGCATTACACGGCGGCTTCATTCCTTACGGCGGCACCTTCCTTATCTTTATGGAGTACGCCCGCAACGCATGCCGTATGGCAGCGCTCATGAAGCAACGTGCAATTTACGTTTTCACTCATGACTCTATTGGTTTGGGTGAAGATGGTCCGACGCACCAGCCGATTGAACAACTGACCAGTCTGCGAACCACGCCCAACATGTCGGTCTGGCGTCCCTGTGATGCAACTGAGACGGCTGTGGCCTGGAAAAGCGCATTGGAGCGCAATGACGGTCCGACGGCCTTGGCGTTGTCGCGTCAGGGGTTACCTGGTTTGAAACGCTCCGACGAGCAACTGGCCAACGTTGCCAAAGGTGGGTACATCATTCGCGATTGCAGTGGCACGCCAGAGTTGATCTTGATTGCGACCGGTTCGGAAGTTGAACTGGCCCTGAAAGCTGCAAGTGAACTGGAGAAACACAGCCATCAGGTTCGTGTCGTGTCCATGCCTTCAACTGACCAGTTTGAAAATCAGTCGGACGATTACAAAGAAAGCGTGTTGCCTGCTGCAATTTCACAACGCATTGCAATTGAAGCCGGTTACCCGGACTTCTGGTACAAATACGTTGGATTAAATGGAAAAGTTTTAGGAATGGATCGCTTTGGTGAGTCGGCGCCAGCCGGAGACCTGTTCCAGGAGTTTGGCTTTACGACCGAAAATCTGGTCGCGATGGCCGAAGCAGTAATCGCCTCAAAAGGGGAATAAAAAATCCTCGAGGTAGAACACCGTTGAGCGTCGTTTTCAAACTGACGCTCAACAATAATAATTTCAAAACACAAGACTAATGGGGAGTGCCAAGGCGTTTTACGTTGCGGCAGACTCCCTGAGTACAAGCATCGGAAGCGGCGTTAGCCGGCTCCAACCAGTCACAACAGTGAGGTAAGAAATGACAGTCAAAGTTGCCATTAACGGTTACGGCCGTATTGGTCGAATGGTGTTGCGTGCAATCTACGAACTGAATCGTCAGGATGAAATCAAGGTTGTTGCCATAAATTCTTCTCATCCCATCGAAACAAACGTTCATTTAACCAAGTACGACACCACCCACGGTCGCTTCGAAGCCGACGTGACCGGTGATGAAACTCACATGTACGTCAATGGCGATCCGATTGCCATGATCGCCGATCGTAATCCGGAAAACATCAAATGGAGCGACCACGACGTTGATCTGGTGATGGAATGCACCGGTGTGTTCAAAGACAAAGCGGGTGCGTCGAAGCACTTCGTTGGCGGTGCCAAGAAGGTATTGATTTCAGCGCCGGGAGGTGACGATATCGATGGCACGGTGGTTTTCGGCGTCAACGACGAAATTCTAACCGCCGATCACAACATTGTGTCGAACGCTTCCTGTACCACCAACTGTTTGGCGCCAGTCGCCAAAGCGTTACACCAAGGTTTGGGTATTGAAAGCGGTCTGGTAAATACCATTCACGCTTACACCAACGATCAAAATATCATCGACAATCAACACAAAGATTTGCGCCGTGCGCGTGCCGCTGCCATGTCGGTCATCCCAACCAAAACCGGCGCCGCCAAAGCCGTGGGTCTGGTTTTGCCTGAATTGAACGGCAAGCTCGACGGTTTCGCCATGCGCGTGCCTACGGTAAATGTTTCGGTTGTTGACTTAACGTTTACTGCCAGCCGCGACACTACGGTTGAAGAAGTTAATGAAATCGTTAAAAAAGCCGCTGACGAACATGTGTTGGCGTACAACGATGAGCCGCTGGTTTCTACCGACTTTAACCACCACGCTGCCTCGAGCATATTTGATTCGACGCAAACTCGCGTGATCGGTGGCAAGTTGGTAAAAATTGTAACCTGGTACGACAATGAGTGGGGCTTCTCCTGCCGCATGATCGATACTGCCTTGGCGATGATGAAAGCTTAATTTTTCTGACTGGCTAAAGACAACCCCCTGAGCCTTGGCTGGTTCGGGGGGTTGTTGGTTATACCATGGGTAGAACCGGGAATCTCAACACATACTCGCGGTTTTCAGTTACAATACCGCTTCTTAAATTTTGACTTATTTAGGTATCGAAAGGGCTTTCAATTATGTCTGTTTTGCGTATGGCTGATTTGGATTTGGACGGCAAGCGAGTCCTAATCCGGGAAGATCTGAACGTTCCAATTAAAGATGGCAAAGTAACTTCGGACGTCCGAATTCAAGCCGCATTACCGACCATTCGTCTGGCATTGGAAAAAGGCGCGAAAGTGATGGTGATGTCGCATCGTGGCCGTCCTACCGAAGGCGATCTAACAGCCGAAGACTCAATGGCTCCCATCGCAGAGCACTTAAAAACGTTGCTCGGGACCCCCGTCCGTCTGCAAGCCGACTATTTAAAGGGTGTTGAAGTGGAACAGGGTGAAGTGGTCTTGTTCGAAAATGTCCGTTGCAATAAAGGTGAAAAGGCCAATAGCGAAGAGCTGGCAAAGCAGTACGCAGCACTGTGTGATGTGTTTGTGATGGACGCTTTCGGTACCGCGCATCGGGCACAGGCTTCGACCCACGGCGTTGCTCAATATGCGCCTGTTGCCTGTGCCGGGCCGTTATTAGCCAACGAACTCGATGCCTTGACCAAAGCGCTGGATAATCCGGCACGACCGATGGTGGCGATTGTGGGCGGCTCTAAAGTTTCGACTAAACTGACCGTACTCGATGCTTTGTCAAAAATTGTCGATCAGTTGATCGTTGGTGGTGGTATCGCCAATACATTTATCGCGGCTCAAGGCCATAATGTGGGTAAGTCACTCTATGAAAAAGATCTGATACCCGAAGCCAAACGGTTGATGCAACAGGCAAAAGACCGTGGTGGAGAAATCCCGGTTCCCAGTGATGTGGTGGTGGGCAAAGAATTCAGCGAATCAACCGTAGCCAGTTTGAAATCGGCCGATGATGTCGCAGACGATGATATGATTTTCGATATTGGCCCCGACACAGCAAAGCGACTGAACCAGATTTTGTCAGAAGCCAAAACCATTGTCTGGAATGGCCCGGTTGGGGTATTTGAATTCGACCAATTTGCCGAAGGCACACAAGCCATGTCATTGGCAATCGCAGACAGTGAGGCGTTTTCCATCGCCGGTGGCGGCGATACTTTGGCAGCGGTGGATAAATTCAATATCAAAGATAAAGTGTCTTACATATCGACTGGTGGTGGCGCTTTTCTGGAGTTTCTCGAAGGTAAAAAGTTGCCGGCAGTCGACATTTTAGAGCAAAGGGCAGCAGAAAAATAAATTTTCCCGGTTAAGCCGGAAAACGACAGTTTTGAACATCACGCTAGATTAAAACATCAGGAAGAGAGGATAACATCATGGCATTAATTTCATTGAGGCAAATGCTCGATCATGCGGCAGAGCATGGCTACGGCGTACCAGCGTTTAATGTAAATAATCTGGAACAAATGCGTGCGATTATGGAAGCCGCCGACAAAACCGATTCACCGGTGATTGTTCAGGCATCGGCTGGCGCGCGTAAATACGCGGGGGCACCCTTTTTACGCCATTTGATTTTGGCGGCCATCGAAGAGTTTCCTCATATTCCGGTGGTGATGCACCAGGATCACGGTACCAGCCCAGCTATTTGTCAGCGTTCCATCCAATTAGGTTTCTCATCGGTGATGATGGATGGCTCTTTAAAAGAAGACGGTAAAACACCGGCCAGTTACGAGTACAACCTTGAAGTGACCAAAAAAGCGGTCGAAATGGCGCACGCGTGTGGTGTTTCGGTTGAAGGTGAACTGGGTTGCCTGGGCTCGTTGGAAACCGGGGAAGCGGGTGAAGAAGACGGTGTTGGCGCCGAAGGTAAGTTATCACACGATCAGTTATTAACCGATCCTGATGAAGCCGCCGATTTTGTTAAGCAAACACAGGTTGATGCCCTGGCAATCGCCATTGGTACTTCTCACGGCGCTTACAAATTTTCGCGACCACCGACTGGCGACATCTTAGCCATTGACCGCATTAAAGCCATCCACGAGCGCATTCCAGACACTCATCTGGTAATGCACGGCTCTTCGTCGGTGCCACAAGACTGGCTTGCCGTTATCAACGAGTTTGGTGGCGAAATTCCGGAAACTTACGGTGTTCCGGTTGAAGAAATCGTCGAAGGCATCAAGCACGGCGTACGCAAAGTGAACATTGATACTGATTTACGTCTCGCCTCAACCGGTTCGATACGACGTCATCTGGCCCAAAACAAAAGCAATTTTGATCCACGTAAATATCTGGCTGAATCCACCAAGGCAATGATGGATATCTGTGTGGCGCGTTATGAAGCCTTTGGCACGGCGGGTAATGCCAGCAAAATTAAACCGATTGCGTTGGACGATATGGTGACGCGTTACGATTCTGGCGAGCTTGCTCCCAAAATCAATTGATCGGCCCGTTTTCGTGCTGCAAAGCCCGGATAATCCGGGCTTTTTTGTGCTCGCCTGATTTTTTCGAAATATCCCAATTTGGCGAAATGATTCGTTTCAGTGTATGTTAATTCGTACCACCCATATGAAATTGCGCGCGGTATGTCTGAGCCCGAATTTAATCCCTATACCAGTAGCACAACGACAGAGATCTCATTGGAGCAACGTTTGATCGCGGAGCAAAATCTGTTCGCGACCTTTCTGGGTTCTCTGGTGGGGGCTGTGCCCGGATTTCTGATTTATTTATGGCTGGTTAATTACCCTTTTTACGCCATGATTGCCTATTTCTTGCCCGGTTTGTTCATCGGGTTTTTTGCTGGATTCATGGGACGTGGTATAGATAAACGACATCGTGTGGCGAGCGCGCTGGTAACCTTGTGCTGTGTGCTGTTTATCGGCTGGTTGCTGGAGCTGACGTCGGTTGCCTTAGGGCTGTCCTTCATTAATTGCGTGGTCGCTGCACTAACCTCGACGCGCCGACTTTCCCGTGAAGAAGACGATGCGTTGTTTAATTACAAAATAGGCTATCAACCGAAGCGGTAATAACCGCTCGTCGGTTATAAACAAACGCATCCGGATCAGAAAAAAATATAAATTAATTGCAGCAATCGACGATCGCTTCTGGTAGATTTTAACGGTTTGAGGAGATACCTTCTCCCGGCTCGCGCTGACGCTCCATGTGTCACACAATAAACTCGCTGAATGTTGGACTTGGATGTTTTTTAGACAAAAACAAAAAGATTTTTTCAGACCGCTGACCAGTAAATACCGAGAACAGATAGCCAACTGTCTGCAGTCTTTGTATCAACAGCTGTACACCATTCAGGCGGATTACGAATCGTTAAATACGCGCGAAAAACTGGTGGCACTATTTCAAGAAACCGTAACCCGCTCACCGGTGTTTGACGTCGATAACGACGATGATACCAATGTTCCGGTGCGAAACGATCGAGAACAGGCCAACTGGATTTTAAATGCTTTGCTTGAATACGGTTGGCTCGAAAAACAGGTCGATGAAGCCACCTTGCAAAGTTCCTATGCCTTTACTCGGATCGGTCGATTATTTACTCAGTCGATTGTAGAAACTAATGGCGCGGCTTATCGAACCCGGCACCGCAACACCCGAAACGTTCGCAATGCGTTAAAAATGTTTGTCGAGCAAGGCGATGTTTACGATCTGCTCGACGCCTTTGAGTTTTCCGAGCGAATCATTTCCGATTTTAGCGACACCATTGCCGAATTGGATGAACGTAAACGCCAGCTGGTCAAAGAGGTTGAAGCGCAACAGCTGGTCGAAAAAGCCAGCGAAGAGTTTTTCGAGTTTATGGAAAAGCGCTTTATGCCGGATCTGTCGATTCGATTATCGGCAGACAGTGTTGAAAAGTGGCGAGATGAAATTCAAGACTCCGTTAATAAAGCGCGGCGTAAGCGCAAAGAATTTAAAGCCGACGCCGAGACCAATTTGAGGAAAGTAGCGCCAGAATTGGTAGAACAGAAAAATACCTCGGTCTATCTGTCCATTCTCGAACGCATCGAACAACGCATTCATCGCGCGTCAGAAATTATGCTTCCGGCGTTGCGTCGTTCGTTGCATGGCTTTACTCGGCGCGCTGATATCATTATGCGGCAACTCAGTTTCTCGGCCCAGGGTCGTCAAAGTGAGTTGCTGGATATCTGTCAGAGGTTGTCGCAAGAATCCGATGAGCAGGTGAATCAGAAGTTACAACAGGCCGGCGAGAAACTTGCGCAATTACAGGTTGCATTTTTTGATCCGCAACAAATTAAGCTGTATCAACGACAAAAGAAACGCATTGTCGATACCCGGGCCGAAGACAGCGATTCGATGGACGACAATGCTCGAAAAGATTTGTACATACGACAAACGGTAGAGCGAGCATTTGCGCTGAGTAATAAAGACATGGCGGAGTACCTGGTAAAATCGTTGGGCAAAGGCCATCGAATTTACTCGCACCAATTACCGGTCAGTTCTGCCAGAGAACTGTTGATGCGCGCCCATGCCATTGAAGTCGGCTCGGCAGGTCGTCAGTCGAGTGAATTTCAATTTGTCGTTGAGCCGACGGGAAAACGCATCACCGACGACTATTTTGAAGCCGACGAGTTTTCAATAACGCTTGAAGCTCAACAATCGAAAGAACCCACTGAACAGCGAGACACCAATGAAGCTGAGTAATACGATTGAAGATGCGTTGCAAAATCAACACGTGTCTTACAATGAATTTCAAGAACTGATTATTCGCCTTCTTAATTATACGGTGCTTAGTCGAAACGAAAGTGCCACCGAACAAGCACTGTATGATCGCTACGTTCGTATTGAAGAACTGGTAAAAGATTACCTCTCTGTGGCGCAAATTCATCTGCATCATGACAGCCATTTCCAATACGTCCGACTGTATCCGCCTGGTTCAGAAATACCTGGGATCAAAGACGCAGAGGAGTCGGCGTATTCCGGAAGTTTGCGACAGCGCCTGTCACAAAACGAAGTGGCCTTAATCTTGATATTAAGAGTTCAGTACGACAAGGCGCTTCGTGAAGGCAAGATCGATGATGCTGGTTTTGCCCTGGAATCACTCGAGTCGATTTCCATTGCCATGAAGAATATGTTGCGTCGCCCGTTGCCGGAAAAGCTGACCGAACGAAAAAAACTGTTTCAACGACTGAGACAGTTGCGGCTGATCCAGTTTCGTCATGAAGAGGATTTCGAAAATGGTGAAACCTGGATCAAAATCCATCCGATGATCGTTAACTTTGTTAACGAAGATGCGATTGATGTTTTATCCGAGACATTGGATGAACTGAACGACGCCAGCGCACAAGACTCTGCTACCGAAATGGAATCAACTTGAAAGTTGTGAATCGATAAGTGTACGCAAACGACCGAATAAACGAACAGTAAGAATAAAACTATGTATTTAAAGAAACTTATCTTGGTCAACTGGGGAAATCTACCCAACTCGGAATTCGACTTTGGTCCGTTAAACTTGTTTTCCGGCGGTAATGGTTCGGGAAAGACTACCGCTGCCGATGCCATCCAAACCTTAATGACCGCCGCACATGAAAATTTGTTTCAATTCAATCCTGGGCAGGATGAAACCACACAGCGCGGACGCGGCGGTAAAAAAGTGCGTACATTGGCATCTTATATTTTAGGTTGTGACGATGGCAGCTACGCGCGATTGAACCCAACCGACGGTTACATAGTTGGCATCTTTCATCCTACCGACAATGAAGATGGTGTTCCCTTTGCGGCCATGCTCGCGGTACGCGCCTTTGTCGAGAAGGCGGGTAATAATAAGTTGGCGAAACAAGACAGCCTACAATTCTACATCGTGAAAAATCAATTCGATAAAAGTCAGCTGTCGCTGGATAATTTTGTGCTGGATTTGGGAACTAACAAAAGTATTTTGACTCTGGAGAACTGCCACACGTCGTTAATTCAGAATTTTGGAAACCCCAACGTCGAAAAATACGACACCAAACGAGCGTATTTACGACGTCTCTATGGCGCGCTGCGTGGAAAGAAAGACGCGGTATCCGAAGCTGAAGCGTTAAACAGCGCCAAGGCTTTTTCACGCTTTATGGCGTATAAGCCGGTGCAAAGCATCGATCGTTTTGTGTCGGAAGAAATTTTGGAAAAGAAAGATTTGGGTGAGGCGATCCGCTCCATATCGGGACAACTGAAAACCATTCATGGCATGGAAAGAGATGCCGCTCGTCTGACGGCTTCGATCGAGATCCTGAAACAGGCCGGTGAACAGTCGCAAAGTTATATCGATCTGTGGGGCGAGTTGCAGTTTCAGAACTATCTATTAGCTCAGAATGATTTTTTATCACGGCAGAAGAATTACCTGTCGAATAAAGAGCAACAGAGATACTGCGAAGACCAAATTAGAGAGCACCAGTCTTCCATTGAAATTACCCGGGAACGTCGCGAACAATTGCACGAGCAACGTGTTGCACTTGAAGCCCAGCGCTTGGGTATTACCGCATTGCAGGAAAAGGATGAACTGGCAAAAAATATAAAAGCCGAAGAGAAAAAATTATCGCAGTTGGCGCAATTGTTGTTGGTAGAAGATAAACAGTTGCAGGCAACGCAATCGGCCTGCGACTCGATAGTCGAAGCGTTGCGTTCTACCCATGTGCAACAGGCCATGCCCGAACTACTCAGCAATGATAGTTTGAAGTTGACCCGTAAGTTCCAGAAACTGTTGAGTCAGGATGCGCTGGATGTTCAGGCACTGCTCGGTAAAGATTTGATGAACGATATTCAAATGCTGGAAAAGCAACTCGACAGTGTGCGTGAGTTGCAATCGGAACAGCACCAGTGGGTGAATTATTGGACTTACGCCAGTGGCGACGATAAATCATTAATCAAGTCGGTGGCCTCCCGTTTGTCACGTCTTGAAATGGATTACGAGCGAATCGCCAAAGAGCGCAGCAACAAGCAACGTGAAATCGAACGACTCGATCAAATGCAGGTTAATTACCCCGATTACGTCGTTCGAGCCATCGATGCCATCAACAATGCCATTCCCCAAGCCGATCCCCGTGTTTTGTGCGATCATGTCGAAGTCACCGACAAACGTTGGCAGGCGGCGATAGAAGGCTACATGGGTGGTGCTCGTTTCTCGATTATTGTCGAGCCAGAATACGAAGCCGATGCCATACGAATTATTCGAGGCCTGCCCGGTCGGGCGAGCAAAGCGCGTATTATTCAGGGAGAAAAAGCGTATCGTGACTGCGAGCGTTTGTCGCTCGACGAACGTTCAATTATCAATGTACTGGAATTTACCCACGCTACGGCAAAACATTATTTGACCGCAAGTTATGGCGCCGTTTTATGTGTGGACGATACTGAAGAACTAAAAATGACTCGACGCGGCGTGACTCAGGAGTGTCTGGCATCGGGAAATTACTCCATGTGGCGTTGTGATATCGACGACGCCGATTTGGTGTTTGGAATCGAGGCGCGCAAACGTGCAACCTTCGCCAAGCAAAATGAATTGACACGGTTAACCGAGCAGTGGCAATTGACCAATGATCGTATGTTGGCGATGAAACAATTATTGTCGTCGTTGGAGACATTAAAACATCTGAATTTAGCTGACGTACTGTCGCAAATGTTGGGTTGTCATCGACAGCTGCAAAAACTGGAAAATCTGATCCAGCAAATTGATTTGGGCGACCATGGCGAGCTGGAAGACAAATTAAATCATTTCAAAGCGCAAGAAGAAGAGTTGCGAGTTAAAGAAGATACCTTGATTAAGCAGATTGGGCAGTTGGAAGAGAAATTATCGAGCTTAAAGCGATCGATCAAGAAAATTGCCGACGAACAGGACACTACACAACAACAAGTTGAAGAATGTGAACTGGCATTAAAAGCCATATCAGAAGACTGGCCCGACATCGACTTTGAATCGAGACTGGAGCAAGCCGACCAGCAGGCGCCAGGTCTGGATAGGGCGCTGGCACTGCAACACAAAGAATCTCTGGAATCACAAATACATACCGCAGAACGCAAGTTCGATGAATCGATCAAGGCACACAACCAAAATAGTATGCCCGGTGATACCATCGCTTACGATGTGTTCTCTGGAGAATATAATCAGGCTTTGTTCCGAACCATATGTCAATTACAGCGACAGGTTGATTCCATTTACAATCGATTGAAAAACAATATCCTGGTCGAGAAACACGGTCAGCTGCAAAAGTTAAAAGAAAGTTTTAATAATGCGTTTGTCAGTAATTTGTGTCATTCGATTCACCAGGCGATCAACGACGGTAAACGCCAGATCGAAATGCTCAACCATGAATTGCAATACCATAAATTCGGTGACGATAGAGAAACCTTCCGATTCGATTTCGAGTGGTTACCCGAATACAAAGAGTATTCCAAATTCTTCGAAGAAATTATTCGCAATCCTGACCTTGGCGACGGGCAAACCCTGTTTGATGCGAACCTGACCAAGAGCTCGCAAAAAGTTCGAGATCGATTGATGGGCATGCTGCTCGACGAAGATGAAGACAAAGCGCTCAGAGAATTAGACCGCATTGCCGATTACCGAAATTACCATCGTTACGAAATCTATAAAGAAGTTGAGGGTAAGCCGGCAATACCGTTATCGGAGTACGGAACCGGATCGGGTGGTCAGCTGGAAACGCCTGCTTACATCATACGCGCCGCGGCCATTACCAGCGCATTCCGCTTCAGTGAAGGCAAGTCACACCTACGAATGGTGTTGGTCGACGAAGCCTTTTCCAAAATGGACGAAACACGCTCGCGCGAAGTGATCCAATACTTAACCGATTCCCTGGGACTTCAATTGGTGTTCATTATGCCAACCAGCAAATGCGGTCCTTATATGGACTTGATCACCAACGAGTTCGTTTATGCAAAATGTCCCAGCGCTGTACCTCGAGGTGAACTCAGCACCCGAGTGTTGGTCGATAGAAAAGTCTGTAATCAGGAGAAGATACAGGAACTCTGGGCTAGCCACCGCAATACCATTTATCAGCAAGCCGAGTTGGATTTTATGCAGTCGATTGCGCAAGTTTAGAAAATCAGGGTTGATTACAAACCGATATCATTGAGCACGGAAGCTGAGCAATCAGGGTAAAACATTCAAAAATGTTGGTCTTGCCAACGCTTGAATACAGACTAAATGTGCGCTGAGTCACAGACTTCTTGTGATTCAATCGGCAACATTTGACAATACTCATCAAGTATTTAGAGTCCTGCCGATACTACTATTGTATCGAAGGTTTCTGTAATTTTAAGGTAGGTCTATGACGCATAGCATAGTCAGATTGAACCATGTTTTGTTCATCATTTTAATCTGTTCCATACTGAGTGCCTGTGGTGGTAGCTCAGAGTCGGGAAAAGTCGCGCCTGATGATGACGATAATGGGTCCAATGGAACCGCCAATGCTAAGCCAAGCATCTCGATTTTGAGTCCTGATGGCAGTCAGTTGTTTTCGGATGCAACTGAAATCACATTTAGGGCAAGTTCTGAAGATGCAGAAGATGGGGATATTAGCGAGTTTATTGAATGGAACTCCAGTTTAGACGGCGTACTTGGTTCTGGGGCGCAATTTACCACCAATTTACGTTCGGGAGAGCACGTTATCTCGGCGAATATTACAGATTCTGACGGTGAAACCGCTGAAGACTCAATTCAAATTACCGTAAATATTTCACAGGGCGTAGCCACCGTCAGCTGGATACCACCGTCTCTTAATACAGACGGCACAAACTTAAATGATCTGGCAGGATACAAAATTCTACTCGGTCAATCAGAGAACAACTTGAACCAATACTGGATAGTTGACGCCTCAAGAAGCGACGCCTTACTCGAAAACCTAACCGTTGGAGAAACCTATTACTACGCCGTTTTAGCGTTTAATCAGTTTGGAATTGAAAGCCAAACATCGTCGGTGAGCTCCTTTCAGGTAGAGGATTAAAGCGTAATATCAGACACCTGCAAGGAAGCCTTGAAATTTCACATCCCACCAAGCTAAGTTTTGCCGTTATTTTTAATGGTCGATCATCTTAAGACTAGGATTTGCTGACTAATTAAATTATAATATACTTTTTAAGAAGGACCTCGAAAGGCTTTACTATGGCAATTGAAAAAGTTAGGGAAATCCTATCCACCCACGGTCGACTGACAACTCCTGTTAACTCCTTGGAAAATAGCAGTGATCTTTATCAAGCAGGTTTAACTTCATTGGCAACAGTTGGTTTGATGTTAGCTTTAGAAGACGAGTTTGATATCGAGTTTCCAGATTCAGCATTAAGTAGAAAGACATTCGGAAGCATTGAGGCAATCGCGGATACCGTTGAGGATCTATTGGAGTAGCCAAACCTTACAAGGAGTTGAACATGGCCAATCAAGTGGTAAATGAAAGTGAGTTCGATCAACTAATAAGTGAAATTCGTAGCATCGGCGCTGAAATTATAGCTCCAGCTGCGACGGACGTGGATGAAAAAGCCAGGTTCCCCAAAGAAGGCATTGATGCTCTCAAGTCGCTCAAATTAATGAGTGCGTATGTGCCACGAGAGCGTGGCGGCTTGGGTTTGAGCTTACGCCAAGTGAGTAAAGTTTGTGAGGTGCTGGGTACTTATTGTGGCTCTACAGCCATGGTTTATGCCATGCATAAAATTCAAGTTGCCTGCCTTGTTCATCATTGTATGGAAGTAGATTACTTTCAAAACTACATTCAGTCGTTGGTAGAAGAGCAAAGACTGATCGCTTCAGCGACTACGGAAATCGGCAAAGGCGGTGATTTGTTGTCGAGTTTTTGTGCCGTAGAAGTCGACAATGGTAAATTCTCTCTCGAGAAGAAGGCCCCCGTAATTTCCTACGTGGATTCAGCTGACGACCTATTGCTTACTGCACGCCGCAGTCCAGATGCTGCAAAAAGCGATCAAGTTGGAGTGTTAGTTAGTAAAAGTCAGTATCAAGTTGAACCGATCTCTGACTGGGACACTTTGGGATTTAGAGGTACCTGCAGCTCCGGTTATATAGTCAATGCGAACGCATCAGACAATCAGATAACCCCTGTTCCCTTTACCGAAATACTCAGTCAAACGATGCACCCTTTTTCCCATATCGTATGGGCATCTTTGTGGTCTGGTATTGCTGCGTCAGCGGTTAGCAAAGCTCGGCAATTTACTAAGAATGCGATGCGAAAAAATCCGAATATGCCACCGATTTCGTCGATACGTCTGGCTGAGGTTGAAACCCAATTGCATACCATGCGCAACAACGTTCATGCAGCGATTGAAGATTATCAGGGTTTACTTGATAAAGACGATGGCGATTCGTTTACTAATTTTGGTTTTACCATCCGAACCAATAACTTAAAAATCAACAGTTCAAAGTTGCTAATCGATATTGTGGGTCAGTCCATGATGATTTGTGGTATTGCGAGTTATCGTAATAATCATGAGTTATCTTTAACAAGGCATATCCGAGATGCTTATGGTGCGTCTTTAATGGTTAATAATGATCGAATAATCATGCATAACTCGTCATTAGCGGTGATGCATAAGGAGTAATACAATGTGTAATCTACATGGAGAGTTGGAAGCTTCTTACGATAAGTATCGAACCGAATTAATTAAAGCAGGGCTACTTTTGGAGTCTGGTGTTCAAGGTGTTTATGGATTAAGTGGTACTTTTGAAGGCATTATTGAGGCGTTCGAACGGTTTGTTACACGTGCAGGTGCCGATTTAAATCCCGAAGTGGTACGCTTTCCGCCTATTTTAAACCGGCAAACTTATCTGTCTACTGACCACATAGAAACCATGCCAGATTTGATGGGGTCGATTCATACCTTTAAAGGATCGCAATTAGAGCATCTGGAAATGGTAGACAAGATGAAACAAGGTGACGACTGGACTCGATGTTTAGCTCCAGCCGATGTAATGATGATTCCCGCTGCATGCTACCCTCTCTATCCTACTGCGGCTAATACTGTGCTACCAAGTGAAGGTCGTCTGGTGGATTTGCGCTCGTTTGTATTTCGACACGAACCGTCGCCTGATCCTGCGCGAATGCAGATCTTTCGACAAAGAGAATACGTTCGCCTTGGAACGCCAGAGCAAGCACACGCGCACCGAGACTTCTGGTTAAATAAAGGTCAGGAAATGTTGAACTCCTTAGGCTTGCCTGTCAAAGCTGAGCTTGCTAACGATCCGTTTTTTGGTCGTGGTGGGAAGGTGATGGCTGCCACGCAAAAGGAACAGGAACTAAAGTTCGAGTTGGTAGTAGCCGTTGCGAGTGAAGAAAAACTGACTGCAATTTCATCAAGTAACTGTCACTTAGATCATTTTGGAAAAGAGTTTAATATCACAACTGAAGACGGTGAGTATGCTCACACTGCCTGTATTGGATTTGGCTTAGAGAGAATCACTCTTGCTTTATTGAAAACTCATGGCTTTGATCCGGAACGTTGGCCGTCAGAAGTTAAACAACAACTGGAATTATAGTTATGCATCAGGTGCTCGATCTAACGCCTGAATCTTATCAGCGCCATACAATACATCTGCAAGAGCGGGACTGGGCAGAGACAAACTGTTATGTCGATGTTTGGATTGAACAACTGCATGCATTGGGCCTTGATCCGATGGCTGCGATGGCCTTCTCAATCACCCCCGACTTTGAAGGTGATCAGTGGACGTTCTTTAAATTTCAACTTAACGACCTATTTGATTTATATGGCTTGGAAGTTCAAGAGTTAGTCATATGGAAAACATTGCTCGACAACGTTGAAGAGCAAGTTAAGTTAAAGCGTCCTGTTTTAGTTGAGCTGGACTCTATGTTTTTGCCGGATACCGCAGGAACAGCCTATCAAAGAGAGCACGTAAAATCGACGGTCTCGGTTAACAAAATCGATCGTAAAAATCAGATTCTCGGTTATTTTCACGCTCAAGGGTACTATGAATTAACGGGTAAAGATTTTATCGAAGTATTTGCATTACCGGATGCCAGTCATCAACCGACTTTGGCTCCCTATGTTGAGTTTGTAAAGCTTAATCAAATGAAAAAGCTCGATGGAAAAAGTCTGCGTGAAAAGTCTGAATCTATTTTAATCAGACAAATGGCGCAGTTACCGAAGACCAACCCTTTTGATAAGTTTCGCCATCAATTCGAGCGCGATTTCACTTGGTTGATTGAGCAACCTATTGATACGTTTCATGAATATGCGTTCGTAACTTTTCGTCAATTCGGGGCATGCTTCGAATTAGCGGCAAACTATTTGCAATGGCTTGATGACGAAAAATATTCTGATGTTGCAACCGAGTTTTCCGGTATTTCAAGTGCAACTAAAGTTTATCAGTTTCAATTGGCGAGAGCACTCAATCGTAAACGAATGGTTGATTTAGGAGCGATTGATAACATGGCTGCGATGTGGTCCTCGGCGACTAAAAAACTTAAATCGTTAGTTTTCTCAGATTGATAAACTTATGTCTGAAGCTATTCAGTTAAATCAATGGCAAGTATTTGTTTCTGATCCATCTCAACTAGCCACTCTCGATGAATTCAATGATTCAGCGGAGAATCTCATCAGTTGCCAGCT
The DNA here is from genome assembly GCA_052032335.1 of Pleionea sp. Lineage (GTDB taxonomy): Bacteria > Pseudomonadota > Gammaproteobacteria > Enterobacterales > Kangiellaceae > Pleionea. The sequence continues at coordinate 10,797 of JBPEWV010000098.1, read as the reverse complement.
CGATTCATTGGGCTGTTTTACTCATTTATTTGAAAATACGCCTTTTGATTCATACATCAATCATCTTAATTTTTACGATTGGTGGTTAGTATGTGAGTTTCCCGATCCGACTTATGGTTCTGGTAAAGAATGTTTGGTTGACTTTCCTCCAATAGCAACTTTTGCAGAAGCCTGGATGAATGACCAGAAAATACTAGAGTCAGAGTCAATGTTTTATTCGAATCAGGTAATATGTCGTGACTTTTTAAAGAACAATCGATTAGTGATTTGTATTCGAGCTCTTTCAAGACATCTAGAACAGAAACGATCGCGCCCACGATGGAAAACCAAGCTGGTCAAACAACAAGGTTTACGCTGGATTAGAACGAGTTTACTCGGACATATTCCCGCTTGGTCACCCGATGACTCTGTCGTTGGTGTTCTAGGTTCTGTTAATTTGAGGCCGAATAATTATCTTAAAAGTAAGTGCATTTCGACTCATATTGTTGATTCAAAGGGCGTTATTGAATTAACGGCAGATATTATTAGTCATCAAAAGCTCTTGAGACTCCAGTTAGATGTTAATGAATGTCTGTATGATCTCGACTTTTCACAAAGTGATGACCTAGTACGAATAAACAACAAAGTTGAAGTGGATAATATTGAGTACTGGTGGCCGCATACACATGGTACTCCGCATTGTTATAAGTTGACCTTACTTCTGACGACTGACGGTGGTGAAATAAAGTTAGATCTGGCGGAGGTGGGTTTTCGTCAAATCGAAATCGATAGGACAGACGGTAACTTTGAGTTCGTAATTAATGGTAAACATATTTTCTCTCGAGGTGTTTGCTGGACCGTCGCTTCGACGAAAACTTGGCATCAGGATGAATCAACAATACTAGAGCAATTGATAGCTCTCAAGCAGCTGGGTGCGAACATGATTCGAGTGGTCGGTACTGCCGACTATCAATCGGATTTTTTCTACCAAACATGCAGTCGAATGGGAATTCTAGTTTGGCAAGATCTGATGTTCGCCAATATGGATTATCCAACTGACGATAATATGTTTGAAACGTTGGCAAGTCGCGAAGTGCGTTATCAAGCACAACGAATCTCAGCGTACCCTTGTTTGGCGTTAATTTGCGGCAACAGCGAAGTTGAACAACAGGCACGTATGCTTGGATTTTCTGCAGAAGAAGCTAGCAATCCATTCTTTGATGAAGTTATTCCCAAGCTCTTGCGGCAAGTCAATCCAAAGATTAACTATCTCCCCAGTACGCCATCCGGTGGGGCGATGCCTTTTCACCTAAACGCTGGTCCATCACATTACTACGGTATTGGAGCGTATCAAAGGAGTCTGTTAGAACTGAGGCGACACGATGTTCGCTTTGCTGCTGAAACATTAGGTTTTTCAAACCCTCCAGTCGCAGCGACACTTACGGAAATGTTCAATGGTGATTTGCCAGTTATACACGATCCTCGTTGGAAACTGGGGACGCCGAGAGATCCTGGCACAGGCTGGGATTTTGATGACATTCGTGACTTCTACTTCCAGCAATTGTTTGATTGCGATCCTTCGACTGTTCGATACACCGATCCTGAACTTTACCTCGCTCTTTCGACCGTAACTTCTGGTGAAGTGATGTCACAGGTTTTTGATGAATGGCGTCGACGAGACAGCCGTAATAGTGGTGGACTTATCTGGTTTTACAAAGATCTAAAGCCAGGTGCCGGTTGGGGTCTCATTGACTCAAACGATCAAAAGAAGGCGGCTTACTATTATTTAAAGCGTGTTTGGCAACCGATTAATGTATCTGTGACCGATGAGCTTTTTCAAGGACTATGTATCAATCTGGTCAACGACTCGAATTACTTTTTTAACGGCCAGTTAACCATAATTGCCTTGAATGAATTTAATAATCCGGTTATTGATCATGAGATTGAGATCGAAATTAACCCGAATGACCATAAAACGGTAAACGTCGAAGAAATTTTAGGACGATTCTTCGATATTTGTAATGTTTATCGTTTTGGTCCCAAGAAGGTGCACGTGTTTTCGGCGATTTTAACGTCGAGTGGTCAAGAAGTTAATGCTGCATTCTATTTCCCGAATAGCATACCGTTAGTGCTCGGCGCCCCCGAGTTATCCTATCAGTTGATAAAGAAATCAGAAGACACCCTGGAGTTGAGCATTCAATCGACGGGATTTATATACGCAGTCGAAGCTTTAATATCTGGATTTGAAGCCAACGATAATTACTTTAATCTACTTCCAAACAGACCTAAAGTTGTGCAGTTTAATAGAGTATCCGATGTTAGCCGAATTAAAGGACATTTATCAGCAGTCGGATTAAATGATAGCTTGCGATTAAAGTTATCCAACAAGTAATTACGAATTTAGTTGAGAGTAAAGAATAGTGACTGATCACAAGGAAATGAAAGTTAATCGGTTTCCATTGTATTTCGGCAAAGAGGATAAACCGGTATTTGGTTGGCTGCATTTACCAAAGTCAAATCGAGTTTTAAACAAAGCAATCATCATTTGCCAACCGCTTGCGTTGGATTATATGAGTGCTTACCGGAGCATGCGTTATCTTGCCGATTATTTTGCCTCTGAAGGATTTGCCTGTTTGCGTTTTGATTATTATGGAACGGGCGACTCCGGTGGGTATACCGAGCAAGACAGCACAATTCAAGATGCGGCCTATTCAGTGACCCAGGCTATTGCCTGGCTTAACTTACATTGTCCTGTTACAGCTTTTTCATTGGTCGGCTTTCGGTTCGGAGCGTCGATAGCAGCGTTAGTGAGTCAAGATTACGAGGTAGAAGAACTCGCTCTTTGGGCGCCTATTGATAACGGAAAACGATATTTACGAGAAATTAAAGCGTTGCAAGCTGCCAGCCATTCAATTCCCCAAGCGTCGTCGAGCAGTCAGGCTGAGCGACTCGAAGCGGCGGGTATGGTTTACTGGCCGAACACGCAAACCCAGTTGGCTGAACTTGAATTTGAAAACTTAAAACCAATGGCCAATCGCATTACCGTTATTCCTCGAGACGACGCCAAGCGACAACCCAAATTCATAGACACTTGGCTAAAGCAGGAGTTTCCTGTTGAGCTCATGCGCTTGCCTGGCTCGAGCGACATGTTGAAGCTTGCCGAAGATACCCGAGTTCCGCATCAGAGCTTTCAGCAGTTGGTTTCTAACTTGCGAAAACCTCCTGGCGCCACCATCGATCTCACTTCGACAGTTCGACAACTTGAAAACGTCGAAACTAAGGGGCTTAGGCAACACACAAAGTGCTCCTTAGGTTATATTCATCCTGAGTATCTGGACTATAGCGCTACAAAAAGTGAGACGCCTTCGAAAGTTATCGAGTGCGTTCTGCAATCAAAGTCGTCGAATTTACTCGCAATTCTAACGAAAACAGGCGATAACGGAGTATCGCATCGCCCATGTGTTGTGTTATTAAATTCGGGTGCGATTCACCGAGTTGGCTCGAATCGCCTACACGTTTTATTGGCGCGCCAACTTGCGGGGAAAGGCTTCCCTTGCCTTCGTATGGATATTCCCGGACTTGGCGATAGTATTTCAGGATCTCCGGAGTTGGAGAATAAAGAGCATCTGCCAGATATTGAGCCTTATGTTTATGAAATGATCGATTTATTGAAGCGACAAGGTTATAAGAAATTTATTGTAGCGGGTCTGAGCAGTGGTGCCTTTTATGCTTATAATGCCATTCTTAGAAATCAAGACGATGCGATCATTGACAGTCTAATTATCAATCCAGAACAATTTTATGTTGCAGAGGCTTCTGCTGAAACAGTGAATTTGGCCGAGCAAGAAGGTGGCTGGTTATACTACAGTCAGCAATTAAAAAATCCCCAGAAATGGAAAAAGCTAATATCGGGAAAAGTCAATTTTAGGTACATTAACAAAATTATCGCAGGAAAGGCGCGATCGGTTGCGAAAAAACTGACAAATCAAATGTCTCGGCGGCAACTTAACAATGTCGATTCGATTCAAGATGAATTAAGCCATGATCTTCTTTACATAGCTCAAAATAATAGAAAAATTACTTTTGTACTGAGCGAGCAAGATCCAGCGAACGAAATTATAAAGTTGTTGGGCGGGCAGTCTATCTCCAAGTTAGAGGCGCGTGGTAGTTTAAAGCGGATTAGAATACCCGGTGCCGATCATACGTTTAGCAAGTACGTACCGATGATTCGTATGATAAACTCAGTAACTGAGTATCTGGAAGAACAATACGCTGAAGGAACAAGCCATGAGTAAAAATGCCGAACAATTACGAGTTCTGGTATTCGCCAATACAAACCTTGAAATTATCGAACCCCTTCATCACTCAGGGCTAAATATTGTTGGCGTTATTGAGTCCCGTGATACGAGCATAAAAAACCTGTTAAAGCGTGTTTTGGTTACTACTAATCGAATGCTTAAAGGACGCCCGACTTACATTAGCTTGAAAGACTTTGCGACGGTTAAGAAAATTCCTTACTTAGAATACAACCAGCACAGTGTCGAGTCTGTTGCAAGATGGATCTCTGATTTAAAGCCCGATTTATTGCTGTCTCACCAAGCACCTATTTTGCCAGAGACTGTTTTTAAAGCGCCTAAATACGGTTCAATAAATATTCACCCTACTTTGTTGCCTAAGTACCGTGGCTCAAATCCATTTTTTTGGATGTATTATGATGAAGATATGACGGCGGGTGTTACTTTGCACTGGATTGATTCCGGCATTGATACCGGAAAAATCATAGAGCAACGATCCATCACAATCGATTATGGTACTGACGCAGAGCAGTTAGAGCGTCGATTGGTTTCAGAGCTCGCATTGCCCACAGTCATTCAGTTTTTAAATCAGTTTGCTTCTCCGGTCGACGCGACGACGCAACCTGAAAATAGCCCAACGCCCTACGCCGGGAGAGTGTCGGATGAGCAATATCATGCCATGCTAATGGACTCGGAAATATCAATACAACGATTATGGCACGTGATGCACGCCAATCAGCAGTGGCACACTGCTCTTTTACCAAATAAACCCGATCCAGCCTTTCATTGGAAATTGTCTCATTATATAGAAGCCAGCCAGCCGGAATTGCACGATCAGGTTGAGTTTAAGCGAAAAGAAATACTCATTCAGCACTCCAGTGGCACAATTGTTGTTCGGCGAGAGTTCAATTTAAACCGATTTATCGTGCATCGATTATTAGGTTGGTTAAAATGATTAACAAACAGTGCTTCATTCATGAAACTGGGTATGGCCAGATTTTTTGCATCTCACGATTTTTATCTTCTGAGCCTCATGGGACAGCTAAAAACTTTTCAGAAGTCACTATCATTTGTCCGCCCGTCGGTTCAGACTATAACAACAGTTATCGCAATTTAAAGGTATTAGCTGAGCAATTGGCGGCTCAGAATCAATGGGTGATAACGATCGATTATCTTGGCTTTGGTAATTCGATGGATGCGAGCAAAGGAATCAGTCAACTTGAATCGATGATCGTCAGTCTTACCAGCTTGCAGCAAAAGCTAACGCAGTCTGGGGTGAAAAAAATTAATTTGATTGGATTAAGGTTTGGTGCAACCTTGGCCGCTTTGGCTTCAAACCGAGTAGCGATCAATAAATTGGTGTTATGGTCGCCAATAGTAAGTGGCAAAAAGTTTATTCGCGAAATTAAAATGTTAACTCAGGCATCAGAGCAAGCAATTGAGTCACCCGAGTTACTTGAAATTTCGGGATGGACCATAGACGCAGAATCCGCAGAGCTCATTGCAAATATCGATCTTCTAAAATTGAGGTTCCATTGCGAACGGGTACTTTTACTTCAAGACGGCCAAAAACGACAGATCAATAAGTTGAAAGATCATTTGAGTGAATTTGCCGATATCGAAGTTACCGTTGACGAGCAAAGTGAACTTATAGATTTACTCGTTGATGCGCACCAAAGTCAACTCGCAAAGAAGAGTAATCAGTCGATTGTCTCTTATCTATCGACAGGTCAAAACGAATCGACTCAGTGTTCACAAACCTTCTTTTCAGAGACAAGTTTGGCTCTCGTACAAGGCGGTGAATTCCAAGACTGCTACATCGATAAGGGGCGTTATTTTGCCATTCATACACAGGCTTTGGCATCGAACTCCGATTTGCCGACATTTGTGTTCCTAAATTCTGGCAGTAACCATCAGGTTGGTCCACACCGCCTATACGTATTGCTGTCTCGTCAATTTGCCTCGCTCGGATTTAATTCCGTCCGAGTCGACTTGCCCGGTTTAGGTGAGTCACCAGCGACGAATGACGGACAAGAAAACCTACCTTATCCCGACAAGGCCACTCATGAAATAGTCAAAATCCTAGAGTTGATGCAACTAGCGAATAAACCAATCATACTAATCGGGCTTTGCTCGGGAGCTTATCACAGCATGAAATGTGCTGCCGAAGCCACAAGTCTATCCATCGAAGAGTCTATAATGATCAATCCGTTAACTTTCTTCTGGCAAAAAGGCATGAAAATTAACGACTCACCATCGTTGGTATTTGGACATTGGAACTGGTATTTGAACGCGATGAAAGACTGGCGTCGCTGGGGTAAACTATTCAGAGGAGAAGTTGATATACGGCCGATCATAAAAACGGTACAACAGCGATTTTTCGCTAAACAACCGGTCAACCAAACAACTGATGGATCGCAGGAAAAAGAATGGACGATTAACGCAGATATAAATCGTACTTTGTTTAGAATTCAGCGCCGAAAAGTTCAACAGACGTATTTTTTTGCTGAAGGCGATCCTGGATTCGCAATGCTAAGGTTTTATGCCAAAAAAGCCTACAAAAAGTTAACCCGAAACAAGTCTTTAACCTGCGATATGATCAAGAATGCCGACCATACTTTCTCTAAAAGTTCTTCAAGACAGCGGCTTATGGCATTACTTAATGCCCATATAACGCAGCGATACGGAGATCGAATAAGGTCTCAGAGGGAAATTGTCTAATGCAATCTGGAAAAGTGTTTTTGCCTCAACTCGCTTGGTTAAGAGCCTTTGCCGCACTTGCTGTTGTGGTCTATCACATACGACGCGCATTAACACCAAGTTATACCGGCGAAGACCCCAGTGTTGATCCAGATTGGTTATTGGCGATTGATTTTGGTGATTTTGGTGTATTGTTGTTTTTTGTTTTAAGCGGTGCAACTTTGTACTTGAACCACCAGGACTTTGATAAATCAAATCGTTTATCGTTCTTTTTTACTAAACGTTTTTTTAGAGTTTGGCCAGCGTTTGTCTGTTCTTTAGGTATTTACCTAATATTCAATCCGATATTTGCCAATTTATATTCTATTCCGACTCAAGGTTTCTGGGTTGAAGCGCATATTGATAATTCTTATACATTCACAGATATAATTAGTTATCTGACCTTCACGTTTAATATCACAGGGCCGTATGGCAAGTTCAATGCTGTATACTGGTCGTTACCGATTGAGTTTCAATACTATTTACTCTTTCCTTTGCTAATATTGAGTCTCAGATACGTCAAGGTAATGGGGCCATTAATATTTGCCGCGCTGATATATGGATTGTTACACACGCCCGTTCGAGAACTGATAGATAATGCCTGGACGTTAATGCTTGCTTATACCTTTTGTGTCGGAGTTTGGTTAGGCTATTTGTACAAACATGTGTTACCGAATTTTCGCATTAACCCTATTGCTGGTATTGCATTATCTTGTTTAATTCTTGTCACTCTGAGCGTATTAAATCAATCATATGACAACCTTCCATCCTGGGTTCAAAAACTTCCCATTATCGGAATCAAGACCAATATGTTTGGCATTATGGCGTGTATTCTAGTGTCGGTTGTGCTGTTTACCGATTTTCAAAAACTGAAACCCAATCGATTCACCTCTGGACTGGAATTTTTAGGTGAAATTTCTTACAGCATCTACTTGTACCACAGCTTATTTATTTGCTTAAGTGTTGTTGTTTTGTTGCAGCTGGGAATAACCAGTTACTGGTTAAAGCTGATGAGCTTTTTCGTGATAACAGGATTGGGCACTTTATTAATCTCCTGGCTAAGTTATATTGGTGTCGAGAAACCTTCAATCAAGTTTGCAAGAAAGATTACCGGGAAACGTTGAATATGATTAGATTACTGGGACTTTGTCTGTTTTTCGTCACCATTGCGTGCAGCTCTGAGCAAAGTGAGCTCGAGCAAGAGCTAACCGAACACTATCATAAATCACTTCAGCGACACTTATTAGAAGTCAATGAACTACCAGAAAACCCCGTCTTTTTTTTAGGTGACAGTTTGACTGAAGCGATGCCGTTAGACCAAGTTACGCAGCGTGGCGTTAACTATGGAATCAGTCAAGATACCACTTATGGATTGAAAAAAAGACTTGAGCAATACGCACATATAGATAATGCAGAAGCTGTATTTATTTGTATTGGAATTAACGATTTTTGGCGCGGCCGAGACAATGATGGCATTGTTGAAAATGTTGAAGCGATTATACAGCGACTGCCCAAGAATAAGCCCATCTTTCTTAATGGCGTGTTACCTGTTGAAGAGGTCAATCGTTGGATAGGATGGCCAAAGAGAATTATCGAATTGAATAAGCGGTTGGATCAGCTCGCGCAGAAATACGATATCAGTTATATTGATGTTCATACAAAAATGGCTGACAAAGAAGGCGAATTGAAATCTGACTTTCATAACGGTGACGGGGTGCATTTGACTCAGCAAGGGTACAAAGAGTGGACCGCAATCATTCGAGATGCCATGAAACAACGAGATGTGTCTCTTTGAGGAGTTTGAGATGTGGCTAGAACTGAGTTTTTGGATTGTTGCTTTCGGTGTTAGCTATAGCTACTTTCTCTATCCCATTGTGCTGAAGCTTCTTCCAAAAAGAAGACAAATTGGTATTGTCGAGGCGCAGCAAAATAAAGCTGAACTCCCCACGATGTCATTTATTATTACTGCTTTCAATGAACAGGCAGGAATAGCCGAAAAATTAGATAACACTCTTCTCGCAGAATATGCACCGGAGAAGCTTGAGATAATAGTCGCTTCTGATGGGTCGACTGATGATACCAACCTGATTGTCGAGCGCTACTCAGATAAAGGTGTAAAGCTTGTTCAAGTTGTCGAGCAGAAGGGAAAAGAAAATGCCCAACGTGCGGCTATTGAAAAAGCGCAAGGCAACATTCTTGTATTTTCCGACGTCAGTACTCGCATTGAATCGCATTCTCTCTTAATCATCGCAAAAGCCTTTCAAGATCCCTCAGTTGGAGCGCTATCCAGTGAAGATCGCTTTATAACCAAAAATGGTGAGGTTGCAGGAGAAGGCGCTTACGTAAAATACGAAATGTGGTTAAGAAAGCAAGAGAGTGAAGTGAAATCACTTGTCGGATTGAGTGGTTCATTCTTTGCCGCTCGTCAAGAGATCTGCAGTAATTGGGATATCACAGTCCCCAGTGACTTCAATACCGCACTCTCGTGCGTGGAACAAGGAATGGCGGCCGTCACTGTTCCCAACCTTTTAGGTTTCTACCCGAATATAGCGGACGAAACTAAAGAGTATCAACGGAAACTTCGCACCGTTCTGCGAGGTATGGCGGCTCTTGCTGTTAAGCGAAAGGTTTTGAATCCATTGCGTTTCGGTGTATTTTCATTCATGGTTTTTAGTCACAAACTGATGCGTTGGCTGGTTCCTATCTTCTTAGTGCTGTTGCTTCCTATGAATTTCTCGCTTGCGAATGAGTCAGCTCTTTACCTAATCTTACTAGTAGGCCAGATAAGCTTTTATAGTCTTGCATTAACTGGTTGGCTGTCAAAAAACTTGAGAGAAAATACGCTTATAAAAATCGTTTACTTTTTTACTCAGGTAAATCTGGCGATATTTCATGCACTGATTATGTTTGTACGCGGCAAGCGAATTACGCGTTGGAAACCTTCACAACGGTGAGCGAGTCATCATGATAAAAATACTTGTACTCGATGGAGAGCAGCGCAGCGCCTTGGCAGTCACTCGCTCGCTGGGGAAAGATCCCAATGTCGAAGTTCATGTTGCAAGTAAGCTGAGTGAGTCGATCAGTGGCGCTTCAAAATTTTGTTTCGCGACGTTGCAATGCCCAGACGAAAAGACCGATCCTAAGGAATTTTTAAACTGGATTGAACAGCAAAATCGCGACAATGATTACAACTATATATTTCCCTGCACAGAAACCACCAGTCAACTGCTCGTCATGTCGTCAGCGTCTTTGACAGAAGTAAGGATACCATTTGCTCCTTATGAAGTGGTGATGCAGCTGGCTAATAAGTCCGCTTTAATGGCGTTAGCGAGCGAATTGGGCATTCGAATTCCTGGCACCAGCTATCATAAGAGCAGATCGGATGTGGATTGCTCAAAACTTTCCAGTTTCCCGCTGGTCGTAAAACCCAGTTTGTCTCATATCTGGACAGGCGAGAATTGGCTATCGACACAAGTGCAAATTGCTCATTCACGCCAGCAACTTGAGGATATCTTACTCAGCAACGATTATTTTGATAACCACAGTTTTATGCTTCAAGAGTTCATCGAAGGGCATGGCGAGGGTTATTTCTGTTTATTTGATAACGGCAATCGTGTTGCTGAATTTTGTCATCAACGATTACGAGAGAAACCTCCTCAGGGGGGTGTCAGTGTTTTATGTCAAAGCCGCGACATAGACCATCAGTTGCGAGATATTTCGGAAAAATTATTGCAGCATGTGGGTTGGCACGGTGTTGCCATGGTGGAGTTTCGCATTGACGAAA
>JBPEWV010000097.1:0-6249 GCA_052032335.1 Pleionea sp. | reverse complement strand
TCCAGTGGAAAACGAAGCCAACAACGGACTTTCAAATGAAGCAGGAACGTTAGCCATGGCGCGCACCATGGACCCTCACTCAGCAACCTGTCAGTTCTTCATCAATGTGGCCGACAATAAGTTTCTGGATCATAAAAGTGAGACCCCTCAGGGTTGGGGATATTGCGTCTTCGGAAAAGTCAGCTCTGGAATGGAGGTGGTTAACCAAATGAAAGGCGTTGCTACCGGTAATATGGGCGGACACGCCGACGTACCCAAAGATGACATAGTGATTGAATCGGTAGAACTGAAAGATTAAACATGATTCAACACTTTATTTCCGATTTGCACTTATGCGAAGAACAGCCGCACCTGTTGCGGCTGTTCGAGGTTTATCTAGAGCGTTATGCTCCACGCGCATCGCACTTATATATTTTGGGTGATTTATTTGAAGTCTGGATTGGCGACGATTACCTGCCTGACTGGCTTATCCAGTTGACGGAAAAAATGAAATCACTTAGCTCATCCGGTACGCAAATATTTTTCTGCCATGGCAACCGGGATTTTCTGCTAGGTCATCAGTTTGCGCAACTGGCGGGGCTGCAACTGCTTAATGAATATGCAACCATTGCGCTTAATGACCGCAAAGTTTTATTGTGTCATGGCGACACACTGTGCACCGACGATGCAGCGTATCAGGCGTTTCGGTCAGAAGTGAGAACAGAAAAGTGGCAATCGGAATTTTTGTCGCTTTCCATTGAAAAGCGATTGGCCATCGTCAATCAGTATCGACAACAAAGTAAGCAGGCCACGGCTGAAAAAACCAACGAAATCATGGACGTCAATAATTCAACAGTTAATTCAATATTCGACGCCCATCAAGTTCAATATTTGATACACGGTCACACGCATCGGCCTGCGACGCATCGCAACAACGGACGTTACCGAATTGTATTGAGTGACTGGGGGCAAGAAGGTCAATACCTTGAATTTAAAGACGGTTGTCTGCAATCTTTTCGCTTTGATGCAGGTGACTGCAGCAATGATGATGATATTACAATGGTTAAAGTTTGCTCACCCCAAAGTAACTAGGCCGGAACCCCACTGTGGAAACGAAAAACAGAGTCGGTTGATTGAATCAGTTCCGCTTCGAGTTCGCCAAAAAACTCAACACGCTCTGTGATGGGTTCTTTTGAATATTCTTCCGCCAACGCAAGATAATCCATAAAATGACGACTCTCGGACTTTAATAAAAAGCGGTAATATTTCGCCAATACAGGATCTACCGGTTCAATCACCGGTGCTAATGCAGCAAAACGTTCACACGATCGCGCTTCGATGTAAGCACCAATGATCAGTACATCGATCAATGCACTCTCTTCACCCAATTTCACGGGTTCGCGTAACTTGGCGGCGTATCGCGAGGCCGACAAATGCTGATATTGAATGTTACGTTCGCGCATCAAATCAAACACTTGCTCAAAATGGCGCAGCTCTTCACGTGCGAGACGAGAAAGTTTGTGCAGCAATGACTGCCGCTCAGGAAACTTGAACATGAGACTCAATGCAGTCGATGCCGCTTTCTTTTCACAGCGAGCATGATCAATGAGTAAGACTGGCATGTTCTGTAAGGCCTCATTAAGCCAGGCTTCCGGAGTCGGACATTTTAAAAACTCTTGAACAGGGGATATATCCATGACGTGCTAACAACAATTCTTGAAAAAGGCATTATATCGCAAAATACAACCCTTATGACACACTCAGGCGTTAATCTTCTCTGACTAATCGAGTCGTAAATTTCTGACCGATTTTTTAAAGCGCTTTAATATAACTGGCTCTAATCGATTCGAGGGATGATACCTCAATTGTTGATAGTCCCTTAATATTGGGCCTAACCTGTCACGCCAATCTGGTCGCTCTGATATGGCTCTTTGAATGAAGGTTTGGCTGCCTTCTGATGGTTGTTTGGACAAACCGCGCCGGGCCAGCTTTTTTAGTAATACTCCATAAAGTTCGCCCACTTTGTCTTTGTACCCAGGCTGACGACTCAACCGTTTGGAAATAAGTAAAATAGCGACAGCCACCAGTATCAATATCGACAAGTGAACTAAGCTCGAAGGCACTTTGTCCAACTTGAAGTTTTTCATTAAACTCCACTGACGCGACTGATTAAAGTCGATAACCCATTCTTGCCAGAAGCTTTCTGCATTATCCATCCATTGCGCCATATAATCGAATACGCCAACTTGAAACTGTGCAGCGTCCGGTAAGGCGTCGAATAGAAACCCTCGACTTCCAACTTCTTCCAGAAGACTGTCGTCAATACGAGAAGGATCTATAGCCGACGTTGGGTCAACGCGAACCCAACCGGCATCATCTTGCCAATATTCAAGCCAGGCATGCGCATCGCGTTGTCTCACCAAATAATACTCCCCCACCTGATTAAATTCGCCACCGTGATAACCGACGACAACCCTTGCGGGGACACCAACCGCTCTCAACATAAAAGCCACACTTCCCGCGTAATGCTCGCAAAAGCCTTGTTGTTTATCGAACCAAAAATCGTCGACCATATTTTCTTGCATTATTGGCGGAGTTAAAGTGTAGTAAAATGGTTCAGTATTTATATGACGCAATAAAAAGGCCACAAATTCGCGTGCTGTGCCAATATTTTCAAACTGAGCTTCGGCCCATTGACGAGCTTGAGGATTATTATCTTCCGGTAATTGCAGATTTTGTTGCCTCTGCGCTTCTGATAGAGGAGGTTTTATCACGGCACCAGTGTCACTGGTAACTCGATAACGAATTCGCTCTTCAATTTTAAACGGAGCAGAAATGGTCCTATCCGAGTTTATTTTAATTCCCGGTGTTGTCGATTGTGGAACATCCAATGCAAATAGCCACCGCTGACGAGTCGGCTCAAGCGTTATGGTGTAAGATTGTTTTGACTCTTCTGAAAATTCTAATTGTGGGTCAATGTTCAAATTTGCGTCTGATGACCGCCATGTAAATCCATCGTAATCGTCAAACACCAGTCCTCGCCAGTACATTTCACTGGTTGAAATAGAATTATTTTCAAACTTAACCCGAAATGCTGGCCCATCCAACAAGTTCAACGCGTTTATATCACCCGGTGTCATCGAATCGGTTACGCCCGAACCAGCGACATTTTGATTGGGCATCTTCCACAGCGGGCCCGGCAATCGAGGAAAGAATAAAAACAATAAAATCACAATGGGTAGTGAATACAACAATAATTTACCACTTGCCTTCCATGAAATGCCCTGTCTCTTGATCGCATTAAAACGCATTAGACTGTAGACAATTGCACCGTAGGCGAAAAACATATAAACGACGGCTAGCCAAGACTGGGTAAACAAAAAGGTCATGGAGTGAACGAAAAAGCCAAGTGTCAATAACAAGTTTAAATCGCGATATTTTTTCGACTCCAATATCTTGAGACTGTACATCACAACAAATAAGGACACACCTGCGTCTTTACCACGAAACGTGCCAAATTGAAGAAATACGATAATCCCAGCAAGAATACTGATGGCCATTAAAAGCCAACGATTCATATCGGCACTCTGTTTACGATAAGACGCGTATAAAACCCAGGACAACGGCAAGGCGGCCAATAATGTTGCGCCTATTGGCAAAAACCAGAAAAGCGGAAAAAGGACTATCAGCTGAATAACAACGAGAAACGATCGGTCGCTTAATTGAATGACTCGTTGAGTTTCCGGTAACATTAACATTGCTAAACCTTATGATTGAAACTTGGCGAGTGCGGTTAAACAACGATGCAAGTGCTCGTCACCATAATCAGCAGAGATTGTCGTTTGCTTCAATTTCAATCCATAATGAGCACTCTCACGGTGCGCAGCGAGACATTGAAAGCAAAGAAAAGATAAACGCGTTTCAGTATCAACGTTTACATAGGCATCAAAATCAAAAATGTCTGGATCCGATTGATAATCAACAAACTGCTTTGTTTGCAGTCCTTTTCCACGCGCAAAACTTTTCCAGTGAATCCTCGACATTGAGTCGCCTTTTTGATAAGCCTTCAATCCGTAAAAATCCTCGTTGCCATCACGAAATATTTCATCGTGCTCATCGCCGCTACTAACCTCTTCAGTCTGCAATGATTCAGGGCAAATCGGTTTAGGATAAACCACCACTTCCGAATCAAAAAAAAGCCAACTCCAAGCCTGTAAAAAACCAAATGGATACAAAGTCTGACAGCGAACTCTGGGGACCTGATACACACCGCGTTGATTGCAAAAAAAATTGAGATCGACTCTATTTTCTGAACGCCCAATAACATCAATGGTATGTAAGTTTTCTCCCAATATGCCCAAACTTATGGCGTAATGATCTTTCTCAGATAACACGGTAAACGAAATTGTGGCGCTTTGCCCTTGGTAAACCGGGGCCGATGAATGGGCCGTGACTCTTAAGCCGACTAAGTTAGAAAAGGTTAACAAAATCGAAAGCAAACCAAGCGTAATGGTAATAAAGGTGGCCACGAAGACCAGATTATTCTGATAATTTGTTGCTCCAACGCCCATCAACAACACGGTTGCCAGCAATAAAAAGCCATAACGAGTTGGAAATATATAGGTGTTTCTTTGTGTTAGCTCAACAGACTTCGCCCGAGGCGACCTCGACAGTTGCCACGATTGAATTTTATTGGCAATGGAAGCTGAAATTGACATAGTTCAACCGTTTAAAGCGGAACTTCGGTATTTTGAAGAATACTTTCTGCGACATCATTTCCTGATAATTGACTTTGACCTGTCGTCATTAAACGATGCCCTACCACAGAAACAAATACTTTTTGCACATCTTCTGGTATGACGTAATCTCTTTGATGCAACCAGGCTACCGCTTTTGCCGCCTGAGTCAATGCGAGGCCGGCGCGCGGTGATAAACCGTGTACCAATTCCGGCGATTGTCTCGATTCAATAATTAATTTTAAAATATACTCGATCAAACTTTCGCTGGTTTGAACTTTTGAGACGTTCTCTTGCATTGAAGCGAGTTGATCCGGAGCTATCTGAGCTTCTACCCGATTTGCTGTTGCCCTTTTATCACCATTGAGCAACAGCGATTTCTCGATTTCTGGATGCGGATAGCCTAACGATAAGCGAATTAAAAAACGATCCAGCTGCGATTCGGGCAATGGATAGGTTCCCACCTGATGAGATGGATTTTGTGTTGCTATGACGAAAAATGGGTTCGGAAGCTGACGCGTTTCTCCTTCAATGGTCACCTGCTGCTCTTCCATCGCTTCGAGCAACGCACTTTGCGTTTTTGGTGTTGCGCGATTGATTTCATCAGCCAAAATGACTTGAGAAAAGATTGGGCCCGGATGAAACAGAAAGGCTTGCTCGTTCTTATCGTAAATGGCAGAGCCTGTAATGTCGGCGGGTAATAAATCAGATGTGAACTGTATTCTCTGAAACTCAAGACCGAACACACGAGCGATCGCATGGGCCAGAGTGGTCTTTCCCATGCCCGGTAAGTCTTCGATCAGCAAATGTCCTTGAGCGAGTAGACAAACCACGGCTAATTCAACTTCACCTTCCTTACCTAAAACAATTGAGTTGAGCGTCTTTTGAATGGAGTTAATTTGATTATGCATACACACCCGTTTAAAGTCGTCATCAATGGCGTTATTCGATTATTAACACGATCAGATCGCGAACGTTAGTCCGCCCTGCCGGCCATTCGATCACTGCATCGATCGCATTTAAGGCAGTATAGCTGTTAAATTGCTCGAGCTGTAGTTTCGGGTCAATGCCCTTTTCCACCATTGCCTTCCAACTGTTATTATCAACTAAGGCACCGGCAACTCTTGAATTGCCGTCAACTCCATCAGTTCCCACTGCAATAAAGGTTTTACGTTCCGAAATGCCGCTCAGATACTCGGCCATTTTCAGCGCAAGGTGCAGATTTCTCCCTCCAATACCTGCACTGGATGGGAGCTCCAAAGTAGACTCTCCGTGAAATAGGTGCAATCCAGGGGTATTAGAATCAAGAATACTCTTTATTCGTCTAAAACTCTCATCAAGTGTCGAATTAAGCTCAATAATTGACCGGGTGGGTATTTTACAGGATTGAGCAACCGCTTCGGCTAGCACCAGGCTGTTACCAACGCAAAACTCATTGATGGTTATATCGTTTCGATCGTCGATAGCTTCAGTCAAATTATTATGCATTAATTGACGCACCGACTGTGGTAGCTCTGGTTCGGCGTCATCAAAA
>JBPEWV010000096.1:0-3931 GCA_052032335.1 Pleionea sp. | reverse complement strand
GCACGATGGGCTTAAAATCATTACCATCGGCCCCCAGGCCATGCAGCCAAATTACCGAGGCGTCTGGTGAGGATTGGGTTTCAACTTCTATATGGGGTAGTAAACTCATATCAGTTCGTCTTATTTTTTGATGGTTAAAAGTTGGCTGGCATTCTAACTGAAAAAACAGGAGTGTTGGAACTCTCTTCCAGTATGGCCGGAAAGATAAGTCGATTTTCAGTCTGCGCCCAGCTTAGATTAAACTGGTGAATAATGCTAAGGCTGAATGTGAGCGAAACATCGGACTTTTCTTTTCACATTTCAATTCAAACGTATTTTCTATAAGCTCATGGTTATTCTTACTGGTAAACGAGAGAAAATATGTCCGGTCCTTTAACGGGTATCCGTGTGTTGGATTTAAGTCGTATCTTGGCGGGTCCTTGGGCGACTCAGGTGTTGGCCGACTATGGTGCAGACGTCGTAAAAGTTGAGCACCCGGAGCGAGGCGACGATACGCGTCATTGGGGGCCTCCCTATTTAAATCCGGAGCAATCCGATCCATTGTCTGCTTATTTTCTATCCGCTAACCGTGGGAAGCAATCGATAGCCATTGATATTACGTCTGAAAAAGGGCAGGCAATTATCAAACGTCTGTTAACGGACAGTGATGTGTTGGTTGAAAATTTCAAAGTTGGCGGACTTAAGAAGTATGGGCTGGACTACGACTCAGTAAAATTGATCAATCCCGGGTTGATTTATTGTTCCATAACCGGCTTTGGTCAAACCGGGCCCTATGCCAACCGCCCAGGCTACGACGCCATTATACAAGGTATGGGTGGCTTGATGAGTATAACCGGAGAAGCCGACGATAAGCTGGGCGGTGGTCCTCAAAAAGTGGGGGTTGCAGTTGCCGATCTGATGACGGGTATGTACGCCGTGTCCGCCATAATGGCGGCGTTGATTCATCGGCAAAGTAGTGGAGAAGGGCAACACATCGATCTGGCCCTGCTCGACACTCAGGTTGCCTGGCTTGCAAACCAGAACATGAACTATTTGATATCTGGCGACTCGCCGACCCGTCAGGGAACTTCGCATCCGAACATTGTTCCATACCAGGCGGTTGAGGCATCCGACGGTTACTTTATGATAGCCGTGGGTAACGACCGCCAGTTTCAACGCTTTTGTTCTGTAATCGGGCGAATCGACTTAGCAGACGACCATCGGTTTAAAACCAATGCTTCAAGGGTAAATAATCGGGAGGCGCTTTTGGCCCTGTTGAAGCCGATTTTGCTCACTGGCTCCTGTCAACATTGGTTGGCGGCGTTAGAAGCCGAGAATGTGCCGAGTGCGCCAATCAATACCATTGAGCAGGTGTTTGCCGATCCTCAGGTTCAGTCAAGACAGTTACTGCAATCTTTGCAACATCCGAATATAGGGTGTATTCCGCAAGTCGCCAATCCGGTTAAATTTTCCAAAACACCGATAAATTACCAACGCCCACCACCAAAGTTGGGAGAAAGCACCTGGCAGATTTTAAAAGACAAAGGTTTTTCAGACTCTCAAATTATCCAACTGGTTGAACTTGGGGTAGTGAAAGATAGCGGCAAGTCAGGTTGAGGGGCCGAAACGCGCAAATATTTTTAACATTGCCCCAGAAAATTTCAAGTTGAACCGCAAACTGCCGATATCTTGTCTAAACTTCAATAAAAATAAGATGAAAAGGTTGGTATGCCGTTGAAAGTCTCTCTACAGCGTAAGTTGATTTTATCCATTTCAGGAGCCTTGGTTATTTTATTATCGGGCTTTGGTTATTTTGTGACCCAGCACATATCGCAGCTCACCCGAGAAAAAACCGAGGCGCAAGTTGATGAGTTAATTAAACTTAGCGCTGAAGAGGTGAAGAGCTTTTTTGTCGAGCGTGCACGGGTGCCATTGACTGTTCTCAACGATCCGCGATTAACCGAATGGTTAACCAACTACGATCAACGCGGTAAAGATCTGTCGGGTGATGCTACCTACCTGTCGTACAATCAATCTTTTAAGAAAATTGTACGAAGTGATCCCACCATCAAATCCATATTTGTCGGCTCGGCAAATACGTTTGAATACTTTTACGAGCAAGGTCGTGTCGGGGTTGCCGAAAATGGTCCTGATGCCGGTGATGTCGATAAAGGTTATTTCACCAATAAACGGCCCTGGTGGCACGAAGCTATTCAGCAAGATCGTTTGTATTTAACCTCGCCACAAGTCGACGCAACCGATAAAACCGTTTCTTCTGTATTACAAATGCCGGTGTACAACGAGTCTGGCGACATGGTCGGAATTGGCGGCGTCGATATATTGATTACAACGGTGGGCAATCTGGTAAATCAAATAAGTTATCTCGGCCAGGGTCGAGCGTTTTTGTTGAATGAAAAGCAGGAGCTGGTTTATTTTCCGGCGGATGAGGTTGAGCTAAATTTAAATACACCTCTGTCTGACTTCGATCAGATTTTTTCAAACGCGCTACCCAGAGAAGAGACCAGTGGCTTTTCGAAACTTGCCGAAAACATCGAGAATTCCCAAAGTGGCCAAGGTGTCTCTGTAAAGTGGAAGGGCGATACGTATCAGGTATTTTACGTTCCCGTAACATCAGAAACGCCTTACATTAACTGGACATTAGGGATACTTGTTCCGGATGATTTGATTGAAAAACCCATTCAAAATGCCAAATTCTTTTCTTTCGGAATCATCGTTTTAATCATTGTGGCGTTATCGTTGATTACTTATTTAATTTCGCTGAAAATTTTTAAGCCGGTGAAAGAAATCGCGATGACGATGAAAGATGTTGCTCATGGCGATGGCGATTTAACCCGGCGTTTGAAAGTTAAATCAAACGATGAAGTGGGCGAGATGGCGACGCAGTTCAATCGTTTTGCCGATCGTATTCAAGAGTTGATTGCACAAACTTCGAGGTCGTCCGATAAAGTCAGTAGTGCAGCTGACAGGGTATCGGCTACTGCATCCAAGTTAAATCGTGAGGTGCTCGACGAAAAAGAACAAATTGCAAGAGTATCGCAGTCCGTTTTTGATATGAATCAGGCCAGTGAAACCATTAATCAATACGCTTCGAATGCATCAGAAGTGGTCAATGAAGTGGGTGAGTCGATTGTTGTTGTTTCGCAAAACTCCAGCAAAACACAACAAGTGATCGGCGAAGTGTCCCAATCCATAACGCGGGCAACAGAAGCGGTGACCCATTTGAATGATGATGTCGGAGATATTGGTACGGTATTGGACGTGATAAAAAACATTGCCGAGCAAACGAACTTGTTAGCGCTGAATGCGGCCATCGAAGCTGCCCGGGCAGGAGAGCAAGGACGTGGCTTTGCCGTTGTGGCCGATGAAGTGCGAGTTTTGGCAACGCGTACTCAGGAGTCCACCGACCATATCCAGGCGACCATAGAAAAGTTACAGTCAGGCGCCATGCAGGTTAAAGAAGCGATGGAAAAAACCGATTCGATGAGCAATCAGGGTGAACAGCAGGTTGAATTGGTATTGCAAGCAGTCACTAAAATCAACGATGCTGTGAATCGGGTGAAGCAAGTGAGTGAGGACATTTCCGGAGCGACCAATGAACAGCAATCATTGGCAACCTCGATTGGAGAAAACTTACACTCAGTAAATCGATTAACCGAATTGATGGTGGAGCATTCCGGGTTAATGGATCAAGATTCCAAACAGCTGAACGATATATCTTCTGAGCTTCGTGAAACGGTCAAGCGCTTTAAAATTGAATAAGCGAAGAGAGAAGAGTAGTTAATAAGCATCGATCAAGCCAGCGTTTGCTGGCTTTTTACCTTAAGCGTTTCAACGGTAGATTACAGCGCTAACACTTGCTTGGTTTATACTTGAATCTTTTTTTACCACCATTTTCAATTAATGGTTGATAGAACCGTGCAACACTTGTGAG
>JBPEWV010000095.1:0-8941 GCA_052032335.1 Pleionea sp. | reverse complement strand
TCTGAAGCTGAACGTCAGATGTACGAGCATTATTTTAAGGCTCAGCACGCATTGGACACTTTGCCAGAAATTCAGTCGTTTATGTCGCATATTCTCGACTTTACCATCCATCGAACGCAATAGCTCTGTTCAACTGCACCACGAGCCAGGTTCAGCGATCATAATGCTCAGCCTGGCTCGTACTTTTCTCGATTAACATTTATAAACAAATTAGTTCTCTGTTATTTTGGCTAATTAGGCTAAAGAGCGTAAGCTATTATTAGCCTTAAAGAACTGAGAAATATAAATATTTATGATGCAACTCAACTTAAAGCAGACGATATCGCTCGCTGTTTTTGCTTCCTTTATGAGCTTATGCAACAGTCAGGGAATGCCACCCGCGAACGTTAATGTCGTTGAGGCCAAAGTTGAATCGTTAACGCCAGTGTCTTGGGTTTCGGGAACGGTGGTCAGTCAGAATAACTCCAATATTGCATCTGAAATATCCGGTCGACTGATCGGGATCGCGGCGTTGGGAAGCAAGGTAAAACAGGGCGAAGTACTGGCTAAACTTGATGACAGTCGTTTAAAAAATCAGCTGGCCGAAGCTGAGGCTTCGGTAAAGAGTGCGGCATCGAGATTAGAGTTTCAGGAAAGCGAAGTGAAACGCCAGTCGGCCTTGGCGAAACGAAATCTTTCGGCTACCAACGACTTGGACGAAGCCATTTCTTTAAGGGACATTGCCAAAGGCGATCTGGAAGCCGCGAAAGCGCGTCTGGCTCAAACGCGACAAGACATAACGTTCACTGAACTTAAAGCTCCGTTCGATGGCATTGTCGCAGAGCGCTTAAGTAGCCAGGGCGAGTACGTCAATAATGGCACCGGAATCGTTCGGTTGGTGCAGCTCGATAACCTCGAAGCTTCGTTGTTTTCCCCGATTGAAAATTACCGCTACATCACGCAAGTCGATTCACTGTCGGTGCAGTCGGCTTTGGGTAAAGGCGAAGCAAAGATTAAAGGAATCATTCCTGTCGCTGATCAACGCTCTCACCTGATGGAAGTGCGTTTGGACATGTCCAGCTTTGACTGGCCAGTCGGATTGAGCATCAAGGCGGCGGTGGTTAATGGTGCCGTTAAAGAAGCATTGGCCGTTCCTCGAGATGCTTTAGTGTTACGTCGTGAGGGTGTGTTTGTGTTCCGAATAAATAAAGATAATACGGCCGAGCAAGTGCCTGTAGAAATGGGACTGGCAACGGCGAGCCGTGTCGAAATTAAAGGTGAAATTTTACCGGGCGACAAAGTTGTTATTCGAGGCGCCGAGCGTTTGCAACCGGGACAAACGGTGAATATCAAACAGAATAACTCGCAACTCATTTCAGGTCAGTAATGATAATTACGTCTGCTTCATTAAAAAACCCGACCGCCGTTGTGGTGGCTATTTTACTGGCTGCTCTTTTTGGTACCATCGCAATTTTCAAGATCCCGATTCAACTTACACCAGACATCAGTCAGCCCATGATAACCATTTCTACCAATTGGCGCGGCGCTGCGCCAGAAGAAATGGAAGCGGAGATCATTGAGCGCCAAGAGGACGTTCTAAAAGGTTTGCAGGGGCTAACCACGCTTGAGTCAACCTCGAATCAGGGACGCGGGAGTATCACATTGCGTTACCGTACCGGTATCGATCTGGAGCGTGCCTTGGTCGATGTTATGAATGCGCTTAATCAGGTTCCCAGTTACCCGCCCGATGCAACCGAACCGGTTATTGCCGTCGGCGGAAATTCAACTTTTACCGCGATTGCCTGGTTCGCACTTAAGCCGCTCGACGGTAATGATCGCGATATTGTCAGTTATCAGGATTTTGTCGAAGAAGTGGTGCAAACGCGCATGGAGCGAGTACCTGGTATTTCTCAGACCAACGCCTTTGGTGGACTGCAATCGGAACTTCGAATTACATTTAATCCGTATGAAGCGGCCGCTCTAGGGTTGAACATTCCTCAACTGGCGTCGACACTGACCAATAACACCGACATTTCTGCGGGCTTTAATGAGGTGGGACGACGCAAGTACACCATCCGTTATTCCGGAAAATACGATGCCGAACAGCTCAACAATATGGTTTTGGAGTGGCGTGAAGGTAAGCCCATTTTACTTTCTGATGTTGCCGACGTTGAAATGCGACTGCAGGATCGCACCGGCATATTAACGCTTGATGGCGAACCCGCTATCGCTATGAACGCGCAGGCAGAGCAGGGCGTCAATGTGATGCAGGTGATGGAAGGCCTGCAAGCAGCGATGCAGGAATTGAATGACGGCGTACTAAAACGGGAGCAGCTGGAACTGATCCAGATGTACGACGAAACGGTTTACATTGGTCGCTCGATGTCGTTGGTGCAAAATAATTTGTTGCTCGGAATTGTTCTGGCAATTGCTGTTTTGTGGTGGTTCTTAAGAAAATTTCGAGCCACGTTAATTGTGGCCGTTGCGATTCCAATCTCCATTGTGATCACCTTGATTGTGATGCACGCCACGGGTCGCACATTGAATATCATTTCGATGGCAGGGCTTGCTTTTGCCGTCGGCATGGTGCTCGATGCGGCCATTGTGGTGCTGGAAAATATTGTGCGTTTGCGAGAAAAAGGTGACGCAGCCGAGCAGGCATCGTTTAAAGGAGCAACGCAAGTTTGGGGTGCCTTGTTAGCGTCAACCACGACAACGGTGGCGATATTTCTGCCCATTGCGTTTTTAGAAGAAGTGTCAGGCCAACTGTTTGCTGATTTGGCGATCACCATTGCTGTCGCCATAGTCGCATCTCTGTTAATTGCGGTGAGCGTGTTGCCCGCTGCGGCAAGAAAGTTATTGAGCCAGGTGAGTGAAACCGATCCGCACGCACATTGGTGGCAGGGTATTACCAATAACATTATGGCGATAACTTCTACGCCCCGAAAACGCTACGCCTGGGTTTTCGGATTGATGTTGGTCTCGATCGGTGGCAGCTGGTTGTTGTTTCCTAAAGTGGATTACTTGCCCAAAGGGAACCAAAATTCTTTTCGTGCTTTTATTTTACCGCCGCCCGGATTGAGTTATCCCGCCGCCCGATTCGAAATGAGCGACGAAATCAATCGTCGACTGATGCCGTATTTAAGGGGCGAGAAAGAACCTAAGATTGATCACACCTGGATGGGATTTTTCGGTAACTTTGGCTTTATGGGTGGTCGTGCCGACAACGCCGATGACATTGATCGAATCGTTCAGGTGGTGAATGGCGAATTACTCGCAGGCTTTCCCGACACCATGGCTTTCGCGTCACAGGCTCAACTGTTCGAAAACCTGGGGGGTGGACGTCGCATCGATATCGATATTCAAGGCAATCAGGTGGATGAGCTGCTACAAGCTGCTCAAGTTGGATACGGTGCTGTTTCACAAGCACTGCCGGGTGCGCGAATTCAACCCACACCGGGATTAACACTGGCCGAGCCAGAGTTGAAAATGGTTCCGAACGAACGTCGTATTGCCGAAGCCGGATGGACCCGTCAACAAATGGGACGAATATCACAAGCGTTGGGAACCGGGCTTTACGTTGGCGAGTTTTTCAATGGTCAAAAACGCTTGAACGTATTGTTGCGATCGACGGAATGGGAAACACCGGAAGAGTTAAAGGCGATACCGCTTTTTACACCAGAAGCGGGTATTCAGCCGGTTGGCGAGTTGGTGAGCGTTGAACAAACTGCCGGGCCAAGTTCGATTCGCCGCGTTAATCGCAAGCGAACCATTACCTTACAAGTGACACCACCCGATAACATCAGTTTGGAAGAAGCTATTTCAGCCATTAAACAAAATGCTGAGCCAGCCATCTTGAGCAATTTAACCGACAATGGCAGTGTCAATTACCGCGGTAGTGCAGAAGCACTGACCGAGGCTTTGACCAATATGGGGCAAAGCTTTCTATTGGCTATTATTATTTTATATTTGTTGATGTCGGCGCTGTTTCGCTCCTTCAAAGACAGTATTTTGGTACTACTCACGATCCCATTGGCGACCATTGGCGGGATAGGTGTTTTACAAATTACCAACGTGTTTATTTTCCAACCGCTCGATTTACTCACCATGATTGGCTTTATTATTTTGCTTGGGCTGGTAGTCAATAACGCCATTTTGCTGGTGTACCAAACCCGACTGGGTGAAGGCGAGGGGTTGACGCGTCGTGATGCCGTCGAACAAGCGGTTCGATTACGATTGCGTCCAATTTTGATGAGTACGTTAACCAGTATTTGTGGCATGTTACCGTTATTGCTTGTGCCCGGCGCTGGCGCAGAATTGTATCGGGGGATCGCTGCGGTGATCGTCGGCGGCATGAGTGTATCGACGGTATTTACCCTGATCTTTTTACCCAGCTTATTACAGATGGGCAAAGCCTCGAGTCAATTCAACCAAAACAGCCAATTGACTCATGCGAACCGTTGAGTGAATTATCTTTGAACGCTGTGATTCAAAGCATCAATTTCGATGCTTTCGACTCTGGCCTGGCGTTTCAGTTTTTCGAAGCACAACGAAGGTGCCGGTCATCTGGCTGACAATATCACCCGACTGATCGATTAAGTCGCCTTTGAGTTCGACACGCGCTTTATGATCCGATGATAAGGCTTGATTCATTTCAGCAATTTGCTCACTGGTTAACTGAAGACTTAGTTGCAAGGATGACGTGGCCGGTTTTACGTAGTTCATGGTAAGTTCTTTTAACGTTGGAACACAGGTTTTCATACCAAAAGTTGCCAGCATTAATGCTCCACCCGTTATATCGGCAAGCGTAAACTGGGCACCGGCATACATTGAATTCATGTGGTTTGCATTTGGTTCGAGTGGCATCTCGCAGGTCACTTTTCCGGTTTCAAGATGCAGAACCCGTAACTGTGCTCGTTCAACAAATGGAATTAAGGTTTCAATGGATTGCGTTAGTTTCATAGTTAGATTGTTATGCCTTAAATAAATATCGAGACCGTTTTATTTTGTAATAAATTTAACCTGACCATAGACCAATAGTCTATCACCTACCGTTAATCTTTCGGGGAAGGAAACTTAGACCAACCGGAACGGTCGAATACGGGATGAAATTTTTACCAATAAAAAGCAATTATGAGGAATGCTATGCTTAAAATCTCAAAAGGAAATGTTGCGCTGGCTTTGGCACTGGGTGCCTCGGTTGCAGCCACGGCCCTTGCCGATGTTCCTGAAAATATGACCTTGGTAACCGAGGTTGAAGGTATCACTGAATATCGAATGGACAATGGGCTACAGGTACTTCTGTTTCCCGATCAATCGCAAGAAACGGTTACCGTTAATGTGACTTATCATGTTGGCTCAAAACATGAGAACTACGGTGAAACTGGAATGGCGCATCTACTCGAACACCTGGTATTCAAAGGCACGCCAAACCACCCGAACATTGCCAAAGAGCTGACCGATCATGGCGCCGAGCCCAACGGTACCACCTGGACCGATCGCACCAATTATTACGAAACCTTTACGGCCACGCCAGAAAACATTGAATGGGCGCTGGATATGGAAGCCGATCGTATGGTGAATTCCTTTATTGCGAAAAAAGATCTCGACTCGGAGATGACCGTGGTGCGCAATGAGTTTGAGATGGGTGAAAATAATCCTTTCGGTGTGTTGTTAACTCGTATGTTGGCCACCAGTTTTCATTGGCATAACTATGGTAAAGATACCATAGGGGCACGTTCCGATATTGAAAACGTACCGATTGATCGATTAAAGGCTTTTTATAAAAAATATTATCAACCCGATAACGCAACATTAATTGTTGCAGGAAAAATTAATAACGAGCAGATCTTAGATTTAATTTCTGAAGAGTTTGGCGCTATTCCGAAGCCGGAACGTCAATTGCCACAAATTTATACCCAAGAGCCAGTACAAGACGGTGAGCGTCGCGTTGTGGTTCGCCGTACTGGTGATGTGCAGTTTGTTGGTGCCATGTATAAAACACCGCCAGGCTCGCATCAGGATTATGCCGCAATACAGGTTTTGGCCGAAATACTGGGTGACAGAAAAACCGGACGATTGCGAAAAGAGCTGGTTGAACAGCAACTGGCAGCCAATACCTTTGGGTGGGATTTTCAGTGGCAAGAACCCGGCGTCATGGTGTTCGCCGCTGAGGTCGCGAAAGATAAAGACATCAGTAAAACTGAAAGCGTATTGCTGAATACTTTAGAGTCGATCGGTCAAAACCCAATTACCGATGTTGAAGTTGAGCGTGCCAAAGCACAATTGATCAATCAATTTCAACTCGGCTTTAATTCCTCTGAGCGTTCGGCTCTGGAGTTAAGCGAGTGGGTGGCGATGGGTGACTGGCGCTTATTGTTTTTAAATCGTGATCGTTTGGAACAAGTGTCGCAAAAGCAGGTACAACAAGTGGCTGAGCATTACCTGGTCAATGACAATCGTACTTTAGGTGTATTCTTACCCGAGCAAAAACCGGAGCGAGCCATTTTGCCGCAGGTTGCTAAAGTCGATATTAAAAAAATGCTTGAGGGTTATAAAGGACGTGAGCAGGTCGCTCAAGGTGAAGCTTTTGATCCGTCTCACGACAATATCGATAAGCGTACGATTCGCACCCGGCTATCGAACGGTGCCAAGGTAGCCTTTCTACCGAAAAAGACCCGCGGCGAGTCGGTGGTTGTTCAGCTGACCTTAGATACAGGAAACCTGGATGCGCTAAAAGGTCTATCAAAAGTGCCCTCTATCACCAATAGTATGCTAATGCGCGGCACGCAGCGGTTAAACCGCGAAGAGTTACAAGCCGAGTTTGATCGTTTAAAAGCCAGTGTCAGTGTGTATGGTGGCAATACTTCAACTCAAGTTCGAATTGAAACCGTTAAAGCCAACTTGGATAAAGTCATTGAGCTGGTCGGTGAAGTACTCAAACAACCGGCTTTTGACGCCAAAGAGCTTGAACTGTTAAAGCGTGAACAGGTAGTACAGTTAGAGCAGCAGCGACAACAACCTTTACCCGCATTGTTTCGTAAGCTCAGCGCTCATGTTAACCCGAACAGTAAAGAACATCCGTTTTACAACATGACGATTGATGAAGAAATTGCCGCGATTCAATCGATCACAGAAGAGCAGCTAAAAGAGTATCACCAGCGCTTTTTGGGTGCTAGCGAAGCAGATGTTGCGGTTATCGGTGATTTTGATCGGGAGGCGGTTACAGATGTCTTGGAACAAACGTTCAGTGGTTGGGTTCCGAAAGTGAATTATGAGCGGATCCCT
The DNA here is from genome assembly GCA_052032335.1 of Pleionea sp. GTDB lineage: Bacteria > Pseudomonadota > Gammaproteobacteria > Enterobacterales > Kangiellaceae > Pleionea. The sequence continues at coordinate 1,675 of JBPEWV010000095.1, read as the reverse complement.
GTCGTTGTGAAAAAGGTTGAACCAATCAACGAGTCGATCAACACGCCCGATAAAGCCGGAGCAGGCTTTGCGGCCATGATGCGCTTTGAATTAAGTGATGAGCATCCCGATTACCCAGCGTTAAAGCTGGCGAACTTTATGTTCGGGGGTGGATTTTTAAACAGTCGCTTAGCAACACGACTGCGTCAAAAAGACGGGTTGAGCTATGGCGCTGGCTCTTGGTTTAATGCCTCTTCGAAAGACCAATCCGCTATATTTGGAGCCTACGCTATTTGTGCACCAGAAAACTTAAATAAAGTTGAGCACGGCTTTAAAGAAGAGCTCGAACGCGTATACGCCGATGGCTTTTCTAAGCAAGAGTTAGAAGATGCGAAGAAAGGCTTTTTACAAAGCACAAGAGTTGACCGCGCCAAAGACAAACGCTTGGCAAGCACCTTAGCTGGGCAGTTAGATCTGGAACGTACCATGGCCTGGGACAAAGCCCTTGAGCAAGCCATTGAAGAACTGTCAGCAGAAGATGTGAATCGTGCCTTTAAAAAGCACATCAAACTGGAAGATATTTCCATTGTTAAAGCAGGGGACTTATCGAAACTGGTTGATGAAGTAAAACGATAAGTCAGTCTTAAAATTGCTCCCGCTCCATGAAAAATTCGGAGCGGGGTTTTAGAGTTTTAGTGAATAACAAAAACTCTGAGAAATATCTTAAAGCTGACTTAGCGAATACCTTTGAATCGTATCCTTCAAGCTCTCAATAATGGACATGAGTTGTCCTTTTTTTCGTCTAATTGCGTCCTGTTTCGTATATATAACTGTGGGTAAATTGATAAGTGCTTGATTTTATTGAAAGTACACTGGCGCACATAATGGGATCTTAGGCTACTGAGCGATCTATACAGCATTATCGGAAAATGTGATTTTTGCTCTAGCGATTGCGGCAAAAGAGCTGTAGGCTAACCGATATGAAAAGCGAGCGGTTTATTTAAGCTCAAATGAACATAATATATTGTTAAAGTTTTTGAAGATCAGGCTCATGAGATATAAAACGAACCTTGAGAAACTGATAGAAGAAGCCGAGGAATATGAGTGGTTCTTCGATATATATGTGCCTAACCGTGCTGAGTTGTCTCGCGATACCGAAGTATTGATTATCGATGACGATGATGAAGACGAAAGAGATGAGTTTGATGAGCCAGCCTATCCCCAAAAAATCGGGTTTCGTCCGCTTTTGTCGATTAGTCAGCTCCTAGACGTTCTAGAAAACTCTATGACCGAAGACCTCCCGAGCATCATAGAGGCCATAAATTACTACTATGAAAATGACGCATTTATCAATTAGTCCGGAATATGTGACTTTAACAAGCGGCACCAGCATCGGCCATGGAAAAAGCCCCATGGCCTGGACTCGCTCCGCTCGCCGCTGTGCCGAGCGTTAACTATCTATGGCCGGATATCATTATAAATTACAAATAGTCCCGAGAGAGCTATTAGAGTTTAATGACGAGAGTTATTGGAAAAGTGAGCAACCAAGTCCAGACATGCTCAGATCTTTTAGAAGTCTATTACCGAATGAATGTTCTTGGGGTGAAACTGAAGAGTTCCGTTCTAATGAAAATTATTCGGTATTATATATTTGGTGGGAAAATAAAAGAGTCTGGAGCGTGCAGTTCGAATATGC
>JBPEWV010000094.1:0-4197 GCA_052032335.1 Pleionea sp. | reverse complement strand
ACTATTTCATGACGATATTGAAAATGCGTGTCAAACATATATCAATATAAGGGACGTTGATCACCCAGAGAATAAACTGGCGAAAAGTTTTCTTGAAGATCTATACAAAGACTTTCGACCTTATGCTGACTCTCACTTTGTTCAAGAATTTGCCACCAGTTATCATCAGCGTTATTGGGAGATGTATTTAACCGTTTTAATGTTAAAGAAAGGATTTAATGTTTCAGCTCCTAAGCCAGGTCCGGACATTAAAATTAAGCTAGATGATGATACAATAATCTGGATAGAAGCAGTTGCGCCCACTGATGGGCAAGAAGGACATCCAGATTCAGTTCCCGGCGTTGAAGCTGGTAGAAGCCAAAAAGTCCCCGAAAATCAAATTCTCTTACGGTTTACATCCGCTATTAGAGAGAAGTTTGTTAAATTCCAAGATTATGTCTCAAAGGGAATTGTAGGTGCAAATGATATAAAAATTATTGCAGTGAATTATCGACCTTACCACATTTCGAGAATTGAATACTTTCCTACGATCTTAAAAGCTGTCTATCCATTTGGAAATGAGCAAGTTACATTTAACCGTGAAACTTTAGAAGTCGTTAATACAGGCTTTTCGTATAAGCCTAATATCAAGAAAGTAAATAAAGAGCCTATTTCAAATGAACTGTTTTCTTCTGCTGAATATGCTGAAATATCAGCAGTTCTTTATTCAGCGGATGATTCTATAAATCGTGTCGAGGTTCCTGGTGATGAATTAATCACGATTCACAACTATCATGCAAACAACAGATTGCCAAATGGTACGTTTAATTTTGGAAAAGAATATATATCGGAGAAGGAGCATACTCTAAGAAGGGTTATACACTCTCATAGTCAGAGAAATTAAAGGTTTATCCAAGGTATTGTCCGCTTTTGGCCGTAAGCTGAATAATGAGCTGTGCGACTAGGACACACTTTATATTTTATTGAATCGGATATAAGTCACTACAACTTAGTACAGGTTAATGTGTTACCGCGAGAGATTGTCTTAGTTGATAACGCTCGTTAAGTTTAATGACTTTATTTTGTTCCGTATTCGCTGCCTCCACACACAACATTTCGGTATAGCCATGATCTGGAAAGTCGTTCATGGTTTCTGATTTTTCGATCCAGGGATTCCAAACTACCGTTGAGTCTTCGTTGTATTGTTCTATTGAGATAATCCGTTCTTTATTCTGAAGCTGTAACCTTGCATTGTGAGTCGTATGTATGCGATCGACTTCGCCATTGATGCTGACGGATTGATTGTTGAGTTGCTGAGTTTGTTGTGTCAGTTTATCCAGAAATTTAGTGTGCTCCAATCCCTTCAGTTCGACATCATTAATGTTGGAAACATTAAAGTAGGAATGGATAGCCTGGGTGATCGGCATGGGCCTAGTAGAGGTATTGGTGGTTGTGACCGACACTGTTAAAGTTGTACCAATCTCGAAGCCGACCGTTAACAAAAAAGAATAGGGCCAGAGAGCTAGTGTTTCAGGTGTTTCCGACAGTTGCAGTTTAACGCTCACGGTTCCATCATCGAGTTGATATAAACTTTTTAGTCGAAATTCGCTCATGCGAGCAAAACCATGCTGCGGCAGGTCAGGTTTTTCAGTGTGCTTGCCGAACCAGGGCCAACAAATCGGTATGCCACCACGAATCGGTTTGCTGCCATCGAAATGGCTAAGCGGGCTGAGCCATAATAAGTCTGACTCGCCTTTAGGTTGGAACTTAGTAATTTGGGCTCCCTGTAAGTAGATCTCGGCGGTGGCCAATTGCGATTGAATCGAAAGCTTTGATAATCCAGAAGAATTTTCAGTTAACTGAGCTGAAAAACGATTGACTTCCAATGTGTTGGTCCTCTTATTGTCGAGCTTGAAAACCTTTCAAATGCTCAAAGCTCTTTAAACCCGTGATTTTGTCCCCATGATAAGAGCTATGCCAAATAACAATCAATCAAAACCAACCTTGAGTTGGTTATTTATTTTTATCGTACTGCTCTGGATTATTGAATCGGCGAAACATTTGTTCGATTTGAATCTGACGCACTTCGGAGTCTATCCGGGTTCCATTGCCGGTCTTCAAGGTATCTTGTTTGCGCCAGTAATACACGGTTCGTGGGAGCATTTGGCGGCGAATACCACATCGGTGCTTATTCTGGGGGCGGCATTGTTTTATGGCTATCCGAAAAGCAAGTGGTGGACAGTGCTCACCATTTGGCTGGTGTCAGGATTCGGCGTATGGCTATTTGGGCGAGACAGTTATCACATTGGTGCCAGTGGTTTGACGCACGGCCTATTTTATTTTCTGTTTTTGGCGTCGATTCTGCGTCGTGATAAGCGATCCATTGCCTTGATGTTGATTGCCGTTTTTATGCATGGCAGTATGTTGCTCGGTGTTTTACCTTGGGATCCCGAAGTGTCGTTTGAAGGGCATCTTTTTGGCGGGCTGGGTGGTGTCTTGTCTGCCCTGCTGTTCCGAAAAATCGATCCTAAACCGATTCGAAAAGTTTACGACTGGGAACTGGAAGAATTGGAAGAACCCGTTGAGCCGGGTGAAGACTATTGGAATCAGACGCTAGAAATCTCTAGCAGCGAAAATGCGGATCAAACGAGTCGAAGCATTGACTCGTTTGATGGCTCTGACCGACCGCATTAATCGTCTAAATAACTTGCTTCAATCTGAATGCGTTTTTCAGCCAACTCCTCATTAAGATTATCTTTAATGGTAAACAGGATTTTCTTGCTGACTGGTGTCGTCGCGGTTGGTTTTATCGAGGCCCAACCATTACGACCGTTTTCTTTTACCAGGTACAAAGCGTGATCCGCTATTTCAACCGTATGCTCCCAGCTCAACCGGTTTATATCGTTTTTAAAGAAAGGATATTCGGCGAATCCAATGGAACAAGTTATATTGATGCTCTCATCACGAGAGATATAGAAGTCGGTTTTTTCTATCTTCTCGCGTAAGCGATCAATGATGATTGGCGCCATGGCTGGCGGCATCGGACGAAATACGATGATAAACTCTTCCCCACCCCAGCGCACAGCGTAGTCACCTTCTCTAATGTGATCGCGAATAACCTGTGAGAATTTTTTAATAATGTTGTCACCCGCTTTGTGGCCGTACTCGTCATTGATGCGTTTAAAATGGTCGATATCGGCAATGGCGAAAATCATGGTGTCGCCTTTGTGGTGTGAGTCTACTTCACGCTCGAAGTTGGCCAAGTCTGATGGTAACTGGTTGGCCAGGTAGCGGCGGTTTTTTAATCCTGACAATTGGTCGGTTTGACTGGTTTCGCGTAATGCCTGAACCGCTTCGTGCAATTTTCGATTTGAAACTTCCAGTTGCTCAGTATGTTCTTTGATTTTTGCTTCCAGTTCTTGTTTCTTGAGTTGAAGGGAGCGCAATCTGAGTTTGTGCCAAGCCGAAATGATGACAGCAATGACCGCAATGCAAAGCAAATAAAACCAGACTGACTCATAGAAGAATGGTGCTATAGTAAAATTGACCTCGGCAATGTCAGGGTTCCATAAGCCTGCATTATTTGACGCTTTGACGTTAAACGAATAGTTACCGGGTGGTAGGTTGGTGTAGTTAACTCGGCGTTGCGCTTTGGTGTCCAGATCGCGCCATTCATCCTGATAACCCAGTAACCGATACTTAAACTGAACACTTTTCGGATCGCGAAAACTGAGTGCCGTAAAGTCAAACTCGACATCACGTTGGTCTTCACGCAAGTTGAATCGCTTTTGAGTAAATACAGAGTGCCACTTTTCCCCAAAGTAAAACTGTTCGATCAAAACCTGAGGTAGCGCAGAATTCAGTTTTATGTCGGTGGTGTCCAGCTTTACAACACCATCTCGGGTTGGGTACCAAAGTTGGTCGTTAAGGAAAAATCCCTTGGCATTTCCAGCGCCATTGCAACAAAATGCTTTTTGGCTGCCAAGAATGCCGCCACTTTCACTCAGTAACATGTAGGCAAAAATGGTATCGCGTTTGCCTGTAATGTATTCGATCATGTGGGGAATGGGAACTTGATAAAGCCCTTTGAATCCACTGACCCATAGGTGTTCAAAATTATCTTTTAAAACAGTGAAACTTTCGTTGACGGGTAAGCCATCGGCTTCGGTAAAATTGTGCCAATAGTCGTTATAAAAGAAGTACAGTCCCTGACTGATG
>JBPEWV010000093.1:0-16041 GCA_052032335.1 Pleionea sp. | reverse complement strand
CCTATTGCTCAAACAAATTATAAAACTTTACGACCTTTGTAGTAGCCATCTTCAGTGATGTGATGACGACGATGTACTTCACCTGTAGTGTTATCTTCAGATAAAGTTACTCCAGTCAACGCATCATGTGAACGACGCATACCGCGCTTTGAGCGGGTCTTTCGATTCTGTTGTACAGCCATTACCGTATCTCCTAATTGTTTCTAGTCTTCAGAATTCTGTTTCAACTGCTCCAATACCTTAAACGGATTGGGCTTCTTTTCTACCTGCGGCTCTATTTTAGGGCCAAAAGTCATCTGCTCCGGCGAATCTGATGCGTTAATTGCTATCGGCAAAGATAAAATCAGCTCATCTTCAATCAAATTCACCAAATCAAGCTCTTCTGTATCGAACAGGAAAGCTTCGTATTGTTCGGGTGCGGCAGCGATTGCTTCTTCAGACATTACCGGATAAAACACGACCTCACGATCAATGCTTACCGATATCGGCTTAAAGCTGGTCTGACATTCCATATTAACCACGCCAGACAAACTGCACTTCAAAAGCTTACGACCATCTTCGTCTTTGTAACCGTCGACACGAGCTTCGATAACACCGGAGTCATCGGCAAGCGAACGGACTAACCGCTCAAGCTGTGACACAGGCAACTTACGTTCCGAATAAGCTTCATTTTCAGAAAGTTTAAACGGGTTTATAGACCAGAAAACGTCGGCTTTTTTCATAGGCGCGCAATTCTATAGATAAATGCTTGAAAGGTCAAAGAAAACTTGGGGATTAACCGCTCTAGATCCCGGCCTGGTTACGCCGCCTTTTCCCTTCCTTTTATGCAATATATTTAAACTATACAAAACAATAAGTTATAGTGTATATTTAACAACGATTATGAAGATAGTACTGGCATCTGCCTCGCCTTACAGAGCTCAACAACTGGAGCAATTAAAGATCTCAGCCGAGATTTTACCCGCCGATATTGACGAAACACCACTCACTGGAGAGCCAATTAAAGGGTTGGTCAAACGATTGGCCCGTGAAAAAGCCGAAGCGACTCTTGGCAAATTGGGCAAAACCGACACCCCAACTTTAATCATTGCTTCTGACCAATCCGCCTGTATTGCTCAGCAACAGCTGGTAAAACCAAAAACAAAAAACAAGGCGATAGAACAACTCACATTGATGTCAGGACAAACCATTACCTTTTACACTTCACTTTGCCTTTTACACAATATAACCAAGGAAAAATTTGAACACATCGACACCACGGTCGTAAAGCTTAGAGATTTATCGCCACAAGAAATTGAGCGCTACATCGACATCGACGAACCTTTCAACTGCGCTGGCAGCTTTAAATGCGAAGGTTTCGGCTTAAGCTTATTTGAACGAATTACCAGCCACGATCCTTCGGCTTTGATCGGATTACCTTTGATCGTTCTCAATCTTGGTTTGATCCATTTCGGTTTTAACGTATTAAAAGCAAACGATTTACCGGATTAACCTCGTTACATCGACTAAACCCGCAACAGGGATACCCTTTTAAAACCATCGTAAAACTCCAACCACGCGGCGATCAAGGTTGGTAAATTTCAATTAACTCTCGAATGTCATCGAGAATATGCAAGGGATCATGGTGCAGCAGATTCTCTTTCGGATGGGCCCCATAACTGACTCCAATACTGTTGATGCCGGCACTTTTCGCCATTTTTAGATCGTGAGTGGTATCTCCAATCATTAAACAGTGTTGTTTTTCCCATCCGTTGCGCTGGGTCAACAGCTCCAACATTTGTGGATGAGGCTTTGATTCAGCTTCGTCGGCGCAGATGGAATCATCAAAGTACTCCGTTAATGCCGACTCGTTCATAACTCTCATTAATCCTTTACGTGCTTTACCGGTCGCCACAGCTAACGACAATCCTTTCTCTTTTAAATGAAGCAACACATCTTCAGCACCTTCAAACAATGGGCTTGGCGTTGTATCCGCTTCAATGTATTGATATCGATATTCTTCAAACAACTTGGGTTTGTACAAATGGTCGGCTTCCGGAAATAACTCATCAAATACCGAATCAAGACTCAGACCAATAATATGCCGAACTGCATCCTCCTCCGGTACCGGTAAACCCACGACAGCCGCCGAAGCTTGCATGGCCGAAATAATACGTCCCGCCGAATCCATCAAAGTGCCATCCCAGTCAAAAATAATCGTCTTAAACTGTTTCATGACTTAGCTTCTCTAGCAATTGGTTAATGGCATCATCGTATGGCGCAGATACAGTGATTGGTTTACTGTCGCGTTTTTCTCGAAACTTTAACTTTCTTGCGTGCAGAAAAAGACGTTCAAATTGCAACTCATTTTTCAATCGTTCATCGGCATCAGGATCACCGTATTTCGGATCACCTGCCAACGGGCAACCGGCAAACTGGGCATGAACCCGAATTTGATGGGTTCGACCGGTCATTGGCATCGCCTGTACCAGGGTAAATCCGTCAAATAACCTTTCAACTCTGAACTCAGTCACACTGTCTTTACCTTCATTATCAACACGAACCACTCGCTCGCCCGACTTTAGAGTATTCTTAAGCAGCGGCGCATTCACTGTTTTAGTACCTTTCGGCCATCGCCCTACCGCTAAGGCTGCATATTCTTTGTACAGTCTTTTGTCTCTCAGTTGTTCGTGCAGATAACGCAAGGCACTTCGTTTTTTGGCAATTAACAAACACCCACTGGTGTCTTTGTCGAGTCGGTGCACTAACTCGAGATAGCGACTGTCCGGACGGAGTTGGCGTAACGCTTCAATCACGCCAAACGACAAGCCACTACCACCATGCACCGCAATACCCGAAGGCTTGTTGATAACAATGACGTGATCGGATTCGTAGACAATTTGAGACTCAAGCTGTTTTACTTTATCCAGATTGATATTAACCGGCTCCGCCTGTGACTCAGACACCTGAACGGGTGGCACTCTAACCTCGTCACCAGCCATTAACTTATACAGTGGCTTGACGCGTTTTTTGTTTACACGAACTTCGCCTTTGCGCAAAATTCGATAAACACGACTCTTCGGAACCCCCTTTAAAAAGGTGATTAAAAAGTTGTCGATCCGCTGGCCTGCCTGATCTTCTTCAATGGTTACAAACTGGACTTTACTCAAAATGACTATTCTTTAAACAAATCAGATGGTTATTGAAACGCTATTGTAGCATTAAATGAGAAATAAATTGATGGTGCGTTGCTTCCCTGCTATATTTCGATGGTTATCAGAAAAAGGGTAAATCCGCCCTTTTCGACAAAGATTTTCGCTTGTAGCCTTAAAGATGGCAAGCATTAAAACATGGCAGTCTGGTCTTTAAGATTGAAATTAAAGTGCTACAAGCTTTAGCAGTGAACTACACAAATTTTTTGCAGGTCAACACCTGAGAGTGAGTAAAAGGCGGCGTAAGACTTAATTTAACATAAGCAGCGCACAGGTATTTTAAATCGCGTGAACCATGTAGTCAGTAACTCTGGCACGTGATTTTTCGATAGACACGTCTATCAAGGAACAAACATTGTTTGAAAATTCAACGTGTTAAGTTAAATGTTCGGATTACTGGCATAAAAGGTAAATCCGAAAATACACGTCCGATCCTGTGATCCGCCCTCCTCTTAAGTGTTTGCACTGACGCAAACAATAACGAGAGAAATACTAATAATGAAACGCATGTTAATTAACGCAACTCAGCAGGAAGAGCTGCGGGTTGCCCTTGTTGATGGTCAACGACTTTACGATCTGGACATCGAATTACCCGGTCGGGAACAGAAAAAAGCCAATATCTACAAAGGAAAAATAACCCGAATTGAACCCAGTCTGGAAGCTGCCTTTGTCGATTACGGCGCTGAAAGACACGGATTCCTTCCTTTAAAAGAAATTTCTCGCAGTTACTTCAAAGACGCCAACGTGCGTGGCCGGTTAAATATCAAAGACGTGGTCAAAGAAGGTCAGGAACTTATAGTTCAAATCGATAAAGAAGAACGAGGCCAGAAAGGCGCCGCGTTAACCACTTTCATCAGTCTGGCTGGCAGTTACGTCGTGTTAATGCCAAATAACCCCAGAGCTGGCGGAATTTCTCGTCGCATCGAAGGTGAGGAGCGAGAAGAATTAAAAGCCGCTTTACGAACCCTTGATATTCCGAAAGGTATGGGGTGTATCGTTCGTACCGCAGGCGTTGGCCGTGAAGCCGAAGAGCTGCAGTGGGATATGGGCGTTCTTTTAAGCTTATGGTCTGCCATTCAAGAACAGGCAGAGTCTCGCCCCGCGCCGTTTTTGATTCATCAGGAAAGCGACGTATTGATCCGTGCAGTTCGCGATTCTTTGCGTCCTGATGTGGGTGAAATCCTAATCGATAAACAGGAAGCCTTTGACAAGGTTAAAGACTATTTGAAAGTTGTCCGTCCTGACTTTGTGAATCGCGTAAAGCTGTATACTGATCGTGAGTTTCCGTTATTCAATCGCTATCAAATTGAATCGCAAATTGAATCGGCGTTTCAACGTGAAGTTCAACTGCCTTCAGGCGGCTCCATCGTTATAGACCCGACAGAAGCGTTAATCTCAATCGACATAAACTCAGCTCGCGCAACCAAAGGCTCAGACATTGAAGAGACAGCCTTAAACACCAACGTTGAAGCCGCACAGGAGATTGCTCGACAACTTCGGCTGCGTGATATTGGTGGACTGATCGTTATCGATTTTATCGACATGTCGCCAGTTAAAAATCAACGTGAAGTTGAGCGTGTACTGAATAAGGCCTTACAACAAGATCGGGCACGCGTCCAAATCGGTCGTATTTCTCGATTCGGTCTGCTTGAAATGTCTCGCCAGCGACTGAAACCGTCATTGGGCGAATCCAGCCAAGAAACCTGCCCCCGTTGTAGTGGCGTCGGTCGCATTCGCGGCATCGAATCACTGGCGCTTTCAATTTTCCGTTTAATTGAAGAAGAAGCGACCAAAGAGTCGACCTCTCAGGTTCAAGCATTCTTACCGGTCGATGTTGCCACTTTCTTATTGAATGAAAAGCGCAAAATTATTGCGGCTATCGAGAAACGTCGACGCGTCAAAGTGGTTTTGGTCCCACATCCCGACTTCGAAACGCCACATTTTGAAATTATCCGGTTAAGAGAAGAAGACGTAACCGAAGAACGCAGTTTTGAATTAAAAATCGAAACCGGTGAAGAAGAAGAAAGCAAAAGTTACACTCCTCCGGCTTCCAAGTCGACCGTAGAAGTTCCTGCGGTTCAAGCCATTCAGGCCCCAACACAGCCTGCACCGGTTGTTAAAAAGAAAGCTGCGCCTAAAAGTGATAAACCGGGCTTACTGTCTCGCATTTTTAGTGCCCTGTTTGGCAGTTCCGATAGCAAAACCAAAGAACAGCCCAAAAGAAAAGGTAAAGCCAAAGGCAGCTACGACAAAAACGCACGCAACCGAGGCAATCAAAATCGACGCCGCCGCGGAAGCAATCAAAAAACCAACCGTCGTAATGAGTCGAACGAACAGACCGGCGAGAAACCAAAAAGTGACGGTCAAAGCAGCGAACGTCGAAGCCAACGTTCGGGATCGGGTCGAGGTAATCAGCAAAACCGACGCGGCCAGCAACAGAACCGAAACGAATCTCAGCAAAAAGAGTCGCAAAAACCACGTGAGCCAAGAGTTCCTCGTTCAGAACGTCAGCCACAGCAGAAACAGGCTCGCGATAAAAACCGTCAGTTAGCCGAAAAAGAGACACCGAAACAACAAAATGAATCGCGTCCTCAGCAACGCGCTGAGAATACAGATAAAGCATCCGTTGTCGCTTCTGCGGCGGTGACGCCTGAAAATCAACCGGTGATCGAAAAGACACTGAACAAGGTTGAAAATATTTCTAGCGAAGACTCAAAACCAACCAGAGACAAAGCTGAATTCAAATCCAAAGACGTAAAGTCGGATGAAGAAAAGTATCAGGCGGCAAAACAGCAAGTCGCGAGTAATGAGCAATCTTCACAAGTCAGAGAACAGCAGGAAAGCAAAGATGACTCTACAATAACTGCAACACCTGAAGTAGATGATTCACCGACAGCTACGCACACTGTTGATGCGACACCTGCAAAAGAAGCAGCCGACAATAACAAGTCGGTAGACAACAAAGAGCCGGTAAAAATTGAGAAACAGAACGACGATCAAAACCCATCGCAACCCGAGCCGGAAACAGCAGTTAAGGTTAAAGCGGCTATTGGATACGCTAACAGTCCCATGGCTAAGCCGGATTCTATTGGTGAATTGCAACCAGTTGAGTTCACGCATCAAACGCAGGCCAGTTTAACTTCGCCAATTACCAGCAAAGTTGATTCCGACGCACGAGCAACGTCTAAAAGCACCAGTCCGATGGCAAAAGCTTCAATCGACTCGCTTAGTAACGAAACGATTAAAGAGCAAGCGCCTGAAGCCGTGACTGTAGCTAAAGTGACTGAAACGGACTCGACCGATCAACCTGAAAACGAGCAAGTTGCAGATACACCCGACAGTCAGTCAACGGCGGAGACTTTAGCTGAATCTGAAGAAAAGCAGGTTCACAGCGACAATGAGAACGCAACTGAACAGTCGAAAAAAGATGACGATGGTCATGAAGAGCCAGGACAAAAACAGGACTCGCTCTTTTGATAGAGCATGTTGTTTAAAAGGCTAGCAATAAAAAAGGGAAGCTCAGGCTTCCCTTTTTTCTAATAAATGATTTAATAAACCGTCTGACGCTGATTCGATCAAGTCTATAACGTGATCAAACCCTTTTACACCACCATAGTATGGATCAGGTACTTCATTTTCTCGCACGTCGATTGCAAAATCCAAAAACAATTTTACTTTATCCCTGGACGCACTGGTCGCGTTAGCGAGTAAGTCATTAAGATTCGAATGGTCCATCGCCAGTATTATATCAAAATAATCAAAGTCGCTGATGGAGACTTGTCGACCTCGTATCTTGCTCAGATCATAACCCCTTTGTTTTGCAGCTTGAAGCGCTCTGGGATCGGGAGCTTCGCCAATATGATAACCACTGGTACCCGCCGAATCGATTTCAAACTGATCCGATACACCGTGATCTTCAACTAGCTTCCTAAACACACCTTCAGCGGTCGGTGATCGACAAATATTACCTAAACACACAAATAATACTTTGATCATCTTAGCTCTCTAATTTTTTCGCGTATTGATCGGCCTGATTCAAATCGTCTTCGGTATCGACACCCATTGCCGGCAAAGAACAAGCCGTCGCCATTTCAATCGCATAACCATTTTCTAAGGCCCTTAGTTGCTCCAGTTTCTCGATCGACTCTAAGTTTGAAACTGGTAATTTAGAAAAGGTCTCTAGAAAATGAAATTTGAAACCGTAAATTCCGAGGTGACGAAAATAGTTAATACGTTCAAAAGATACATTATCTCGATTAAAAGGAATCGCCGATCGGGAAAAATAAATGGCCTGTCCTTTTGAATTCAAAATCGTCTTCACAACGTTCGGATTATTTACTTCTTCGCTCGACGTTATCGGTGTGCACAATGTCGACATAACACTGTGACTAGAATGCAATAACTCTGCAACCTGAGAAATGGTATCTGGCGGAATAAACGGCTCATCGCCCTGAACATTAACGATAATATCATCTGGTTGGCAATCTAAAAGGCGACATGCTTCAAAAATTCGGTCAGTACCCGACTCATGGTCGCGACTGGTCATAACGACATTACCACCAAAAGCTTCAACATGCGTTTGAATACGATTATCATCGGTTGCAACAGCCACTTTGGTGGCTCCAGATAATTCAGCCTGACGATACACCCGTTCAATCATTGACATTCCATTGATCATGGCCAATGGTTTTCCTGGTAAGCGACTTGATTGATAGCGAGCGGGAATAATGACTTTAAATTGCATTAACGAAATTCCAGTTGTTGAATTTTTTCATCGCTGATTTTTTCAGCTGACTCCAGCAACATATTGGGTATACCATCATTTATTGAAAATAATAATTTATCGAAAGTACACACCAACTCCTGACCCGACATGGTCATTTTTAGTTTTCCATTGCAGCTGGGACAAACAATGATTTCAAATATTGCTTTTTTCATCCTGTGACCCTATATGACATTTTAACTTTTTCAATGAATCATCAACCGCTTTTTGCAGTCGCTTATCTGGTACACAACCAACTTTAAGAAACCACCAGTTCTCACCCGCAAATGAACGACATTTAACCGCATCTTTCTCGGTCATAATAATAGCTCGGTCTTGCAAATCGGTAAAATCTGATGCTGTATATTGATAATGATCGGTAAACTCACGCATTTGATAGTCAAATTGCAATTTATCCAGCGTTTGACGGAATCGTGATGGGTTACCTATGCCACAAATCGCATAACAATCAACGAACGGTAACTTGCTCGAGGGGTTAATAGCAATCGACTCACCAGACCGCACATTGATAAGCTCAAGCGGAGCAATTGAAAAAGCGGCATTGGAATAATGCGCGAGTTGATCATTGTGACCATTTAAAACCACGTAATCACACGATTTAATACGCCCAACCGGTTCTCTCAATGGACCAAGTGGCATCAACAGCCGATTGCCGAACCCTCGCATCGCATCGACAATGCAAAACTCCAGATCTCGCCCCATCGCATAATGCTGCAAGCCATCATCGCTGATGATAATATCAGGCTTATACCTTTCTGTCGCCAGAGCCACCGCTCTGCTTCGATTGGGATCGACAATAACGGGAATACCCAGCCGATCAAATAACATTTTTGGCTCATCGCCGCATTGTTGGGCGGAAATCTGGCTGGTAACCTCAAGCGGATAATCCTGACTCTTGCCACCATAACCGCGTGAAACGATCACGAGATTAACTTGTTGAGACTTTAAGTAACTCGCAAGCCAGGTAATAAAAGGCGTTTTACCCGTACCACCCACAGTTATATTGCCCACGACCCAAACCGTGGTTTCGATCCGTCTTTGTTGTTTAACACCTAGTTTATACAGCCATCTGCGAAACTGTACTAAAAGCAGTAACAGCAGCTGCAAGGGAAAGAGAAGCCATTGAAGCTTTGAGCCGTTATACCAAAATCGCTCCAATCGCCGGCTCATGACTCTTCTGAAAATTGCATTTGGTGGAGACGATAATACTCGCCTTGTTGACTCAGTAATTCACTGTGACTGCCCTGCTCTACGATTCTTCCCGATTTAAGTACCAAAATATTATCAGCGTTTTCGACCGTCGATAGACGATGCGCAATAACAATCGTAGTTCTGTCTTTCATTAAATTTTGCAGTGCCAATTGAATCTTTTTCTCAGACTCATTATCCAAAGCACTGGTGGCTTCGTCTAACACTAAAATGGGTGCATCTTTTAATAACGCTCTGGCAATCGCAACTCTTTGCCGCTGCCCGCCCGATAATTTTGAGCCCGAAGTTCCAATGTTGGTATCCAGTCCCATTTCAAAACCGTCAACTACTTCAGTCAGATAGGCATTCTCAATGGCAGCTTGAATTTCCTGCTGAGTTCGGTTCGCCAATTCGCCATAAGCTATGTTGGCTTTTATGGTATCATTGAACATAACGATTTGCTGTGACACATAAGCAAACTGCTGTCGCAAAGAATCCAGCTCTACCTCATCCAAAGGTTCACCGTCCAGTCGAATTTCACCACTGGAAGGATGGTAAAACTTTAGTAACAAATTGGTCAGCGTTGATTTTCCGCTACCGGATGGACCGACAATTGCGATGGTTTGTCCGGCCTCGATAGTTAAACTGATATCCTTCAATACTGGGCTGGTTTCGTCATAGGAAAAACTGACCTTATCGAACTCAATACGTCCGTTTGCTCGCTCAATAATTTTTTTACCAAGGTTTACCTCATTGTCTTTATCCACTTCCCGAAAAATACTTTCTGCGCCAGCAATGCCCCGCTGCAAAATATTATTAACATTAGAAAGATCTTTCAGTGGTTTAAGCATGTACATAATTTGCATAAAGAAAGCTACAAAAGCTCCTTTACTCAAAGTTTCATCCATAAACTGCTGAACGGCTACCCAAAAAACAATGGCCATCCCAATGCCCGCCAAAACTTGAATCAGCGGCGAAGAAAACGCTTTAACCGTCACCATTTTCATCGCTTGTTGACGATTATTATTACTGGAGTTAAAAAACTTATCTTTCTCGTATTGTTCTCCACTGAATGTTTTTACAACCCGAATTCCTTCGACCGTCTCTTGGGTAGATTGTGTAACCAACCCCATACTATCTTGCATATTATGGCTTATCTTTCGAAAGCGTTTTGCCGTTGTATTCACTACCACTGCAATGAGTGGCGCGGCGATCAAAAACGTCAGCGTTAATGTTACACTTTTGGTAAACATATAAGTTAAAGCACCGATGATACCGGCCAAGCTGCGAATCAAGCTGGTAACCGCTTGCGTGGTCGCATTGGAAACCGTTTCGGTATTAAAGGTAATTCGAGAGACCAAATCGCCACTGTTATTTTTCTCGAAATAATCGATGGGCAAATAGAGATACTTATTGAATAAATCGATACGCAACTCGTGAACGATTCGACGACCGATCCATTCCATGCAGTAGGTTGACAAAAAAGTTGCCAGCCCACGAACGATTAAAATGGCCACCAAAATTAAAGGCGTCCACATTAAAAGAGTGTAATTTTCTGGGGCCAACAAATCATCGATCAAAGTTTCAAACTGAGCAATTAAGCCGACTTCAATTAATGCAGATATCGCAGTACACAGCAGGCCAATGGCAAACACCGACTTGTATCGACGGGTGTACCCCAGCAGGCGTTTGTATATTTGCCAGCCGCTCACTTCGCTCACTGCTTTGCGCCCTTGGGTTTTCGGGTTGCCATCGTGAAATTAAAATAACCCGTCTTACGCGACGCATCCATCGCGGTTACCACCGATTGGTAAGGCGCGTTTGCGTCGGCACTGATGATGACCGGTAATTTTTTATTACCCTGACCGACAATATTGATAGCTTTAATCAAAGTTTCAATCTGAGTATTTACAATTGGTTTCGCATTGACGAAATATCGACCTTCACTATCAACACTAATCTCGATAACTTCCGGTTGAGTTTCAAGTGGATCGCCACTGGCTTGAGGCAACTCGAGTTTAATCTGCGTCTCACGGTTAAAACTGGTTGAAACCATAAAAAAGATCAACAGTAGAAATACAACGTCAATTAATGGCGTTAGATTAACCGCTACTTCTTGTTTTTTTCGATTATGAAACACGCTATGCCCCTATCGATCAACAGTATCGCGTTCGCCGTGAAGTACTTCGACCATTTTCAACGCTTCTTCTTCCATTATCACCACCAGCTCATCAACCTTACGTTCAAAATAACGATGAAAAACCAGCGCAGGAATCGCAACAGTTAATCCTGCAGCGGTGGTTAATAATGCTTCGGAGATTCCTCCTGCCAATGCATTCGCATCGCCCACGCCTTGAATAGTAATGACGGTAAACACTTTAATCATCCCGATTACGGTACCTAATAAGCCTAACAATGGTGTAATTACGGCAATAGTACCCAAAGTGCTTAAAAAACGTTCCAGCCCCACAACGACCTGACGTCCCGAATCTCGAATGGCTTCTTTCATGGTTTCCCGGCCATGAGCGTGATTTACGATTCCGGCAGCGAGAATTTCACCCAAGGGCGAAGAATCTTTCAACGACTTAAGTTTTTTCTTATCGAGTTGATTGTTTTTCACCCAGGTCCAAACCTGAGCCACCAAATGCCTTGGCGTAATTCTTGACTTACGCAATGTCCAAAATCGTTCAATACAAATAATTAATGCAATAATAGAGCAAATAACAATCGGCCAAATGACAAAGCCGCCATTTTTCAAAACATCAAGTAACACGTTATAACCCTCAAAATCGTAATGGCGATAATCTAACACACTCCAACGGAAAATTCTGCTCTATGATTAATGGTTCCAGAACTTTCCAGACTCCTTTCGATAGGCTTTGACCTCGATAGTTCCAGCTTGCGACCAGGAAACTTTAATCAACCCTTCCAAGCCTGTATTGTACAGCTGAATATTCAATGCTTCATAGCGCGCGCTCACAGATTCGGCGGGATGATTGAATCGATTCAAATAACCACTGTTTGCAACCGCAACACGAGCGTCGACTTCGGCCAGAAACGACCAGGAAGACGAGGTTTTACTGCCATGATGCGGTACCGACATTAGATCGGCTGTCAATTCAAATTCAGCCTGAGTGGCTAACTTTTTCTCAGACAGTAACTCAATATCTCCCGTTAACAAAACGGTCTGATTGTCCACTTCAACGTGGACCACACAGGACAAATTATTGCTGCCCTGCTGCGTCTCTCTCGATTCGCTCGCCGACCAAAATGATATTTCAAGTTCACCTAAATTCAACTTCTGCCGACGACAATTGCTTTGGTGCCCCTGAGTCTTCTCACCAAAAATTACTTTATCTGGCTGAAACTCCCGAATAATAAATTCAAAATCACCTGTATGATCGAT
Source organism: Pleionea sp. (assembly GCA_052032335.1). Taxonomy (GTDB): domain Bacteria; phylum Pseudomonadota; class Gammaproteobacteria; order Enterobacterales; family Kangiellaceae; genus Pleionea. The sequence goes on along the minus strand of JBPEWV010000093.1, from coordinate 3,473 downwards.
ATCTTTGTGGCTCAATACCAATAAATCGAGTTGCTCAACACCCTTGTAGGATAAAAACGGGGCAAGCGTGGACTTGGCCGAACTGTAACCATGACCGGCAAATCCGGTATCGTAAACAATCCATGTTTCCTGATGATTGATCACTATACTTTGCGACTGTCCCACGTCCAAGAAATAAACAACCATCGATTGTTCTTGCTCTGCCGTCCAAAGCAAACCCGATAACAACAAGAGATTAATGCAACAACCGCTTATTAAAAGCGCATGCCGAATAACCCAACATAAATACAGCGACAGAACAGAGACCAGCACCCAAAGACTGACCGCGCGACTTATTTTTAGAGCCGCAAACCATTCGTTATTCTTGGCAAACACAAGATTTAGAAAATCAATCGGGTAGTCTGAAATCGAGAACACTAACGCACTCAAATCACGGCTAACCAGAGAGCTCAGATAAGCTAATAAATCGAGCGGTAATATCAAAAAGCTGACGAGCGGGATGGCAATCAAATTCGATAAAATCGCATTAATTGAAAAAACACCAAAGAATATTGACGAAACCGCTGACATTCCGAGGGATAAAAACAACTGTAACTTGATCCAGAACGCCAGACCGCGTTGCTGTTTCTGCCCCAGTAACCAATAAATGATACACAGCGCCGTTAATGTCAACCAGAACCCTTCACTTAAAACGCTCAAGGGATCAAACATCAGCATTAGTAAGACAGTGACACACAACATTGAAAAATGCGACCAGCGCACCAGACTTACCTGGCTAAACGTCACCACTAACAGTGCAATCATCGCCCGTTGCGTCGGCAAATCGAAACCCGCCATAAAGGAAAACACCAGTGCGATAATAAAACCGCTCAAAATAGCCACAGTGTTTGCCGGTACTTTTTGACACAAACCGACACTTCGACGCCACAACCAACTGACGCACCAGTAGCTCCACATAAACACCAGTCCGACATGCAAACCTGAGATTGCGATTAAATGGGCAGTGCCTGACTCTTTCAGTAATGCAACCTGCTCTTCGCTTAATAACGATCGGTGCCCTACGGTTAGTGCCAGGTGCCAACCCGGATACAAAGAAGATTCGGTCGCAGAACTAAGACGTCGAATTAAATCATGACGCAACCGATCAAGCGACCAAGGAAGCTCAGTTGATATCAATTCACCCTGTTGAACATAGCCCGTTGCGTCTATCCCTTCGATCAACGACCAACGCTCGAAGTCAAAGCTACCCGGATTTAAACGAGAGTACGGCGTTTTAAGACGCGCCTGAAACCGCCACCGCTCACCAAACTGTGGAGACTGCTCGGCGTAATACCAGGACAGAATAATTTTTCGAGGTTGCGCTGTCCCGGCTTTCTCGTTACTTGAATCCAAACAAAAATTGAAACGGATGCTGTGGGTATTTTTATTTGGGTTGGAACATACCTCCCCCGTTAACATCACGTCTTTGCGTTCGTTGAACTGAGGCATTCTGTGGGATAACTGCTGCTGAGCGTATAAGCCCGACCAAAGCAGTCCGACCGCAAGTCCCAACAGAAAACGGCTGATATCGGTCAACTCTGGGCAATAACGTTTGCACAGACTGCGCAAAAGCACGCTGCCGCTCAACATCAAAACCAAACTGACTGTCGACAATAGTTCGCTCTGCACCCATAACAATGCACAGCCGACCAAGCATCCTGTTGCAAAACTACGCAATGAAAATTTCCCTGTTTAAAACACTTTCCCTGATTAATGGTAGATTAAGCCTCAACCCACAAGCTACAATAGCGCCACAACTTAAACGCAAGCATTGAACTTATGGCCCGCAAACTTATAAAAAAGTTTTTACCGGATCCTGCTTCTGTAAAAAACAACCGTTATCTTAAAATATTTGGCAAGGCGTTGCACGATCCGCAATTGTGGCATTTGACTCGCTATTCGGTGGCTCATGCCTTCTCTCTTGGGCTGTTTTGCGCGTTTATCCCGGTCCCTTTCCAAATGTTGATTGCCGCAGGAGCGGCCATATTACTGCGCGCCAACTTGTTGTTATCGGTTGCTTTGGTCTGGGTAACCAACCCCTTGACCATGCCAGTGATTTTTGGCTTTTCCTATTATGTTGGCACCCTGTTTTTCCCGGAAGCTGCCGGCTCATTTGAGTTCGAACTCAGCTGGGAGTGGTTAAAAACCAGCCTGGGTGCGATTTGGATGCCATTTTTGCTCGGCTGTCTGATTTGTGGACTCGGCGCGGCCATTATTGGTCACGTTGCCATTCGCCTGTTTTGGCGTATTCATGTCGCAAACCAGTGGAAACTGCGAGCATTGAAACGCCAACAACTGAATTCACACGAAGATTAAACGCTACTGATTTGCCCATTCAGCAGTTGTAACTGACGGCTGGCCCGAGATGCCAGCTTTCGATCGTGAGTTACCACAATGAGGCTGGTTTGCATTTCGTTGTTTAAATCCAACATCAACTGATAAACCCGCTCTGCATTTTCTTCGTCCAGATTACCCGTCGGTTCATCCGCCAGGATACAGGCCGGTTGTGTCACCAAAGCTCGCGCAATAGCAATGCGTTGGCGCTCGCCACCCGACAATTCAGAAGGTTTGTGAGTTTGTCGATTGACCAGCCCGACCTTTTCGATCATCGACTCAGCCGTTTTTAACGCCGACTTCTTACTTAACCCACGGATCAGCAACGGCATGGCGACATTTTCCAGAGCCGAAAACTCGGCCAGCAAATGGTGAAACTGATAAATAAACCCCAAATGATGATTGCGCCAACGCCCCTGTTGTTGCGCTTTCATCTTTTGAATGCTCTTGCCCATAATATCAACTTCGCCCGAGGTCGCGTCGTCCAAACCACCCAACAAATGCAACAAGGTGCTCTTGCCGGAGCCTGACGATCCGATGATCGAAATGCTTTCGCCTTGTTGAACCGTCAAATCGATGCCCTTGAGCACCTCCACTTCGCGATCCGCATCCTGATATCGCTTGGTCAGCGCCTGACAACGTAAAACGGTTTGATTATTCATATTTTAAAGCCTCCGCTGGACGGGTGCGCGACGCTCGCCACGCAGGGTAAACTGTGGCTAGAACACTCATTAACAAGGCCGCAATGGTAATATTGGTCACATCGGAGGTTTGTAACTCACTGGGCAAAAATCCGATAAAGTAAACGTCGCCCGGAACCATGGAAACGCCAAACTTTTCTTCCACCCAGGCAACAATATCAGGAAGGTTGGACGCCAGCGCAACCCCGGAGATAACGCCTAAAAGAGTTCCCAGAACGCCATTGACGCTTCCTTGCACCATAAACACGCGCATCACGGTCGCGGGCGAAGCGCCCAGTGTTCGCATGATTGCGATATCCGACTGCTTATCAGTTACCACCATCACCATGGTCGAAACGATATTAAACGCCGCTACCGCAATGATTAAGGTTAGCAAGATAAACATCATGTTCTTTTCCA
>JBPEWV010000092.1:0-4109 GCA_052032335.1 Pleionea sp. | reverse complement strand
TTGCATGCACCGTACTGCACCCTCGCCCGATGGCGCTACCATATCATAGCCGTCAGAGGTTGCCCCGTAACCCACAAGCTCGGCGTATATTTTTGCGCCACGTGCTTTGGCGTGTTCAAGCTCTTCTAAAACCAATATTCCGCCACCGGATGAAATAACAAAACCATCACGAGTGGAGTCATAAGGACGTGAAGCGGTTTCAGGCGTGTCGTTGTATTTGGAAGACAATGCCCCCATCGCATCAAACAACAAGGTCAAACGCCAATCTTCTTCTTCTCCTCCGCCAGCGAAAACAATGTCCTGTTTTCCCATCGCAATCTGCTCGTAGGCATTACCTATACAATGGGCACTGGTCGCACAAGCTGACGAAATCGTGTAATTGATGCCTTTAATTTTAAACGGCGTTGCAAGACACGCAGACGTCGTACTGGCCATTGTTTTGGGAACAGCATAAGGTCCTACTCGCTTCACGCCTTTGGCTTGTGAAATTTCGACCGCCTCTACTTGCGTGCCTTGCGAGCCACCTCCTGAGCCAGTGATTAAACCGGTGCGTACGTTTGAAACAAGTTCGTCAGAGAGTCCGGCGTCTTCTATTGCTTGCTGCATCGAGATGTAGGCGTAGCCTGAAGCGTCGGCCATAAAACGAACAACTTTTCGATCGATGTGATCTTTGATTTCGATGTCAGGGCGCCCGGCAACCTGACTTCTTAAGCCTTTTTCTTTATATATTTCTTTAAACTTAATTCCAGATTTGCCAGCTTTTAACGAAGCGGTAACTTCATCGACGTTATTACCCAGGCAAGACACAATGCCCATGCCAGTAATGACTACTCGTTTCATATAGATTCCTAACTGTTTATCACTGAGTTTAGAAGATTGTATTTATTTAAAACGAATCGGTAGAGTCGAACAATCCTACTCTTAAATCTTTCGCAGTATATATCTCTTTACCGTCTACGGAAACGGATCCGTCAGCAATCACCATTTTCAATTTTCGGCGAATCAAACGTTTAATATCGATACGATAGCTGACCTTCTTGGCATCGGGTAAAATCTGACCAAAAAATTTAATCTCACCGGAACCCAATGCACGTCCTTTGCCCGATTCTCCGAGCCAAGAAATGAAAAAGCCGGTTAATTGCCACATCGCATCAACTCCAAGACAGCCTGGCATTACCGGATCGGTTTCAAAATGACAATCGAAAAACCAAAGATCGGGACGAATGTCGAGTTCTGCATCAATGTAACCGTGTCCGTAAGCACCACCCTCGTTACTGATCGTAGTGATTCGATCCATCATCAACATATTCGGTAATGGAAGACGAGAAACAGTGTTGCCTGCAGGGCTGACGAGCTCTCCTTTACCACAAGAAATTAAGTCGTCACGAGAATACTGACTGGTAATTAACATGAAATACCTTAGTTGTTTAACGATTAACCTGACTATCAGGATATGTGTGAGCGCGTATTATGCCTACCTGCGCAGTCTAAACTGGTATGACCTTGCCAAGCAGTTAAATGCCACCAAACGTTGTTGGTGGGCACCCAATAATAACCAAGGTTAGCGCCTTTTTTCGAGCAATCATTACAAATTGAAATAATACAGGTCATTTAGGTGCAACCTCCTCTCAAGCGTTATACCGCTGCCATAAGTTTGCACCAAATTATATCAGCGGTGTCATCACTCAACTCACCCTACCTCCTTTATCCATTTGATTTTTATCAAATTATTTTAATGGCACGATTCCTGATAAATAAAACTTGCATCAACTGAGAACAAACGGAGAGTCATTCATGCAAAAAATAAGATTAATAAATATTGTTGTTCTGTTCGCGATTTTTTATTCAAGCGGGGTATTTTCAGAAGTTTCAACGAATCTGGGGTACGCCTCTGAATACTATTACCGTGGCGTATTCCAAAATGAGTCGTCCGCCAGCGGCGGTATCGATTACGAAGAAGAGGGTTTCTATGGTGGGCTTTGGGGTGCCGATGTCGGAGACGGATTGGAATACGATCTTTACGCGGGGTACAACTTCAATGTTACCGATCAGTTTGGCGCCAGTGTGGGGTTCACCAACTATTATTACACTGGAGAGTTTGACGACACCTATGAAGAGATCAACCTTGGCTTAAGCTACCAGTTTTTATCCATTGGTTACTCGATCGGCACCTGGGATGGCGGTGACGCGGCGAACGATGATTACGACTTTCTCGAAATTACACTGGAACACGAAGGCTTTTACGGAACATACGGAACCTTTGGTGATGAGTTCGATGGCGACTATATTGAGTTCGGTTTTGGAGCCGACATTGGCGGCTTTGATACAACCATTTCCTTAGTGTTCAGTTCAGAGGAATTGTCCGATCAATTGAACAGTGCGGGTGAGCCAACAGAAAGTGAGGCATTGATATTTACTGTGTCGAAAAGTTTTGGGCTCTAAAAATAAAAACACCCAGCTATCCTAGATAGCTGGGTGTAGTTTTTCTCAACCTTTGCGTTACTCTTTGCGCCAGGTAGTTCCCTCTCGGGAATCCTCCAATACAATGCCTTCGCTCAATAATTGGTCGCGAATTTCATCGCTACGGGCAAAGTTCTTGTCTTTTCTTGCCTGATTTCGCTCGGCAATCAATGACTCTATACGCTCTGCATCGAGTTCATTTCCCTGAGAATCCGATTGTAAGAACTCAGCTGGAGACTGTTGCAACAGCCCAAGTACGCGCCCAAGAGATTTCAGCGTTGCAGCAAAGTCACTGGTGCGGCTGTCCCCTTCTTTCTTGGCACGATTTAATTCCCGCGCCAATTCAAACAGTACGGCCATCGCTTCTGGCGTGTTAAAGTCGTCGTCCATGGAACGTTTAAAGCGGTCTTCAAATTCCGGCAACACTGCGCCCGCATCGGGATCGGTGTCTCGCAGACTTAAATACAACCGCTCCAGACTGGCATCCGCGGCGTTAAGGTTTTCTTCTGAATAGTTCAATTGGCTTCGATAATGACTGGTCAATAAAAAGAACCGAACCGATTCAGCGCGATACAGCTTTAGCACATCTCGAATGGTGAAAAAATTACCCAATGACTTGGACATTTTTTCTTTTTCAACCTGCACCATTCCAGTGTGAACCCAATAATTAACAAACTGACATCCGTTCGCCGCTTCCGACTGAGCTATCTCATTTTCATGATGCGGAAATTGCAAATCGGAACCGCCACCATGGATATCAAAGTGCTCACCCAGGCATTGTTTGCTCATTGCCGAACATTCGATATGCCAACCCGGCCGACCTTTGCCCCAAGGCGATTCCCAAAATGGCTCGTTGGGCTTGGCCGATTTCCATAACACAAAATCTAATGGATCACGTTTATCGGCGACAACCTCGATACGCTCTCCGGCCCGTAAATCATCCAGACTTTGTTTGCTTAATTTACCGTAACCGTCAAATTTACTGACTGAATAATAAACGTCCCCGTGATCACCAACGTAAGCAACGTCTTTATCGATTAAGGTTTGAATGATCTCGATAATCTCCGGCATCGACTGAGTGGCATGCGGTTCCAGATCGGGCTTGCGCAAACCAAGCGCTTCGAAATCTTGATGCATGACCTCTTCAAATCGTTCGGTGACGGCCTCAAACGGTTCGTTTGCCTCGTTTGCGCGGTTGATTATTTTATCATCGATATCGGTGACGTTTCTCACGTAGGTTACTTTATAACCAAGAAATTCCAGGTATCGGGCCATTACATCAAACGCAACATAAGTCCGCCCATGGCCGACGTGACAATAGTCGTAAATCGTAATACCACACACATACATTCCCACCTTGCCTTCTTCTATGGGCTTGAACAGCTGCTTTTGGCGGGTCAAATTATTGTAAATGTGTAACATGAAGTCAGATATCCTAAAACTTAATTATTTCAACGACTAATTATACTGGCTAGACGCCGCTTTTCGAAGGTCTCAAACCATAATTAAAATGACTAAAGCCCATTATTTGACGATTTATGGCATAATTTGCACAAATTTAACTGAGAGGATTTAAAGATGGTGATAATTCATACCAATATGGGTGACATTCATGTCGAGCTGTTTGAAGACAAAGCCCCCAAGACGGT
>JBPEWV010000091.1:0-42545 GCA_052032335.1 Pleionea sp. | reverse complement strand
AGTGTCCCTTCGGAGGTAACTTCTTGAACCAGAAAAATCCGGAGGCAGAGGTCACGCAAATTAAGCGATGGCTTGAGCGAGTGGTAATCGGTGAAAATTTTTGCCCTTTTGCCAAACCTGTGTTTGCCGCTGACTCGATTCGATATTCAGTGTCGGAGTCACAAACACTAGAAAATGGATTATTCGATTTAGCCATGGAATGTCAACGACTCGACGAGCAGCCGCAGACCGAAACCACCTTACTTATTTTTACCAAAGGGTTTAATGACTTCGATGAGTTTCTCGAATTGATTGATTTTGCCAATGAGTTGTTGGTTTCGGAAGGTTACGAAGGCGTTTATCAATTAGCGCATTTTCATCCCGATTATTGCTTTGACGGTTGCACCAGTGATGACGCCGAGAATTATACCAATCGTTCACCTCTACCGGTGCTGCACTTATTAAGAGAGAGCAGTGTCGAAGCGGCGCTGCAACAAGTAAAAACACCCGAGAGCATACCCGAACGTAATATTCGTCACGCCGAAAAGAAAGGACGTGAGTATTGGCAGCGATTACTGCTATCCTGCGTAAAAAACGAAAGGTAGACAGCTTATGAAAACGTTATCCATCTTTTTAATTTTAATCTTGGCGAGTTGCTCAACGGTGGCCTATGGCAAAGATACTGCGGCGATAGAACTCGTTCTTGACCAGTTGCATCAATCTGCCGCTAACGCAAACGGCGAGCAGTATTTTTCTTTGTTTAGCGATGATGCAATTTACATCGGCACCGATGCCGCAGAGACCTGGACGATAGAGGAATTTAAAGCGTTTGCAAAACCTTATTTTTCCAAGGGAAAAGGATGGCTGTATACGCCGACGCAGCGTTCGGTTCGTATTTCAAGATCGGGTGAAGTCGCCTGGTTCGTTGAATTATTGAACAATGAAAAGTACGGCACTTCTCGTGGCACTGGCGTACTGGAGCGGCGCAATGATCAATGGAAAATCGCGCAATACCACCTGACGTTTCCTTTGCCCAATGAACTTGCGGGCAAAATTACGAGCGAAATCAAACAGTTCGAAAAGGCGAAAAATTAGCCAGTAATTTCGGTCGAATTCTGAGATAAGGTTCGGCATAATAGCCGGCCATTTTTGAGTTTGGAATGTTTGTATGTGGTTTCGCAATTTTCAACTGTATCGGTTCGTTGAGCCATTTTCCCTTTCAGAACAAGAGTTTACCGAGAAGTTAAACGAGCAACGCTTTCAGCCCTGTGGTCGTCAATCCAAAGAAACCGTGGGTTGGATTTCGCCATTGCATCGTAACGAAGAAGAGCTGATTTACTCGGCCAATGGTTGCTATTTGTTTTGCATGCGAAAAGAGCAAAAAGTGATCCCACCCTCGATGGTTAACGAAGCGCTTGAAGAACGCGTTGCTGAAATTGAACTGGAGCAGGGGCGCAAAGTCTTCCGCAAAGAAAAGCAGCAATTTAAAGAAGACATTTTAGCCATGCTGTTGCCCAAAGCATTTACCCGAGCATCTCACACCCACGCTTACATAGATACCCGAAATGGATTTATGGTGGTAAACGCAGGAAGCATTGCTTTAGCCGACACCTTTATCAGTTTGCTGGTCGATTCTCTGGGCGTATTAGGCGCGATTAAAGTCGATGCCGAACAAAACCCCGCGCAAACCATGAACAACTGGCTGCTCGATGATTTGCCCGAAGGCTGGAATTTAACCGGCGATTACGAGTTAAAAGATCCCGCCGACGAACGTGTTGCACGGTTTAAAGACAACGAGTCTGAAAATGGCGTGCTCACCGATTTGATCGAAGACGGTTACTGGGTCAGCAAACTGGGCGTTAGCTATAAAGATTTGCTCAAGTGCACCATCAGCGACGATCTGCAAATTAAAAGCGTTAAATTTGGTGAAGAACTGCTGAATCAAAACGACGAACTCGACATCGAAGATCATCGCGCCAAATTCGACGCCGACTTTGTTCTAATGACACAAACCACCGCCGAGTTTTATGAAGCATTTTGTGAGGTGTTTGAGGTATTAGATAAGTAGCTCGGTGAGACCACGACTCAAACCAAAACGGTTTGAGTCGTTTATATGGACGTCGAAGTAATCTATTTCTTAACACTAAAAGTTTTGATGTTCTCGAGTTAAACTCCAAGTTGCCCCTTCATCATACGATTCGTCAAAATCACCTGTAGCTTCACTGCATGATAAAAGCAGTCGATCAGACATTTCGGTTATGACTTCTGTACCCATACCAAACATACCCATGGACACTTGAAGTGTTTTCATAGACACTCAGAAATTAAATGGTTAAAAAAAGGGTTTAGTTTGCAATGATTGAAGAAAAAATTATCCAAAAAGCAGAGTTTACAACGACGGTTTGTGTTTATTGGTTGCTCCAAGGTGCGATGATTTTGACGTTTACCGTGATCGGTATTCCTTTGATGTTGATTTGGCTTGTTGTCGGTTTGCTGTTTACCCGTCGATATCTAAGGAGCATGGAGTGTGTATTAACCAATAAGGCTCTGAAGGTTAAAAAGGGAATTTTAGTGCGTGTTGAGAAAACCATCCCGCTCGAAAAAATCACCGATATGGGTCTCGTTCAAGGACCCATCATGCGTTTATTTGGTCTTTATAAATTAACGGTCGAAACCGCCGGTCAGTCCGGTCAAGGAGCTTTGGTATCATTGACAGGAATCGTTGACACTAAAGCTTTCAGAGAAAGGGTTTTGCTGCAACGGGAATCGGTTGCGTCCGTGCCGCAGGAGTCTGCGTCACAGTCCTTAGACCATGCCACGAATTCGGATACACTTTTAACTGAAATCAGAGACACGCTGTTGCGAATAGAAAGTAAAATGGAACGGGCTGATTAACTGTTCGGCTTTGAGTCGACGGTTGGCACCCGAAACGTGATATTTAATTTAGCGATAGCGCAATGAGGTCGGTTCGAATATAATCGAAAAAAATAATAACTAAGACACTCTCCTAAATGGCAAAAGGCTCAATCGTATTTGTTGGTACTGGTATAGGTTTAGCCGGTCAAATTACTCTAATATCAAAGAGTTACATTGAGCAGGCTGACTTGGTGTACGGTTTGTTACCCAATTCAGAAACGGATCGATGGGTTCAAGAGTTGAATCCGAATTTTGTCAATCTTCAATCGTTTTATCGTGACGGAAAGTCGAGAGTGGTGTCTTATCGTGAAATGGTAAACGCCATGCTCGATGGTGTTCGCGCGGGAAAAAAGGTCGTTGGTGCTTTTTATGGGCATGCTGGTGTGTTTGCCCTGGTACCTCACGAAACCATTCGGCTGGCTCGTGCTGAGGGGTTTTCTGCTCGAATGGAACCTGGAGTCTCTGCGCTGGATTGCCTCGTGGCCGACTTGGGCATTGATCCGGGAACAACCGGATGCCTTGAGCTTGAAACCACGCAAATGCTGTTTTACAAACGCCAACTCGATCCGGTGAATTTGTTGATTTTATGGCAAATCGGATTTGCTGGTGAACATACCATGACACAATTTGGCACGAACAAAAAAAGCCTCCAGATCGTGGCGGACTATTTAGAGCAATGGTACCCGGACGATCATGAGGTGATTTTATATGAAGCGCCTTTCTTGCCCACACAAAGCCCAAGAATCGAACGACTGGCACTGTCACAATTACCCGACAGCGTACCCACCATGGCCAGCACGCTGGTGGTTCCTCCGGCCAAGCAACTTCAGTTAAACCAAGAAATGTTGGATAAATTTGGTATAACGCCCGATGAACTAGGTTTTATTACTCAACAAAAAGAGAACGCACTATGAAAAATACCTATGAAATGATGATAGAACTGGCGACTGACGCATCGAAAAAAGACGCATTCTTTGCTGACTCCATGACGTCAGAGACGGAGTTAAAGCGACACGCAGAACACTCGCATAAGTTAGCCATTGTTACACCGAAAGCTGATGCTCATAAGTTGGCGATTTTTACTCCAGAAGCAAATGGCCACAAGCTGGCAATTATAACTCCGAGTCTCTAAGTTATTGGCTGCAAGAGCAGTGCTTGAAAGGGCATTGCTCTTTTTTTCGGCCGCTAGCATAAAACTTTAATTCACGATTCCCAGCACAATCGCTATTAAAAAATGAATTTGTTTTCTCAAAATCGATACAGTATTCGACCCATTGTTGATGCCGATCGAGTATTTTACACCAGCCTTTATGGCTGCCCTAAAATGCTCCGTCACATTGATTTGGTATTATCGCAAGACGACATTGAGCGAATGTTCCAGAAAGCGGTCAATCAAAGTAGAGAACCCGAAACGGATTATTTGATTTTGGTTATTTTTGACGAGGAAAAGCAGGAAAAGGTTGGCATCGTCGGTTTGACAAACATTGATTACCCATCAAAAACCACTGAAATAGGAATTATGTTGACTCGTCGATATCAAGGAAAAAATCTACCCGTGTGGTTATTGTCTCTTGGAATCGATTACGCGTTTCGGCAGCTGAAGTTAGACCAAATCGACTCTCAGTTTCATCCCAAAAATATTCCCGCCAAACGTATTGTCGAAAAGTTGCAGTTTTCGATAAATTACGACCAACATCAACCAGAAAAAGCAACGGCGTCCATTCATCGCGACCACTTCTATTCTGTCATTCAGGACTTATCCAAAAGCACTGTGAATATTTGATTTAGCGTTAATCGTTTAAAGGGCGGTTTAACAGCTCAAGCAGGCGGGGGAAAATATCAATTGCCGCCGCTTTCCCAATAAATACGTCCATATGGCCGTAACCTTTGAACACCGTTCGGGAATATTTGTGTTTAACTCCAGCGTTTAAGTTTTGCAACCACTTGTAGGTTAACAGCGTGGTTTCAGGTAAAAATTCTTTGTTGTCTTCTCCGCTAATAAAATCAATAGGCAGGTTTAAAGAAGGCACTCGAATGGGCAGTTGATCATCTGTGAGTACAGAATGCTCGTTGAGATAGATGGCTTTTTCGGAAGCGCTCGTGATTTTTTTGGTCAGTATCATTCTTGAAAGCTGTTTAAACGCATGCGTGGATATGGGCTGAAACCATTGGTTGAGTGAGGCGTGAGTTTGATAGTTTAAATTCTTGTGCAGGTATGAGGGACCATAAATTGCGTTAATTCGGTTACAGGTCGCGTTATAGCATGCCGCACCATCAAACTTGGGACTGTTAAAGCAGATTACATCGAGCGTTTTATCGAAGTGCTCGGCCGAAGACTCAAACGAGAAATTCAACGGTCTGCTTTCCTGTTTCAGGTAACGCTCGACTTTCTCAGTTAAGTTTACGCCGGCTTTTAAATCATTAAACCAATTGGTCGAAGGGTGAATGGTGAGTTGTGAAGAAATAACCGATAAGACTTTTACTTTATCGAGGCGACCAGAAAGTAAAGACATTAACAAAGTTAATGAGCCTACGCAGTGTGCAATTATCTGAACCTGTTTTTGTCCTGTAATGGCTAATATAGTATCGACCACCTTTGGCCAGTCTGTCAGTGCGATATCATCAAGGTCGAATTCTGACAGTGAGTGTCCTGAGTCGAAACTCGAGCGCATATCATAAAGCCAGACATCTCGCTTTTGCCTGGATGTTCCATTTGTCAGAAATTCAACTAGATTTTCATCAACCGTTGGCAGTGCAAAAGATGACGCGTTAACACCATAGCCGGGCGCTAAAATAATAGGGACTCCTTGACCTTTGTAGCGAGTTAACCGAAACGCAAATTGTTCGCCAAGATGCTCTGACAACTTGACGGGCGTTGGTGCATTGAGTCTACGTTGCACAGAAGGATGGGATTCATTGTTTGTCATCAATAATGTCGCCACTTTGCCATAGCTCTTAAAGACAGCATCGAACACGGACTGATAAGTTTTATACCACTTAAACAAGCTGGCTTTCGAAATCGTATTGTTGTTAAATAGTGCCTCAGCGATCGTGCCCCATATTTGACTGTTAAATTGAGTGTCGATCTTTGCTCCTTTAAATTGTTCCATGAGCCCGGGCTTGGTCATGGCCAGTTCGCCCTGAGACAGTAGCTTCGAATTTTCGAATAATTGATAATGCATGTTAACCAAGGCTTCCGTTAACTCACCATCGAATAATGACAGCCATTTCCTGCCGATAAACGTCATACCGTGATCGAGCTTGACTTCGTATACGATGCAGTGTCGCTCATAAGCCTGTGTGCTGTCTCTTTCCAGAAATACGCTGCCGGACTTGACCGGCAAGTTTTTGTGAGCTGAAGCCGTCTTAGTGAGTTGAAGCTGTCCGCTTGTAATATTTAATATGCAGTAGCGTTTATCAAGCATCAAGGGACGCTTTAGTGTTGAAACTCGAAATCTTGCAGAAGCAATAGCATTTTTCGAACTGCTAGACTCAAGTTTTTTTGCGATTAATAATTCTTCAAACGAAAGTAGTAAATTCGACTGTCTGGCAGTAACAAAGTTAAGCAAATTGTTAAGCTTTGAAAGTTTAGAGAGCTTAGGGAAATTAGACGTAATCGCGTTTTGTTGAGATTGAGGAAACTCTGAATCCACATAAGAAGGCTGGCGTGAATTTGGTGCATTAACGTTCGCTACTGCTTTGTCAGTTGAGCACGGCAACAGTGCCTGAATATCGTGGTAAATAAATTCCGCCGCTCGCTCACTAAGTGCAGAAATAGTCAGCAGTGGATTAACACCGATGCTTTTAGGGATTATTGACCCATCCATGACAAACAAGCCTGGGTGTAAGTCATTGTTTGAACGGTACACCGCACCATAATGATTAACGACTCCAAGCTCGGCATTGTCGGACATCGCGCAACCGCCCAGTGGGTGAACTGAAAACAAGGTATTGGTGACAGTATCGTCAGTATTCGGAGTAATTAAACTGGACTGGCTGTATTTTGTGACCTTATTGAGCTGCTCAATGACATCGTTAAAGTAGGTCTTATTGGGTGACCAGTTTATATGAAACGCCTGCTCATTAGATATTAATTGCCCGCTTGTTTTATCGTCGCCCATTATCAGAAAGACTTGTAAACTCGCCGTCAGTCCTTGATAACAGGCTTGGCTATTCTTTATTGGATCGGTCGCTGAGAGAATATCCGACTGACTGTTTGTCAGTAGATATTCTGCATTGATTAATCCGTACTCGAATGGATCGGTGGCCGATATCGTCAGTGCTGAATTCAAAGCGGGCAAAATCGGAGTTAAGGCGTATGGCGCCACACCGTCTTCGAGCAGTATCGAATATCCGTGAGCAGTCAGTTGTCTGGAGTAACCCGTGATGCATGGGCCCGGAGAGTAATCTGAAACCTCCTGGTTGCAGGCAACTCCGACGCTATTAACTCGGTTTTTGTATCGCAATGAATTGATGCCAAATGCCAGAAAATCACCATTTCCATTGATGTTATTACCCAGTTGTTTGGATAGGTCCAGTCCGGATTTTTGCGATCTCAGTAATATTTTTGTTGAACCGATGGCGCCTGCAGCAAGAACAATTGATGTTGCATTCAGGGAGATGGGGGTGTTGGTTTGTGAATTCAGCGCTCGAACTAACCAACCATCTGTATCCCGTGCGATGGATTGAACATTACAATGAGTAAAAATTTCAACTCCCTGGTGTGCCGCTCGTGGTAAGTAATTCATCATGAGGGTATTTTTTGATCCACGATTGCAGCCAGTTACGCAGTTGCCACAACTGTTACATCCTGGCTGAAAAATACCGGCCTGATTGACTGAGTCATTGAACGTGACGTTTAAAGGAGCTGGCTTAAAGGTATTCTTGATCTCGCTCAGTGACTCTTTGAATATCGAGGATTTGTTGTGATGAAATGTTGAACGTCCGGTTTCCAGGGCATCGGTCGCGAGCTGGTAATAGGGTAAGATTGCTTCTGGGTTATTGCTTATTGATTCTGGCCACCCCTGTTTAAAAACATCCAATGAGGGTTTTATCGCAACATTTGCATTGATCAGTGATGTACCGCCAAGCCCGCTGCCTACCAGAAAATTAATATTATCGTAGAGTGAAACATCGAATAGACGGGCTGCGTCGCCAATAACGTAATCCTGGTTACTGGTACTCATTGAGACTTCTTGACTGACGCGACTTGGCGATTCCGGAAACTCACCCGGTGTGAATTCTTTGCCTCGCTCCAAAATGCCTATTCTGACATCGGCCTTACCGTTTTTTGTAAACTGTTCTTTGAGCCGGAGTGCGGTAATTGAACCTCCATAACCACTGCCGACTATCAAGCAGTCGAAATTAGAGTCGATGGTACTGGTGATTGGTTTTGAGATCATTGAAATTGCTCTAGTGCACTTTGTACCAGTCGGTCGATACGGCGTTGAATATCTTCAGTGATCGCTTGTTGCAACGCACTGAACTCATGGCTATTCCGTTCAATATAAGTTTTTAGTCGTTCGTAAAACGAGTTTGGTGACGGATCCAGACACGTTGCTTTGCTGCAGCCCTGGGAATTCTCAAAATAAGTCAACTTAACAGCGTCAAGGTTTTCATTGAGTAGCACAACACTACCCGATGGACAGTCCGATTCGCTGAAGTTTTCTATTGTCCATCCACCAAGGCAATGGATATTCCAGTTCATGCCACCACATAGACCGTCCACTTCTAAATCAAACCCTTGGTGGAAATGCCCAATAAGGAGTGCATTTTGTTTGTTATCGTATGCAATGCTTTCTTCTTTTAATTGAGGAACAAGTATTTTTTCTATGTACCAACGTGCCTCGGTTTTAAAGCTATGATTAAAGCTTGCTTCGTCGTGTACCAGCTCGCTTTTCAAAAAGGCAACGAGCGAACGCACGGCGGCATAACTCAACTCGGTAGTATTGATACCAAGATTACTTTCTAAAGTTCTGATTAGAGTATTGTCACTGAGTGGAAGGTGTTTGAGCTTTTCCGACAGTTGATGTGTCAGCCGACTCCATGAGAACTCACTCTCGTAGAGAGCGTGCAACTGATGGCGGAAATTCTTTTTATCACCTTCAAGGCCAAAGCCGGACCAGGCAAAATCGATCCAGGCACCATTTTGAGCCTCCAGTTTTTCTGCAGAATGACAGGGCTCATTAAGTATTGCCTCTGAAATTATGGAGACCAGTTTATAGGTTTTCTCTAAATAATGACCATGATGCAAAATAAGATTTTTATGCGGACTTACCAGCGCGTAATTGGGATAGTGTAATTGGAAGGTGAAAGGGTTGTGCGGTGCCAATTCGGCACAGCGCCTTAGAAAAGCACTTGTTATTATTTGTTGATTTACTAGTCCTGTGGAATGACATCGACTTGTACCACCACAACTAACTGAATTGAAGTAAACCTGATCTTTTTCGAGCTTCCACAAGCGGTGATCATGGTTGCCGGGCAAATAGATGATATCGTTAGTTAAGCGACAATGAGTTCTATCAATCAGAGCTAAATAACTAAAAAGGGCATTGAAGTGTTTGACCACTTCTTCAATTGTTGCAAATCCAAAGTCGACGCAGTCGCCCAGTAAAATCAATTGAATTTGACAGTCTGGTGCTATCGTATTGCAGGCAGTGCGGTATACGTTCTCCAGGATTGACTTGCCAATGTCTGATAATCCATCGTCAGCATAAAATAAGCTTGTTGTGTTTCCCAAGTGTAAATCGGATATCAATAGGTAGGCATTCTTCACGGCTCATCTCTTGGCATTCTTACGCAAAGCGACTGTTTTGTGCAGAGATATTGACGCGAATTTCGGTAGCAAGTCTGAACGATAGTCGTGCATTAAAAACGCTAAGTAAATAAAACTACACGTCATAAGTCAAGCGCTACGATGCGGCTTATTGCTTGTCGAGTTTACTCTGTGATTTCTATTCTTAGGGTAATGACCGTACTTATCCACTGTCGATGTCAAATCGTTACGTTCGGCTGTGGTTTAGCGGCGAATAAAAGCCGCTAAACCGAGTCGGACAGCTCTAATCTATCAAGCTGCAGCACTTTATTTGATAAATAGCTGGCACTTGTTATGAGCATCGAGACAGGACACACCAATTTTGTTCTTGGAGTCATCAAGTGAATAAGTAATGGGTGGATTCGACATGGCGGATTGGTTTGGGTGTAAAATCGCGTTAATTTCTGAAGGAGCCATGTTTCTGTTCTGGTGAATTTTTACTGCCTTTTCAGTCAGGTGTATCATCGCATTAAGGTCGTGCACCCGAGCAATATAGTCAAGGTAGTTGGGCGTCCCAATCGAGATGATGGCTTTTCCTGTCGGGTTATAGAGACTGCTTAAAGACAACGGAAGAGGTTCGCTTCTCTCGGCGAGTCTGCTTTGTATCTCGATAAAGTTAGGGTAGATTTGTTGAGGAGGCATTTTAGCTGCGTGCAAAACAGGCGCGAGTTGCTCCCAGAATAAGTTTTTACTGGCATTGGGTTGGTACAGTAAGTCTGTTTTATAAAGCCATTCGTCGTTTTCCAGCGCGGTGGCAACTTCAAGCACTGAAAATAGCGCTTTGCTTTCGAATTCTATGGCTTCTGAAATATCCAGCTCTTCCTTGGTTAACGGTTTTAGTATTGTGAGCAAAAGATTGCTTTGAGTTTCGCTCAACTCATTGTTTCGAACGATCTCATTCGCAAGCTGAAGATTATTCCAAATGGCTGCCACGGCGACCATTTTGGTAATTAAATGGTCGCCTTGGGTGAGCAGTTGACGCCAGAATGTGGTATCGCTTTTTAAAGCTGATAAGAAGGCGTCAATACCTGTGCTCTTGTACGTGTGTAGTAGGTGAGCCCGGCTAATTTTAATAAGGGCGCCGTATTCAGGCAGTGGTGAGGCCACTGTGATCGACTGTAACTCTTTGAAATAAGGCATCTTGATGATGGTTTGATAGCGTTGCACCAGTTGTGCGATTCTGGGCTGTTCCATGACCTCCCCAGAAAACTGCGCCAGTGTCTTTTGGCTGCAGGTGATATCGGATCGGCTGTTGCATTGAGGCAATTGTTTTAAAAGACCGTCATCTGTTGGTGGTGCAGCCAGTAATTCTGCATAGTCGCCTTGCGTTAACGCATCGTTTTGGCGTGCTTCGCGGTTTTCCAGGTAACGTTGCGTCAAACGAATACCGGCATCGGTTATGTCTTTGTCACTTGCAGCCCGAAAACCGAAGACGGCAAAATACGCATTGTCGGGTCGGTAGTCTAATGGGATGGTTTGGCTTAAACGTTGCACTTCTTTGCTCGGTGTTTCATCGAAAACCGGAGAATTAATGAGCAATAGTGTAAGTACAACGGTAAAGGCAGATAAAAAAACAGCTGCAGTCAGTTTGGTTAATCGTCGATTCATAAAAATCCCAAGAGTAATTTGATAGAGAAGTTATACTAGACTTTTGGCCCAAAAAACACCTGAGTAAAACCTCCGTAAAACCTGAGTGTGGCCTAACACCGCTTTTCAGCAGCCGGATTGGTGGTAGAATTTGGCCATGAATGAAAATAATACGCCTCAAAGGTTACTTAGCAGCGGCTTTGTGTTGGACGGTCGAAAAGAGACCGTTTTATACAATGGTTCGCCAATCAAGCTTAGCCCAATTAAATTCAAAGTGTTGCAGCTGCTAGTTGCCGGTCGCGGTAATTTGATTACTCGAAAACAACTGTTTGATTCGGTTTGGCCCAAACAGGTGGTCAGTGATGACGCACTGACCCGGTGCTTGTCGGATATTCGAAAAGAACTGGCGCGTTACTCTGCTGAAACCCTGATCGAGACATTGCCAAAACGAGGGTATCGATGGTTGCCGGAAGTAAAGGCGAATGCTGACGACGATACCAATGCTCTATCCTTGAATAGACCCAAGCGAGCAGTGTTGCTTACAAGTATTTCGACGGTACTTTTTATGGTGATTGGCCTGCTGATTGCCGTTTCTCTGACGTCAAAGTCGAGTCCAGAGTATGTTCGCGTCGCTTTCGTGTCGGCTAACGCAAATAATGCGGAATCTTTGCTCGAACAACAGGTGATTGCCACATTGAAACAACAGGTGTTAGCGACCGACAATATACGTTTTTTGGCCGATCGGTTAACGGGCTCCGATAAGTCTTACCCCATTTCAGGTTTCTTTTCTCAGGCCAGATTAGACTGGTTGGTGGAAGTTAATGTGGAGATTGTTGACGATTCCATTCAAGTAAACTATTTGCTGGTAGATGCACAAACCGCGCTGGTGCATTACTCCCATATGGAAAACGTTGGTAATGACGAAACTTCAATGGCTGAATCGAGTCAGGAGTTTGTCAACGAGATGCAGGCTATTCTGAGTATTTGAACTCAAAAGTCGTTGCTATTCTATAAAAAACGACTTACTACCGGAAACTACTAAAAACCAGAAGTTACTGGCAACCAGAATCTGCCAACATCCAGAGTCTACTAACGGTTAGTGAAGAAGCGTTAGGGCCAGCAAGTCGTTTATTACGGATTGTTGATGACGTAGATGACGTCTTTTAAATAACCGTTTAACTCTGTTTCGAACGGCTTAAGTTGAGCTTCGATATGGTCTTCAAATTGTCGCATTGGTTTTTCGAGTCTTAGCATGGCCTGTTCTTTTTCCTTCATTGCACTTTCTAAAGCGAGTCGTGCTGCTTTGCGAGCGCTGTACTGCGCTTCGAGTTCGGGTAGTGCGTGAGACTCCTGTATCAAGGTCGATTCGGCGATGGTCTCGGCAGCGATTGCCATTGTTTCTAAATTACTTACGACTTCTATTTCGAACTCGACGGGTTGCAGGTTTGCCGTAGCTGCTCGCAGCCGATTTTTAACGCTCTCCAGTTTGCTGTGCAGTTGTGTCAGCGCCTGTTGTTGCTGTGGGGTTAAATCGTCCCAGGTATAAACTTTATCGTTGATCAGATACATCCATTGTTCGTTATTCAGTCTGCATATGGTCAGTGAGTTACCATCTATATTTTCCGCTGAAATCGTTTGTTTCTGATTGGCGTCTATGGGTTGAATGATGACCAGAGCGGCGAGCATTAAAGCGCTTCCTGCTGCGGCCAATATGGGTTTTAATAGTTGAACAATCATGGTGAGTTCTCTGGTATTGTTACTTTGTTACAGGGTTAGTCGCACCAAAGGGTGAAAAAGTTTGAATGGCGATGAAAAAAATTGAAGTGAACCAAGTCAGCTGATTAATTGCGTCGCCTCTTGAAACCTATATAATTGCTCATCATTACAACCCTATTGAGAGAATTGCATGGCAAACCTGACCGACAATGCTGATGAAAATTACCAACTGTTTCTTGACGATGCGGTCGATAGCGGAATCGTGTGGGCGGTAATCACCGAAGAAGGCGAAAACGGTGAGTTTGCGCTTTGCGACTCGGAGGAAAAGCCAGGGACCGATGTAATGCCGTTTTTCTCACAGCAAAAATACGTCGAGGCAGTCTGCAGTGGAGAATGGTCGGGTTATGCAGCGCAACCCATCGAGCTGGATGATTTTATCGACAACTGGCTGCCAGGCATGCAAAAAGATGGCTTATTGGTGGGCGTTAACTGGAATGCTGATTTGGAAGGTTTAGAAGTTGAGCCCCTGGATCTGTCGCTGGATTTGCTTGAAACCGACTGATGCCTCAAGTCGGATTTGGCAACGCGCACAGCAAAGTAGCTGTTGTAGTTGAAAATCGACCGCCAATGTCGGCATTCGATTCGCTCTCAACTGTTTTTCCGCTGGAACTTATCCACCTGACCCAGATCGTGGATCAGTGCGGGAATCACTGGCGAAAAATTATTAATTGTTACGCCAAGCTGATGTTTCAATTGACGGACCGTACCATTGGTTCCTGGCAGGAATACCGTGACACGCAGTTACTCAGGGCAGATAGCGATGAATGTTTGTTGTTTTCGCCCACCAGCTTTGATGAGGCATTGAAACACCACCGAGTAGTCATTGTTACCGGAAAGATCTTTGCCCAAACCATGCCGTTTTATGGCGAAATGAACTGGCTTTCCTCGACGTTTGCGCAGCATCCGTCGAAACCCATACTGATTGCTCCCTATTTTGATTATCGCCAGTTGAGCAACCAGAAACTTGATTTTCTGGTTCAGTTGCTGCGCTCAACAATGAATGAGCTCGATCACTACCATGAGTAGTGAAATTCCGAGCGAGGCTCCGAGGTAGATGTGATTAAAATAATGACGTGCGCGGTTCATGATGATTCCTGATTTCGTTCAATTTAAGGTATTGTTTCAAATGCGAAATCGGTGCCAATTATTAAAGTCAATAAAAACAATGTGTTAGATAAATAGCATGTGCTTCGAGTGTTCCACTTTCAAGACATGATTCCCGAAATCGGACACTCGAAGTCTAACGGTCCAAGACATCAAGCGGTGTCAGTTGCGCCAGGTCATAGCGCTTGGTAAGGACGTAAATAGGTGGCAAACCGAGGTTTGTCGTTGCTGGTTTTACCGCGATACCGATAGGTAATCATCGACCCAATGGGGGGTGGGTTTTCACGTTCATCTACGCTAAAACCAGAACCTATTTTAAATTGAATGCCGCCATTGGTTTCGACCAAAATGGCGCCGAGCTTACCCTGATATTTACCTTTTCCCGGGAGGTGGGCGATAACGCGAGCTTCTGCGTCATCGAAAGGTTTGAGTTTTTGTAAATCGTACGTGCGTTTGGCCTGGTACAGGGAGTCACCACGGTGCAACATTAAGCCCTCACCACCTTTGGCGACGGTACGATTCAGCTTATCGTCCAATTCTTTTTGGTCGGCGACTTTAAAGTGCTCTACAAGAGTGAGGTGCGGCAAGTTGGCTTCTTGAACAATCACTGCCAACTCTTTCAGTCGCGAGTCGAACATTTTTAAGCTGTGTGGTAGATCGAACACCATAAATTTAATTTCACGCCACTCTTCGTCGATGGGGTCAGTGGTTCGAACCGTGCCAGAGACATCGTCGAATCGACCACGGTCGATCCAAAGTTCTCCGTCAAGTGCGGTTGAGGGAAGGTATTCCGTGAACCAGGTGGGAGCGTGAATTTTATGTCCGGTACGAGTAAAAAACTGACTGCCGTCCCAGTAGGCTCTAACGCCATCGAATTTTTCACTGATCCAGAATTTACTTAAGTCGCTTTGTGGCTGATACGACTTGGCCAATAAAAGTTGCGGAATCGGCGTATCGGCAATGGCAGGGGATGCCAGTGGAATTAATGCCAATGAAATATTTAATCCTTTGCGAAGCAGGCTCATAGAAAATCCCTTTCTTTCTCAATCCATGGTCTTAGTGTGCACCTGTGACAATCTTTTGTCTATGAGTGGAAACAGGCAATTGATGTAAGAAAAATCTTACAAACCGACCGGTATAAAAAACGTATTGGTTAGACGATTTGATTTGACTTGGCGGTCGTTAAAGTGAAGGGCCGGTGTTGAACGGATATTGATCCAGAAAGAAGATTAAACAAAGCGGCGCAGTCGAAATCACGCTGCGCCGTTCGAATGTGGATTATTGTTTTCTTAAAAAGACCAGTTCGGTTTCGGTGCTGCTTTTATTATCGAACTGGTAGCCATCGGTATTAAAGTCCTTCAAACCTTCAGGTGAGTCAATGCGGTTGTCAATGATAAATCGGGCCATCATACCGCGTGCTTTTTTTGCAAAAAAACTGATCATTTTGTACTGCCCGTTTTTGTAATCTTTAAAACTGGGCGTGATCACTGTGTGAGGTAATTTCTTATGTTTTACCGCTTTAAAATATTCGTTTGATGCAAGATTAATCAGTTCCGTCGATGAGTGTTTACTGAGTTCTTTTTCGATGGTGTCGTGAATTAGCGTTCCCCAAAACTCGTATAAGTTTTTGCCGCGTGTGTTGGCAAATTTGGTTCCCATTTCAAGTCGGTAAGGTTGAATTAAATCCAGCGGCTTAAGTAAGCCGTAAAGACCAGAAAGAATGCGTAGATGTTTTTGTGCAAAGTCAAAGTCTTTTGCTTTCATTGATTCGGCATCGAGTCCGACATACACATCACCTTTAAAAGCGAGCAATGCTTGCCGGGCATTGTCTGGAGTAAATGGCGTGTTAAACGTTTGAAATCGATGCACATTCAACTCGGCCAGAGTATCGCTTAATCTCATCAGGCCTGCGACGTCTTGATGCGACAGTTTTCGTAAATCTGCTATCAGTTCTTCAGCGTGCTCCAAAAATTTGGGCTGCGTATTTTTCTTTGTCGGCAAAGGGCTCTCAAAGTCCAGACTTTTTGCAGGCGATATAACGGTTAACATGTTGTTATGCTTTCCTAAATAATGATTAACAATGGTGAATGAGCGAGTTTAATCGGGCAGTAAGGATAACAGATTATGCCTTTTTCGACAGGTGGACAATTTAAAAAAATCGGTTTTAACAATAGCTTTTATCGATTGAGTTTTTGTAACAATAGCCCCACGATGGGGTCTAAAGCTTGTTCTATAATGAGTCTCACTGGGCTTTTTGCCCTTGGCCAAACAGGGCTTAGTTGCCTTTAATTTATTTTTCGGGATAAGGAGTGCATGGTGGGCGCTAGACACAAAGTGACTTTTGAGAGCCAGGGTAATCAGTTGGTTGGATTGCTTGAAGTTCCGGTTGAGGGCGCGCAGCATTTTGCCATATTCGCTCACTGTTTTACCTGCGGTAAAGATGTTATTGCGGCCTCCCGAATAGCGCAAGGGCTGGTTAACCGTGGCATCGCCGTATTGAGATTCGATTTTACCGGATTAGGTGGTAGTGATGGTGATTTTGCCAATACTAATTTTTCTTCAAATATCGAAGACTTGTTGGCCGCTGCCGAGCACATGCGCCAACACTACAAGGCGCCAGACTTGCTAGTTGGACATAGCCTTGGTGGCGCTGCAGTTATTCGCGCCGCGCGAAAAATTCCTGAAGTGAAAGCCGTGGCAACTTTGGGCGCTCCGGCTCAGGCATCACATGTTGCAAAGCAGTTGTCTTGCAGCATCGACACGATTGAAAAAGAAGGGCAGGCGACCGTTAACTTAGCGGGGCGAGAGTTTTTAATCAAAAAACAATTTCTTGACGATATTGAACAATCTGATACGCAGCTCATTGGGACTTTGGGCATGCCGCTGCTGGTGATGCACTCGCCGGTCGATGCGGTGGTCGATATCAAACAAGCCGAAATTATTTATCACTCCGCCAAACATCCCAAAAGTTTTGTCAGTCTCGACAAAGCCGATCACTTACTGACAAAAAAGCAGGACGCAGAGTACGCTGCGGATGTGATTGCCAGTTGGGCCCATCGTTATTTACCGGATTACACGCCAGTTCAAAACAGTGAGTCGGGAGTGGCTGCGGGACGTATTCTTGTGGGCGAACGAAACCATCGATTTACTCGTCATGTGATCGCTGATTCGCACCATTGGTTAGCGGATGAACCAACCGGAATGGGTGGCGATAATCTGGGGCCTGATCCTTACGAGCATCTGCTGGCGGCGCTTGGTGCTTGCACTTCAATGACGATTAGAATGTACGCCAATCGTAAAAATATGGCGCTTGAGAATGTGTCGATTGAATTAAGTCATTCGCGGAAACACGCCGACGATTGCAATAATTGTGAAAATCAAGCTGCGAAAATCGATGTATTTGAACGTAGAATAAAACTGGAAGGTGACTTGTCTGATGAGGAGCGAACCAAATTGTTGCTCATTGCCGATAAATGCCCGGTGCATAAAACATTGATGGGCACCATTGATATTCGAACCCACTTAAAAGAGTAGATAGATATGAAGGCAATTTGGAATGAAACGGTCATTGCAGAATCGGATGATATTATCGAGGTCGAGGGAAACGCTTATTTTCCCATGTCGTCGTTGAAACGGGCTTATTTCAAGCCCAGTGAAAAGCACACAGTGTGTGGCTGGAAAGGCACCGCGAGCTATTTCTCAGTCGAGATAAAAGGCGAGCTTAACCAGGATGCCGCTTGGTACTATCCGGAGCCCAAAGAGCGCGCGCGACACATTAAAGATCGCGTCGCTTTTTGGAATGGCGTTACCCTTCAGTCGTAGTCTTCGGCGGATCAAGCTGCTGGCCAAAGCCACGCAAATATTAAACCTGTGATGATGGCGTAAACCAGCGCATCGAATAAAAACTTAATCGTGGTGCTCCATTTTCGTGACCACCAGATGGAGTCCTGAATCAGGGCTAGCCCATACCCCATAAACGCACTACTGCTTATCAGCTGAAGGACCGTTTGAAAGTCAGAGGCTGGTGTTAAAACCTGTGCCGCGAGATAGGCCGAAAAGACCCCAACAATCAACGAATAAACAAACCAGAAGAACAGGTTTTTGCCCATTGGAAAGGGGCCATTGGGCATGACCGTCAAGCTTATAACCGGACCATCGTCGAGCTTTTTTAGCATTTCGGGTGAGCTCATATCTTTAGGCGACGCAACATGCGGAACCATATAGTCGCCGGGTGCTATCTTCATTGGTCCGATGGACTCGCGAAATTTATCTTCGTCTGGAACGCCGGTCACATTAGAGCGGTGGTAAGTGAGCACCATATGAATGATCGAACTGATAAGAAAAACGCCAATCGCCGATAGCAGAATGGGCAGCCAAAGTGACAATATACTGATCATGAGGGTTTCCTTGAAATTATAATTCTTTAAAGCATAGCTTGTGGATTATCAATATTAAAGTCGATGCTCCAGTTGGAGCAAGGCAAAGAGCGGTGATAGTGGGTTGAATTGGGTTGAGCGTAAAAAATTAAGGGACCCGCTCAGGTCCCTTTCGAGGCTACTTGTTTCTAAACGCGGGCTTGGAAGCTGAATAAAACGTGCACTTTTAAAGGAAAATGGAATGTTGTTGTAATAAATTGCTTAGGACGTTGACTGCTGGTAGTACCCGAGTGAACTGATTACAAAACGCTCTTTGTTAAATAATTTTATAATAGGGAAAAATCGATGGAAGGTTCAGTTTTTGCGTTAATATTCATTAGCCTGCTATGGCTTTTACCTGTTTTATTGGTAGCGTCGTCCAATAAAACGACAGGAGGCGAAAAAGCAGCCTGGATATTGGCCATTATTTTTATATCTTGGTTTGCTTGGATTTTCTATTTGCTTCTGGCGCCGCTCAAACAAAAAGTCTAGTGGGAAAAGCAAGTCATTTATCATTTGAAAAATAGGGACTGAGAAAGCTCAGTCCCACAAAGATTATTGTTTCTTTAGCATTGGCTTTAAAAACTTACCCGTGTGCGAAACCTTGCTTTTGGCAATGTCTTCTGGTGTACCCGTTGCGATAATTTCACCGCCCTTGTTGCCACCTTCGGGTCCCAGGTCAACAATCCAGTCGGCGGTTTTTATAACATCGAGATTGTGTTCGATGACCACTACCGTATTGCCATGATCGCGCAATCGATGCAATACGGCGAGCAATTGATTGACGTCTTGAAAATGCAAACCGGTGGTCGGCTCATCTAGAATGTACAGGGTTTTCCCAGTATCGCGTTTGCTCAATTCGCGCGACAGTTTAACCCGTTGCGCTTCTCCGCCCGACAAGGTGGTCGCGGCTTGTCCCAGACGAATGTAAGATAAGCCAACGTCCATCAAGGTTTGTAATTTTCGCGAGATAACCGGAACGGCGTCGAAAAACTCTCTTGCGTCTTCAACGGTCAGATCCAGAACTTCATTAATGTTTTTGCCTTTGTACTGTACCTCTAGCGTTTCGCGGTTGTAGCGTTTTCCATGACACACATCGCAGGGCACGTAGACATCGGGCAAGAAGTGCATTTCGACTTTAATGACTCCGTCGCCCTGGCAGGCTTCACAACGTCCACCTTTCACATTGAAACTGAATCGACCCGGCTTGTAACCGCGTGCGCGGGCTTCCTGAGTGCCTGAAAACAGTTCACGTATCGGTGTGAAAATACCGGTATAAGTTGCGGGGTTGGAGCGGGGCGTTCGTCCGATTGGGCTCTGATCGATATCCACCACCTTGTCGAAGTTATCAATGCCTTCGTAGTGCGAATGGGGTGAAGCAACCAAAGTCTCGTTGCGGTTTAATGCCCGTGCCATTATCGGATAAAGTGTGTTGTTGATTAAGGTGGATTTACCGCTGCCTGACACTCCGGTAACACAGGTCAATAATCCCACGGGAATTTCCAGATCGACCTTGTTCAAGTTGTTGCCGGTCGCGCCGAACAATTTGAACGATTTTTCAGGATCAAAGGGATGGCGTTTTTTCGGAATACTGATTTCCAGTTTTCCCGATAAATATTTACCGGTTAATGATTTGCGTGACTTACAAATTTTATCAACCGTGCCTTCGGCGATGATCTCGCCGCCATGAACACCTGCACCGGGACCAATATCCACCACATAATCTGCGGTGCGGATGGCATCTTCATCGTGTTCCACAACGATCACCGTATTGCCAAGATCGCGCAGGTGCGTCAAGGTTTTTAACAGTCGATCGTTGTCGCGTTGATGCAAGCCAATGGAGGGTTCATCGAGCACGTACATCACACCCACCAGGCCCGCGCCAATCTGACTGGCCAGTCGAATACGTTGTGCTTCGCCGCCTGACAAGGTATCGGCGCTGCGTTCCAGGGTGAGGTATTCAAGCCCCACGTTCACCAGAAATCCGAGTCGCGCCTGAATTTCTTTTAAAATTTTATCGGCGATTTTGCCTTTGGCGCCGGTGAGCTTCAATTTATTGAAGTAGTCAAAACATTCACCAATCGCCATTTGAGTAATGTCGGGAAGTGATTTCTTTTTGATCAAAACGCTGCGAGCATCTTGGCGCAGTCGGGTGCCATGACAACTGGGGCAGGCCTGATGCGTCATGTATTTGCTCAACTCTTCCCGCACCGCTTGTGATTCGGTCTCGCGATAACGGCGTTGCATGTTGGGGATAACACCTTCAAACGGATGGTTTCGCACGTAGATATCGCCGCGATCGTTGACGTAGTTAAACTCGATCGAGGTACGTCCGCTGCCGTATAAAATTACCTTTTGAATTTTCTTCGGTAGCGACTCGAAGGGGGCTTCTATATCGAAGTCGAAGTGTTCGGCAAGCGATTTCAACATGTGATAATAGTACACGCTGCGTCTGTCCCAACCTCGAATAGCACCACCTGCTAGCGATAGTTCCGGATTATGAATGATGCGATCGGGGTCAAAAAAGTTGTCCACGCCGAGTCCATCACATTCGGGGCAGGCACCAGCAGGATTATTGAATGAAAACAGTCGAGGTTCGAGTTCGGTCAGACTGTGGCCGCATTGCGGGCAGGCAAACTTTGCCGAAAACAACAGATCGTCTTTGTCACCGTCCATAAAGTGGATCTGCGCCAGTCCTTCAGCTAAATCGAGCGCCGTTTCAAACGATTCCGCGATGCGTTGTTGTAAATCGGGACGCACCTTGAATCGGTCAACGATAACTTCGATGGTGTGCTTTTTATGCAAGTCGAGTTTTGGTGGCGCTGAGAGTTCATAGACCTCTCCATTGATTCGGGCACGTACGTAGCCTTGAGCCTGTAACTCCTGGAACAATTGTACGTGTTCGCCTTTGCGGTTACGCACTACCGGAGCCATTAACATCACCTTGGTGCCTTCCGGTTGCGCCAATACTTGATCCACCATTTGCGAAACGGTTTGTGCTTCTAGTGCGATGTCGTGGTCGGGGCAAAAGGGTGTACCAACACGGGCGAACATCAATCGCAAATAGTCGTAAATTTCGGTGATGGTTCCAACCGTTGAACGTGGATTGTGTGAGGTCGATTTTTGTTCAATCGAAATGGCTGGTGACAGTCCCTCAATGTGATCGACGTCGGGCTTTTCCATTAACGATAAAAATTGTCTTGCGTAAGCGGACAAAGATTCGACATAGCGTCTTTGGCCTTCCGCATAGAGCGTATCAAACGCGAGCGACGATTTTCCCGAGCCTGAGAGGCCGGTAATGACGATTAATTTGTCGCGAGGCAGTTTAAGATTGATATTTTTCAGGTTATGGGTGCGTGCACCCCGTACTTCTATGGAATCCATCGTGTATAATGACCGCCTTTTTTGCCGATAGAATGACGTTTATACGTCGGTTGTCGAACTTCGAAACAAGCCAGCGATCATAATATGGAAAAGACTCAACAATCCAGTGCCATGAACCGAACCGAAAAGCGGGCCGCTTTGTCGTTGAGCTCGGTGTTCGCGGTGCGCATGTTGGGCCTGTTCATGATTTTGCCCGTGTTTGCGGTATTGGGTAATGAGCTGAGCGGCAGCACGCCACTGTTGATCGGACTGGCCATCGGCGCGTACGGGTTGACGCAAGCGATATTTCAGATTCCGTTTGGTCGTCTGTCGGATCGATTCGGCCGCAAGCCGGTGATATTGGCTGGATTGCTGCTATTTGCTTTGGGCAGCGTTGTTGCAGCGACCTCAGAGCATATCTGGGGTGTGATTGTGGGACGACTGTTGCAGGGGTGTGGTGCGATCGCCAGCGCTGTAATGGCTCTCGCTGCCGATTTATCGCGCGATGAGCAGCGCAGTAAAGTGATGGCTTCGATAGGCATGAGCATTGGTGCAGCATTTACCATCGCCATGTTTGCCGGGCCATTTATCGCTGAGTTCAGTGGTTTGTCCGGTTTGTTCTGGGCCAGTGCACTACTCGCAGTGTTTGCCATGGCGATTATTATTGGCTGGACACCAACGCCCCATCACCGCTTTAGCCAGCGCGACGCCGTGGCAGCTAAGGGGCAGATCGGCGCAATCTTCAGGCACCCTCAACTGTGGCGTTTGAATTTGGGGATTTTTTCACTGCACTTTCTGCTTACGGCTTTTTTTGTTGCCTTTCCCGTAAAGCTTGCCAGCTTTGATATGTCGATGACCGACAGCGGCTGGGTTTATCTGGCCGTGATGGTCATTGCCGCGATCATCATGATCCCTTTGATCATCCTGGCGGAGCGAGGCTGGAAACACAAACAGGTCATGGTGATAACCATGTGCTGTGTCGCTGTTTTAGAAATGCTCATAGGTCAATTTAACGGCAGTTTCTGGTTATTGCTGATATTGCTGGGATTGTTTTTTGCCGGCTTTAATGTGATGGAAGCTTTATTTCCATCACTGATTTCGCGCATCGCCCCAGCATCATCGAAAGGGGCCGCTTTGGGAGTCTATTCCACCTGCCAGTTTCTTGGGGCTTCTCTGGGCGGACCAATAGCAGGATGGCTAGCCCAAAGTTACGGTTTATCAGCGACTTACACCGCCGGGGCAGTACTCGCTATCATTTGGGCTTTTGCGGGTGTGGGATTAAAATCACCGCCAAGATTGACCTCCTACACCTTCACGGTACATCATATGGCAAATGACGAATCGCTCAATGCGTTACTCGACGATATTCACGCCATTGAAGGCGTGGCCGAAGCCGTGGCATTGCCCGAAGCAGGGGCGGTTTATTTGAAAGTCGACGCACAGCAATTTGATGAAGCAGCGTTGCACCGATTGAAGGGCGCAACTTGAAGTCGATTCGAAAGATTAAACACATTTCATTTTAGTTTTTGAAGATATATTAGATAACGTACGGCGGAAACCGTAGAGGAGAAGCATCAATGGCCAGCAGAGGCGTCAATAAAGTAATTCTGGTAGGTAATCTTGGGAATGACCCTGAAATTCGATACACCGCAAACGGGGGTGCCATTGCCAACCTATCGGTGGCTACCTCTGAACAATGGAAAGACCGAAACACCGGAGAGCCCCGTGAAAAGACTGAGTGGCATCGGGTGGTGATCTTTGGCAAGTTGGCCGAAGTTGCTGGTGAGTACTTGCGCAAAGGCTCTCAAGTTTATCTTGAAGGGAAGCTGCAAACCCGCAAATGGCAAGATCAACAAGGCCAGGATAAATACACCACCGAGGTGGTGGTCGACATCAATGGCGTAATGCAAATGTTGGGCGGTGGTGCCCGTGCTGGCGGCGATTCATCCTTTGGCCAGAGTCAAGGACAGGGGCAGAATCCGGGGCAACAATCTTACGGTCAGCCGCAGCAACAAAACTATCAGCAACAGCAGCCAAAACCGAATCAACCGCAGCAAGCACCTCAGAATCAACCCGACCAGGGCTTCAGTGATAACTTTGATGACGATATTCCGTTTTAGCGTCGTTCGATTCTTGTTTAAAGGGGCTTTTAGCCCCTTTTTTAATGGCAGAAATAAACCTGCTGGGGGCTCATGCCGTGTCATCGCTTATTTAAGTAGGCTTTCTGAATATCCGTTGGGATGTGAAAGGTAAAATTCTTCAATTTTTCGTCTATGCTTAAAGTATAAAAACAGGGAGTGAAACCTCGGTTTTACATTAAGGACAGTAGAGGATTTATGAAAATAGTTGTGTCGAAGGTTATTGCGATTTGGGTCGGAGTTCTGCTGAGTTGTTTCATTCTGATGGACCGTGCTGCGAATTCAGAGCAACAGCGCTACGGTTATCAACAAGCCAGTTGGCTGCAACAACAGCAAGCAAAGGTGGCTCAGAAACTCGATGGGCTGCAGGTTTCGGATGTGACCGACAGGCGTCATCTGGTCAGCGAGTTATCACTGCTACCGTCGGTGTATTCTGTGAGTGTATTTTCTGCCACCGCAACCCTTGAATCCTATACAAAGTCCATCGATGCAGACACGCTGTACAAATATCAAATCCCTTTATTTGAGAAAGGCCAGCGATTCGCAACCTTGGAAGTTCAGTTTGATCTGAATGCGTTTAACGAGACGCAAGGAGCGAGTTTTTCCTGGCATTGGGCCGTCATTTTGCTGTTGCTTTCGGCGGGGGTGGTTTTGCACTACTGGGTGTTTCATCCCATGTTTCATCTGGAGCAGAAAGCGGAAGCCATATTGTCGGGGGATTTCGAGCCGGATCATTTTACCACTTCGGACGAGCATCCTTTAACCTCGGAGCTGGCCATCAACTTGCTGTTAAATGAATATCAGTTAACCAAGCAGGAACATACCGATTTATCCAATCGTTTGCGCAAACATTCTTTTGTTGATCCGGTAACCGGATTGGGCAATCGGGAATATTTCGACGCCGAGTTAGAAGTCCATTTAAAAGGTCAGGACCAATCGGTCAATGGGGCCGTGGTGATGTTTTCATTCGAACCTATTTTAGAGTTGCAGCACGAGCGCAAAGATCAATTTGAGTCATTATTAAAACAAGTCGGACAGTATTTTCAACGCTTTATTGATGAGGAGGATTTGTGTTGGGTGGCTCGCCGAGGCAGTGTGGATTTTTCTTTATTGATATTGGAAGAAGCACCCGAAAAAGTGCGTCGAATGTGCAATAAAGTTATCAAAGATTTATCTCGTTCGGTATTTGATGTGACCGAGTTCAGTCATCATTTTGTCAGCATTGGCGCGACGTTTTTTCAGACCGGCGATGAAGTCTATGAGGTGTTGGCGAGTGCTGATATGTCATTGCGTAATGCCCAACTGGAAGGCGACAATAAAGTCCACATGTACCAGCCGAAAAAATTGTCTAAAGATCAGATCAAAGGCAGCGTGCGTTGGCGCACTTTCTTGCAGTCGGTGTTAGAAAAGCGTCAGATTATTTTGCTATTCCAACCTCAAGTGGCAGTCGATGACGTCTCATACGCTCAGTTCGAAGTGTTATCGAGAATCGAAGAAAAGGGAAAAATGATTGCTGCTTCAGTCTTTCTGCCCATGGCAAATCGCTGTGGGCTCGCAGCCGATTTTGATCGGTTAATTGTCGATAAGGCACTGAAAGAATTATCTTTTGGTTCCGATTTTTCGGAAACCGGTTTGTCCATCAACTTATTCTCTGACAGTGTTTTGAATGCCCGGTTTGTCAGTTGGCTGAAACAGCGACTGTCGATGACTAAGGGCGTCAATCATCGTATTACTTTTGAAATATCGGAGTACGCCGCTTCGCGTTCCATTGAACAAATGCGCGACGCCATGACGCAAATTGCCGAGTTTGGTTGCCATTGGTGTGTCGAGCACGTGGGTAGCCCAACCGCGGATCTGGCCTATTTGTCGGAACTGCCCATCAGCCGATTGAAAATTGGGCAAACCACGGTTCGTGGTTTGGGGCAGCAAAGTGAAAAGCAATTATTCGTACAGACCTTGATTACCGCGGCCCATCAGGCGGGGGTGAGTGTCTGGGCCGAAGGGGTCGAAACCGAAGCTGAATGGAATACATTATTGGCTATGGGAATTGAAGGTGGGCAGGGCTATTATTTGGGCACGCCGCAAGATAAGTTATTCGTGAGTGCCGAGGTTCCTGTGGCGAACGATGCCTGATTGAAACCTGCCGGACTAGGCTACAAAAAAGAATCAATTCGCACTCTTGCTTTGAGTCCTTGGCTGTTTCCAGGCAATACATTTTCCTGCAATATAGTGGATTAGCTTTCTGCCATGTAGCAGGGTAGCAACACGGTGAGCGAAGGTTGTCACTGAAACAGGTAAAAAGGGTCGTTAAGCACCGTAGTAACCTGTCTCAGGGTTCATTATGCTCAATATCAAGTAGACCGAAGGCTGTTTGTGCATTTACCCGACCAGCTTTTTAATGCCTCCAACGACGGCGTCGCCATTAAAAGGTTTTACAATCCAGCCTTTAACACCGGCAGCTTTTCCTCGCTCTTTCATGCGCGGATCGCTCTCGGTGGTTAACATGATAATGTGGACCGTTGAATTACCCAGTTCACCGCGAATTTTTTCCACCATGGTCAAACCGTCCATGTTTGGCATATTCACATCGGATATGACCAACTTGACGCTACCATCGGCTTTTAATTTGTTCAGGCCGTCTTTGCCATCTTCTGCTGTTGCAACATCAAACCCTTGATTTTGCAAAAAGCTGCTTACTTCGTTTCTTACTGTCGCTGAGTCATCGACAACCAGTATTTGAGCCATAGTTACTTTCCTCTACCTAAAATAATGTCTAAATCTGTTTCGAATGGGTTAAAACTTTGTTGAATATAATTGTGCGTGTGGATACCTCGTAACGCGAATTTTTATAAGTATAGTTGGAGCATTGCATTTAGAAAAATTCCAACTCTCCGGCACTAACCATTTCATCCGTTTTGGAGGTGCTTTCTTTAAATAACTCGGGTTGCCAACTCAGGTTAAAGACAATTTTTTGATAAATCGTAAAATCGGCATACTCGCCAGTTTTGTCTTTTACCGTATAGCGGAAACACAGGTGGGGCTCGCTAGAACCAAAAGAAATAAACCGATGTTGATGGTTGACTAAAATGGGTACGTGAATTTTGCTGGTAATGACCTGACTTTCTTCGCTATCGTCTTCGACGAAAAATTTGGATTTTAAAGACCCCCAAATCATATTGGTCACTTCACTTAGAATATGGTTGACGTCGCGAAAGGTAGGCGCGCTGGTGATGAGGCCGGTTTTGCCTGTGGCAATCACGTTTTTAATCTCGCTCTCGGTGGTTTGAAGCATCATGAACCCGCGACACCAATTACTCTCAAGAGGGATCAGGCTGAATAATTCTCCGTAAATAATTTGGTCATTCACCAGATAAGGCGGATCGATGCGCACGTCAACGTCGCTGATCACGGTTTGAAAACAGTCTTGCGAGATTTCTTGAATGCCCCGGATTAACGGAATGGGATAGTGCTCATTAAACAAGTGCTTTTTTAGCAGGCTACTAAGTTGTTCTGTGTCATCAATATGGTAGCTGCCAGCGAAGTAGCTTTTGTATTTCTCGGGTAACTCAGAGTCGGTTGACTGACGCCGCAAAAATATCGGGATTTCGGGACGAATGAGATGAAGTTTTTTCCCCAGTTCGAGGCCCGTGACGCCATCTTTGTCCGGGGTTTCGCACAAAAATGCCGCACCCAAATCGGTGTTTCTATTAAAGATATCGAGTAAGTTCGATTGACTGTCTTTCAGACCGGTTAAGTGATTCTCTTCAAAAAACTGCCTAAGTTGTGCTTCGGCACTGTTATCTACTTCATGTATCAATACTTTGCTGGTTATTAGATCGTTTCCCATAGCACTCTCCGGAAAAGAATTAGAAAAACTCCAGTTCTCCTGCATCTGTTTGGTTGGCGGTTGACTGGTAAGCGTTGGACATATCGATGTTCAAACTCTCTGAAGCGCATAAAAAGTAGCTCGCACCAAAGGTTTCCTGACCATTAAAACTGACCGTGGCTGTGTGTTGATCGAGCACTTCGAGTTCCTGTATGTATTCGAGACAAAAGTCGTCGAGCATATTCGGTGTTGACATGCCAAGACTTGGAATTATGTTCCCCAGGTTTCGCTTGAATGCGCCACAAAAGCTATTACCCACTTCACTAAGGTAGTCGTTAATCCGATCTTTTCCCAACTTTTCATTGCCTGACTTCAGCCCTTGCGCCACAAAGTTGTGACAACTCTCGGAGAAGTCGAAGTGTAAGGTGAAGATGATGCGGAATTTGTGAGAGCTGATAGTGAGTAGGATGATTTTGGGAAATTTACTGTGTTTCAGCTCTTGCCCTTCTTTAAACTTCCAGTCGGCGTCGGCGGCCGACTCGTTGAAAGCAAGCTTAAGACAGGAGATAAATTCATTTCTCAAGAAACGCTCAAATTCTGTATCGGCCATGTTCCGCTCGCTCACTGGTGTTTATTGACAATAGAGTCAACCAGTTGTGAGGTGGTATTAACCTCGGTCAAAATCATTTTTCCACAGGCCTGAATGTCTTGAAAGGTCGTGGTTGTGAGAAGATCGTTCTTGTTCAGGTTGTCTCTGTAGATTTCACTGAGCTCCTGCGATTGCATTGCCAGAAAGCGGACTTCATCGGCTACCACGGCAAAACCTCTGCCAAATTCACCCGCGCGAGCGGCTTCTATGGCAGCATTGAGCGCGAGTATGACGATTTGCTTAACGATTTTGAAAAACTCTTCGTTTTGCTTGTGCATGACACGATTGTGCGCCATTAGTTGACTCATTGATTCATGCCATCGCTCAAAGGTGACCAAAAGTTCGGTCAAATCGGTTAAGTTGCCTTTTACTTTCTGGAATTCGGCGAGTATTTCTGCAGAGCGCTGAGCGTAGTCGTTTTTGACATTGTCGAGCTCCTGGTTGAGCTCGGTAAGTTCCTGTTGATGTTGCGCTCTGATGTTATCGATTTGACTTTGCAAATCGGTTTCGAGTGCCTGACAATCGTTTTGCAACTCGTTTTTTTGAGTTTCAAACGATTGTTTTTGTTGCTCAAGCAGTTGCTGGTGTTGAGTTTCCTTTTCTGCCAGTTTAGCCGAAAAGGTCGACTCTGACGCGGCTAACTGCGCTTGGTTTCTTTTGTACATGAATACCCAGACAGGAATGACTCCGAGTACCAGGCCAAGTAAAAACATCATAATTTCAGTAAGTTCCTAACTGTATTTGATGCGAATTAGATTTCTAATCAGCTGTTATAAAAATACTAGCATTTATTTCGTGAACTGCATGAAAATTGCAAACTTCTCAATAAAGTAAATAGATTGCTGGCCGTTTAAAGGTTAATTATTTGGTCTGTCAGTTATCATTAACGAATTCTAATGCTTTGAAATTTATAGTGATTTTCATAAGAAGGCCTGTGCTGGCGATCCATTGATTCTGTGCATCAATACACACTGTGTGTGACCGGTTGGGAAGCGAATATTCCCGTACGAGCAAAAGGGATCGCCTCCGCGATAAATTGCTCTGGATGCCAACGGGCCACGGGGCGATAGAAATAATGAGACGGCGGTTGAGCACTCAAATGTTATTGCGCAAGGGATTGACGAGTAGGCCACCCTGAAAATCAGGACAACGGCGGCGGTGGTTTTGTTAAACAAGTGTTGGACAATTCAAGTTTGTTTTCAAGAAAGCAAAAGTGAGGACTAACAACTCAATTGTTTAAGCTGACTCGGGCATCAAAGTTAACAGGGGCAGACGCCCTGGAAGGCATGAAAAAAGGCGGCCGAAGCCGCCTTATATTGATTAGAACTTTTGTTCCAGTCCTAGCGCAAACCATGAGTAATCATTGTTTTCTGCGTCGTCGGATGAGGTGTAGAAGGTAAAGATCTTGGTTTTCTTACCCAATTTGATATCCCAACCGATGCTGGTCATTTTCTTATCAATGGATTTTTCATCGCTCTCACCGGTTTGGAACTTTAAGGTGTGGTCGCCGGTTTTGTAAGCGACGCTCAGCGTGTAGCCTTCTTCATCAAACTCACCATTGTCGTGCTCGTTGTAAAGTGCACCAAAGGTCCAGTTGTCCAGTTTGTACTGAGTCGTTACTCGAGACGTCTTGGTGTTCATACCTGAAACATCAGAGTCTTGCGCGATGGCGACGAACAAATTGTCATTGGCGTACTCAACAGAGAATGATGATGCGTCGGTTGCGTCGTTGGTTACCGCTCGCTCTGGCGTCGCAGGATCAAGGTCGTGGTCAACAAGCTCAGTACTTTCTTTTAGCCCTTTAACCGTCATGCTGGCCATTTTAATTTTGAAGCCACCGGCAAATTTGGGTGAGGTGTACTGAAGGAAGTTATCGGCACGAACTTCACCTTGCATGATGTTTTTGATGTCGCCTTCTAAATCACTAAACAGGTCAACTTTACCTTGCGCTTTTTTCAGTGGTGTGTCGTGACGACCAGCGATCACTTCTCCGAATCCGCCAGCCAGACCGACAAACTGGTTACGAGATTTTATGTTGTTGTCGTCAGCGTCAGCATTGTCGGTGGTGTCTACTTGCCACTCAAGCTTGTAGATAGCTTGCAATGAATCCGATAATTTTGCTTTACCTTTCAAGCCAAACCGAGAAGCGTTACTTTTCACTTCGGTTCCTTCAAGGCTACCATCGTCAGTCTTTTGGTAGGTAACGTTTAATTTACCGTAAGGGGTAACAGTTACTTCGTTAGCAAAGCTGTTTTGAGCAGTGCTTAAGCTGATCAACGCAACGGCTGAGGCAATTGCGGTTCTTTTAAAAATCATCGTGTTCTCCCAGTTATGATTTTCGACGTATTAAATTCGTTATTGAATTGACGGCCATGATAGTTTTTCAATGTGACAATTTTATTGCAATTGTCAATTCTTTGTCTCGATAGTGACACGTAAATGTCATTGACTCGTCAAAATCGCTCCAGCGTCTAAACTAACTTGTTATTCGGACGTCGGTGCCTGTTTGTTTCTTAAGTGTCATAAAAGTTCAATTATTGAGACTGGATGGTACAACGTGAGTTATAAAAAGTATAGTGAAAACAATGAGATAAAATAGAGTTCCTCGCGCAACTGGGGAATATGACAGAGTGTCACATAAATGTCATAAAGGGCTTTTAAAATGGCCCCATAATCAAACAAGTCAATAAGCCATGAACGATTTAAGTAACGATTACGATTCAGTCAAAGACAAGGTCCGTGGATTACTCGACAAGCAGACCTCTAGCGGACACCATTCTTTCAGAAAATTCAAAGACTTAATTGCAAAACATAGCATCGCCCTTGGTGGTGTTTCGGTGATTATCGCAGTGGTCATGATTTTCTTTTACCTGCTGTATGTGGTGTTCCCGATATTCAAAAGTGCCACCCTGGAGCCCAATACCGAGTACTCTCAGGCGGTTGAAACGTCACTGCTTTGGGGCATGGAGGAGTATGGCGAAATTGGTTACCGGGTGAATGAGACTGGCCGTTTTACCTACTTCGATACTCAAAACGGTGATATTTTGCAGCAATACACGCTTGATTTGGTAGAAGGAGAAACCGTTACTCAGGCCAAGTTTGCTAATCGTGAAGAAAACCTGCTGGTGCTTGGTCTCAGTTCGGGTCGTGTTGTTCTGGTTAATCAAAGCTTCGAACTAAGTTACCCCGAAGGCGTTCGTAAAATAACCCCCGTTATAGCTTATCCGTTTGGCAGTGAAGGCATCGAGTTACACGATCGACCCATCCGGTCGATTGCGGCAGCGAAAAATGGTGAGAGTTTAAGCATCGTTGTTGGCGATATTGACAACAATTTGCGTTTTATTCTGTATTCGGTACAGGAATCGTTTTTGAGCGATACGGTAACGCTTGAAGAAGAAAACAGCCAGTCAATCGCAAGCGACATTGATATTGATTACCTGCTGCACGATCCAACGGGGTCGTGGGTCTACGTGATTTCCAATCAAGGGGAGCTGCACAGTTACTGGCTTGAAAACGACGAGCTGATCAGCAATGAACGACTCTCGTTAGTCACCAATTCGGTGACAGTAACCGATGTCGAACTTTTAGTTGGTGGTATTTCGCTGATGGTTGGTGACTCGACTGGAAACATCAGCCAATGGTTTCCTGTGCGTGACGACACCAACACCTATCGCTTAAAAGAAATTCGTAGCTTTGAATTCAGTGAGCACGCGGTTAAAGATATTGTTCCTGAAGTCAGACGAAAAGGTTTTGTCGCTTTGAGCAATAAAAACGAATTGGGAATTTTTTATGCGACGTCACACCGCCTGGTTTTATTAGAAAACATCGAAGGGTTGGCCGAAGGCTCTGAAGTTGTGATCAATCCACGGGCCAATCATTTGTTGATATCATCGTCAGATAAATTGCAATTCTGGAATGTCGAAAACGAACATCCCGACTTATCCTGGTCGGCCTTATGGGGAAAAGTTTGGTACGAAAGTTATCCTGAACCTTCATATACCTGGCAGTCGTCGGCCTCGACCTCAGATTTCGAAGCCAAGTTCTCTCTAGTACCATTAAGTTTTGGAACATTGAAAGCGGCATTTTACGCTATGTTGTTTGCCATGCCGTTAGCAATCTGTGGGGCGATTTTTACCGCGTATTTCATGGCACCGAAAATGCGCACCATGGTGAAACCTTCCGTTGAAATTATGGAAGCTTTGCCAACGGTAATTCTGGGTTTCCTGGCGGGGCTCTGGCTCGCTCCAGTGATGGAGATGAACTTGCCCGGCGTGTTTATGATTTTGATTTTCATGCCCCTATTTATTGTCGGCTTTGGTTTTCTTTGGCATTTATTGCCATCGTCCATCACCGGCAATGTTCCCGCCGGCTGGCAGGCTGGCCTGCTAATTCCGTTGGTCATTCTGGTTGCCTGGATGTGCTTTGAGTTCAGTTACCCGATTGAGAAATTATTTTTCGATGGCGATATGCGAGTTTGGTTAGAGCAGCAAGGAATCGATTACGATCAGCGTAACTCATTGGTTGTTGGTATCGCGATGGGCTTTGCGGTTATTCCTACCATTTTCTCCATTGCCGAAGACGCCATTTTTAGTGTGCCGAAACATCTTTCCAATGGCTCTCTCGCGTTAGGGG
Source organism: Pleionea sp. (assembly GCA_052032335.1). Lineage (GTDB taxonomy): Bacteria > Pseudomonadota > Gammaproteobacteria > Enterobacterales > Kangiellaceae > Pleionea. Next base: position 9,346 of record JBPEWV010000091.1, on the reverse strand, counting down.
CCAGTCAATGGCAAACCTTAGTGCGCGTGGTTTTACCAACCGCAAGTCCCGGCATTTTCTCGGCCGTCATGATTGGTTTGGGCCGCGCCGTGGGTGAAACCATGATCGTTCTGATGGCAACCGGAAACACACCCATAATGGAAGCCAATATTTTTGAAGGTATGCGAACTTTATCCGCCAATATCGCGGTTGAGATGCCAGAGTCTGAAGTGGGTTCTTCACACTATCGCGTGCTTTTCCTGGCAGGATTTGTGTTATTTATCTTCACCTTTGTATTCAATACGATTGCGGAAAACATTCGCCATCGTTTGCGCCGTAAGTACGGCTCGCTGTAACTCAGACAGAATTAGGCAAGCAAATGAAAGACAAGTTTTTTAAATCTGGTGAGCATTGGGTCTGGTTTAACGCAGGTGCGATCGCTATTGCTCTGGTAATGGTTGTGGGGTTGATACTCTTAATCGCGGTACGCGGGTTAAGCCACTTCTGGCCTGCTGATGTCAAAGTTTATGAAACTCAGTTAGCCGATGGTTCCAAACAACTGTCGCTCGGAGAACTTTATGGTGAAGAAATTCCCAAAGGCGGAGATCCCGAGCTGGACAAACAAATACTGTTGAAAGTCGGCAATCGAGATATTTACGGACTCGATTTTAAATGGCTGAAGAATAAAAATATTCGGTCGATCGAGAACTCTGACGACGTTCTGGTGATTGAGCGTCGCGAGTGGGGAAATTTCTACGGTTACCTGCGCTCAGTGACGTTTGAAGGAAAAGTTTATTCCAAGGATAACAGCGAAGACTTGAACGCGGTGATGCAACAGGCGATCGATCGCGCGAATGAACTTCATGCCCAGGCAAGAGAGCTTGAAAAAGGCGACATCGGTTCAATCAACTATGAGTTAGAAGAGTTGCGCTTGGAAAAACGCCGTCTGGAACTCGAAAATGAAGACACTCCCGAAGCGCTTGCCAGAATATCGCAACGTGAAGAAGAACTGAAAGCTCAGTTCGGAGTGCTTCAAACGGAACTATTTAATATTTATGAAGATGCCAAGCGCGATAGTATCAAGGTAGAGTCGATTGAAGAAAAAACTCTGACGATTGTCGCTGACAATATCGTTCTGGCATTTCAGCCCAATAAGATGGGCGTGCTCGAAAAGCTGGGTCACTATTTCATGAAAATTGGTGAGTTTGTCTCGGACGAGCCGCGTGAAGCTAATACCGAGGGCGGAGTTTTTCCTGCCATTTTTGGTACGGTGTTAATGGTTATTTTGATGTCGATTATGGTAACGCCATTCGGTGTGGTTGCTGCTGTTTATCTGCACGAATACGCCAAGCAAGGATTTGTTACTCGGCTGATTCGAATCGCGGTTAATAACCTGGCCGGTGTACCGTCGATTGTCTATGGCGTGTTTGGACTTGGTTTTTTCGTTTACTTTCTGGGTGGCAGTATCGACGATTTGTTTTACCCGGAAGCTCAGCCATCTCCAACTTTCGGTACATCTGGACTGCTTTGGGCGTCCATCACGCTGGCTTTGTTGACCTTACCGGTGGTCATTGTTTCGACCGAAGAAGGGTTGTCGCGAATTCCAAGCTCGATTCGAGAAGGCAGTTTGGCGCTTGGCGCAACCAAAATAGAAACATTGTGGCGAACTGTTTTGCCGATGGCGAGTCCTGCAATGATGACTGGATTGATTCTCGCAATTGCTCGAGCCGCTGGTGAAGTTGCACCGTTAATGTTGGTAGGCGTAGTAAAGCTTGCGCCGACCTTACCGCTCGACGGTAATGCGCCATTCCTTCATCTTGATCGAAAGTTTATGCACTTGGGCTTTCACATTTACGATGTTGGCTTCCAGAGTCCAAATGTAGAGGCCGCAAGACCGTTGGTTTATGCAACTGCGTTTTTACTCGTGTTAGTAATTATTTTATTAAATATATCTGCAATAAAAATTCGAAATCGATTGCGTGAGAAATTTAAGTCACTGGAACACTAAGCATTGAACTTAGATGTCAAATGGTCCAGTAGTTTCAATAGGTGAAAAGTATGACAACTGATGTAAAACTCGACTTATCCAAAGAAGAATCTAATGACGGTATTAACCTAGATGCTTTGAAAGATGAAAAAATCACACTAGAAGTCGAAGATTTAAATTTGTATTACGGCGAGAAACAGGCGCTGCATAATATCAATTTGCAGATCCCTGAAAAGAAAGTAACGGCATTTATCGGACCTAGTGGTTGTGGTAAGTCGACTCTACTTCGCTGTTTTAATCGCATGAACGACTTGGTCGACATTGCTCGTGTTGAAGGGGCGATTAATCTGAATGGGCAGAATATTTATGGTCGTGACGTCAATGTTGCCGATTTACGACGCAACGTTGGTATGGTGTTTCAAAAGCCCAATCCGTTTCCCAAATCGATTTATGAAAATGTTGCCTACGGCTTAAGATTGCAAGGTATTAACAAGCGCAGTGTGCTCGATGAAGTGGTCGAATGGGCACTTAAGGGTGCAGCGCTCTGGGATGAGGTTAAAGACCGATTGGATGATAACGCTCTTGGCATGTCGGGTGGTCAGCAACAGCGCCTGGTTATTGCTCGTTCAATAGCCGTGCAGCCAGAAGTCTTGCTGCTCGATGAGCCTGCATCGGCGCTCGATCCTATTTCAACTCTAAAGATTGAAGAGTTAATTCATGAGTTAAAAGATCAATACACCATAGTAATCGTAACTCATAATATGCAGCAGGCAGCTCGTGTGTCTGATTATACAGCGTTTATGTTTATGGGTGATATGGTCGAGTTTGACACCACCGACACTATTTTTACCAACCCCCGAAAAAAGAAAACCGAAGATTACATCACTGGACGTTACGGTTAATGACGGGATTTTCGGTTAATAAAGAGCTAGCGATTGAATTTCAATCTGGGTTTTAAAGATTAGAGCGAGAGAAATTATGGAAAAAGGTCAATTTACCAAACACATTTCACAGCAGTTTAATGAAGAACTGGAGAATGTCCGACAACGTGTTTTGACCATGGGCGGCTTGGTCGAGGAACAAATAGGCCAGGCACTTGAATCGTTATCGTCGTTAGACTCTGAATTGTCGAAAGAAGTGATAGAGGGTGACAAGAAAGTTAATTCTTATGAAGTCAGTATTGATGAAGAATGTACCCGCATACTGGCAAAACGACAGCCTGCTGCCGGTGATCTTCGCTTAATCGTTGCTATTATCAAAACCATCACTGATCTCGAGCGCGTCGGCGATGAAGCCGAGAAAATTGCGCGCATGGCCAATCATATTTCCCTGTCGATGGAAAACGCCATGCCGTCCAAAAAACATTTTGGTTCGGTAATGAATTTGGGCGGACATGTGAAAACCATGTTGAACGAGGCATTGGATGCGTTTGCACGGTTGGATGTAGAAGCTGCGGTACGAGTGGCACAAATGGAAACGACGGCGGACAAAGAATACAACGCGATCACTCGCCAACTGATTACTTATATGATGGAAGATCCGCGAAGTATTTCTTCTGCACTGGACGTTATGTGGTCGGCGCGTTCATTGGAGCGAATCGGTGATCACGCTCGAAATATTTGTGAGTACGTTATTTATCTGGTTGAAGGAAAAGACGTTCGACACGTTAGCTTAAAAGAAATGGAGCAGTTAACTCAAGGTAACTGACGATTAAACCGCCAATTATAACAACGAGAGAGTAGGTTTCGTTATGAGTGCAACAATAATGGTTGTGGAAGATGAGCGCGACATTCGTGAGATGCTTGTATTTTCTCTGGAGCAAGCCGGATACTCTACATTACAAGCAGGGACTGCTGAAAAAGCCTTGTCGCTGTTACAGGAGCAAACCATTCCCGATTTATTGTTAGTCGACTGGATGTTACCCGGAGCTTCTGGGATCGAGATGACTCATAAGGTAAAAAAGAACGCACAATTTCAGCAAGTCCCCGTGATTTTGTTAACCGCTCGTGGCGAAGAAGACGATCGAATCAAAGGACTGGACGCTGGCGCCGATGATTACGTAATAAAACCGTTTTCACCTCGAGAACTTATGGCACGAATTCGCGCTGTATTAAGGCGAACCGATCCTAGTATTGCGGAAGAGAAAGTAATCGAGTCTGGCCGCTTGAAAGTTGATACCGCAAGTCATCGAATTTCAGTTGATGGTCAAACGGTTAAAATGGGGCCCACCGAATATAAGTTGCTTTTGTTCTTTCTCGAACATCAAGAAAGGGTGTTTACGCGCGGCCAATTACTCGATTCAGTTTGGGGTCACCAGGTCATTGTCGAGGAGCGCACCGTTGATGTGCATATCCGGCGGTTGCGAAAGGCATTGTCGCCTCATAGCATTGAAAATTATGTTCAAACGGTTCGCGGAGCGGGTTATCGATTTTCGCATCGAACTTAAACCCTTCCGTTAAATTAAAAACTCAGGGTGGCAAATGGGTAGCTTTCGTTATTGGAGCGTTGAAATATGGGTCGTATCGATCGTTTCCATTGTGGCGTTATTGATAGGCGTATTCGTTGGCGCTACGTTCGAAGTTTTATTTTCTCTGATCGCTGTTTACCTTGCCTGGCACCTGCGTCAAATCTATCGTTTGAAGCGTTGGTTAACCAGTTCTAGAGATCTTTATCCACCCGAATCCTATGGCATCTGGAGTGATATTTTTCACAGTATTTACTTATTGCAACGGCGCAATCGAAAGTCGCGTAAACGTCTGACGGCGATTCTCAGTGAGTTTCGGGCATCCACTGCGGCGTTACCCGATGGTGCGATTGTGTTGGGTGAGTTGACTGAAATAATCTGGTTTAATAAGTCTGCCGAAAAACTATTAGCCCTCAATGGTAAAAAAGATATTGGTCAACGCATCAGCAATCTGATTCGAAATCCCAAGTTTGTTCGATATCTGGAAAGTGGTGAATATAAACTACCGGTTGAGATCACCTCGCCAGTCGATGAGAAAGTTAAGTTGAGTCTTCGCTTAACAATTTACAACAAGAATCAACGGCTGTTGATCGTTCGAAACGTTACCCGCTTATATCAGCTGGAAAAAGTACGTCAGGATTTTGTGGCCAATGTTTCTCATGAGCTGCGTACGCCACTTACCGTAATCAATGGTTATGTTGAAATCATGACCGACAGTAAAGAGCAACTGCCACCTTTTTTTGATCGGCCCATTTCTCAAATGAGTCAGCAGATACGACGCATGCGCTCTCTGGTCGATGATTTATTAACGCTTTCGAAACTGGAGACGCGAGATGAGGTGGTGCGTGATGTGACCGTGATGCCACATTTATTGCTGAAGCGTATCACCGAAGAGGCCAAAACGCTAAGTGAAGGAAAGCATAAGATATCTTTTGTTTGTGATTCGGAACAAGCAATTCGGGGCAACGAAAAAGAATTGCACAGTGCCTTTTCCAACTTGATTTTTAATGCCGTAAGATACACACCAGCTGGAGGTAAAATCACCATCGGCTGGGAGCAAAATGCGAAAGGATTGAAAATGTATGTGGAAGATACCGGTCCCGGTATCGATTCGGTGCACATCCCTCGATTGACCGAACGATTCTATCGAGTTGACGATGGACGCGATCGAGAAGTGGGTGGTACTGGTCTCGGATTGGCGATAGTAAAACATATTTTGGAACGTCATGGTTCCAAACTAGAGATTTCAAGTACCGTGGGCAAAGGCAGCTGCTTTTTCTGTTTTTTTAAACCTGTAAAATAAACCGCATAAAACTGACATAAGATTGTCTAAATAGGCGTTTTTAAGTGTTCTAAGTTTTTGATATTAAAGCTTTATAAATAAACTGCAATATTGTCATAAAACCGAAATATTGGCTCTCTATTATGACCTGCATCTAAGAAATAGATAGTTTGTTTTAAATCTTTTGGGAGAGTAAAATGAAATTGTTTAAAAACCTAGCTTTAGCAGCCGGTATGAGCGCTGCGTTAGTTTCTACCGCTGTATCGGCGGCAGATGGCGCGAAAGTTGATCCGAATCTGCGTGAATACACAAAAACCAGTGGTGTTTCTGGTAACCTTTCCTCTGTCGGGTCTGACACCTTGGCCAACTTGATGACGCTTTGGCAAGAAGAGTTCAAGCGCGTATATCCTAATGTAAATATCCAAATTCAAGCCGCTGGTTCGTCTACTGCACCACCGGCCTTGACTCAAGGTACGTCAAATTTCGGTCCTATGAGTCGCGAAATGAAGTCGAAAGAAATCGCCGCTTTTGAAAAGAAGCACGGTTATAAGCCCACCGCAATTCCAGTCGCTATCGATGCGTTAGCGGTTTACGTGAATAAAGACAACCCAATTAAAGGCTTAACCATACCTCAGGTTGACGCCATTTTTTCATCTACTCGCAAGTGTAAAGCGGATGCGGATATTTCTTCCTGGAATCAGTTGGGTATTGAGGGCTTAGGTGAAATTCAAATTTTTGGACGTAATTCGGTATCTGGTACTTACGGCTATTTCAAGAAAAAGGCATTGTGCAAAGGCGACTTTAAAAACAGCGTCAATGAGCAGCCGGGTTCTGCTGCTGTGGTTCAGGCCATCAGCCAGTCAAAAAATGGAATCGGTTATTCTGGCATTGGGTACGTAACTTCTGGTGTTCGATTGGTTCCTCTAGCGAAAAAAGAAGGCCAGCCGTTTGTTGAAGCAACCGCTGAGAATGCGTTATCCGGTGCCTTCCCGTTAAGCCGTTATTTGTACGTTTACGTTAACAAACATCCGAACAAACCATTGTCGCCAATTGAAAGAGAGTTTTTGAAATTGGTAATGTCGAAGAAAGGTCAGGAAGTAGTGGTAAAAGACGGATACGTACCATTACCGGCAAAGGTTGCAGAAAAAGTATTAAAAATGATCGAATAATCTCGATAGATATTTTTCAAAAGCCACCTTCGGGTGGCTTTTTTGTTAGTGAGATTTAATAAAGCTTGCAATCTGTTTTGCCGCAAGTTGCAGATTTTCTTCTTCTGTGTGGCCAGAATTTTTACGCGGTTTCAAACTGTGATCGCCGTCGGGTATCCAGCTGAGTTCAACATTAGTGCTTAGGTGATAGCTTTCGACTTCTTCTTTTTTACCAAAGGGATCGCGCTCGCCTTGAACGATAAAGCAGGGTTTGGACATGGTTTTAAGGTGCTCGGTTCTCAAGTTATCCGGTTTGCCAGGCGGGTGAAAGGGATATCCCAGTGCAATGCTTCCCTTAACTTCGGGAAGTTCAGTACTCATGGTGGCGACGCGACCGCCCATGGATTTACCACCCAGCCATAATGCGTTACAATTAAGCTGTTTTATAAGAGAGTGGAACTCGGTTAACAGTTTGGGCATTCGATCCGGTGGACGGCGTTTGCCATCTTGAATTGATTTTTCCATGTACGGAAAATTAAGTCGTACGACCTGTATGGACTGCTGTTCCAAAAGTGTTTTTATTTGTTGCATAAATTCAGATTGTGCCGAGGCACCGGCACCATGAGCCAGTAAAAGTGTGTATTTTTTACGTGGATTGCAGTCATCAATTAGCGGCATAATGCAGCTCCTTGTAATCTCGATATGAAATATAAGGGTGTTGTTTTCCCTATTATCCGCGATATTTCACCGAATATCGCGGATAATTTTGGAAATTGCGCTGTACAAGGCTACAATGCAATTGCTGCTTAGATTTGATTGATTTTTAGTCAGTTGCTTGCGGCAATATTTGTTGATATGAGGTCTCAATCATGAGTCAAACACCAGCTGCATACTTTGCAGAGATCAATGGTGAACGTTGTTACATTGGACCAGAAAGGCGAATTGACCGCCGGCGAACTAATAATAATCGCCGACTGGAGTCGCTTTTAAACAATTTCGGATTAGATCGCCGAATCAGCCGCGACCGTCGACATCGCAATACGTCCTGGTTGATTATGTCGAACGCCGCAAACCTATAGCGCGTTACTGCGTTGACCTGTATCGAAGTTAAGTCGAGGGTGTTCTGCCCTCTGAATTTTTAATTTGTTTTGAATTACGTCCCTGATCCTCACGCCATCTTAAAGTTTGGTCCCTCTCCGGTTGAACCTATGTCTTCGCCAGATTGGGCACCTTCGACAACTCTATCAATTAAACGCGATGATAAATTGCATCGTGTTATTTCTGGTAATAAAGCCCGCAAATTGAAGTGGGCAGTAAGTCAATGGCAAGAGTCTGCGCCATCGAGAGTTGTCACGATGGGCGGTAATCGATCCAACTATTTGCACGCACTCGGCTACTTGTGTCATGAGTACCAAATTCCATTAACAGCCTATATTCGAGGCCATAAACCAGAATCTTTTGGGCCGACTTTAAAGGATTTGTCGGATTGGGGCGTGGCACTTGAGTTTCTTCCTAAAGATGACTTTCGGCAGCTACGCTGTGTCGGCCCTGGACTTTTGGATCTGCCAGACGATGTGTGCTGGTTGCCCGAAGGCGGCAGTGAGACAATAGCGTTGCGCGGAGTCTGTGAAGCGGTTCATGAGCTCACCAAAGAACCAGACTTTATTTTTGTTCCGGTCGGCACGGGTTGTACCGCTTTAGGTATCGCGCACGGGGTACAGCAAAAAGGCTGGCAAAGCCGGGTTATTGGTGTCGTAGTACTCAAAAGCGCGACTGGCATGATCGACTCTCTAAAAGATCTCGCACAACAGGCGGCAATTAATTGGCCAGATAATTTAACACTTGAGCATAACTATTGCGGTAACGGATTTGGCAAGGTTACTGCAGAAGTTCGTCGTCAACAAAATTATTTCGAGTCTCTTTGGAAGGTACCTTTAGAGCCTGTTTATACGGTTAAAATGTGCAACGCTGTGCGAGGTTACAGCGATTCTGGTCGACTCGACGGGCAACAGGTTTTGTTGTGGCACACCGGTGGTCTTCAAGGCAATCGTTAAAGCGAATGACTGCCAATGAATCCATCGCTTGTGTTTAGCCGCGTTTGCGATAGTATTAATAATACATCTTTGACAAATACCAAAATCCTTTATTAATCAAACTGCTAAGGAAAGAGATGTCGTTTTACCGGATCTTACTCGTTTTCTTTTGTTGGCAATTTTTATTCCTTTCCTCGCAAAGCATTGCATCCGATCTGTCTTTTCAAATTGAAACCATAGGCGTCGAAAGTGGACTGCCGCAGTCGACGGTTCGTGATATCACACAAGACAAATATGGATTTATGTATTTTGCCACGGACGAAGGCGTTTCCAGATACGATGGGGTCAGTCATCAGGTGTTGTATCGAAATTCTGATGATAAACGTATTTTATTCAGTTTTTCCGAATTATGCATACATCAAGAAACACTTTGGGCGACCTCGCTAGATGGCG
>JBPEWV010000090.1:0-4929 GCA_052032335.1 Pleionea sp. | reverse complement strand
CGATTCGCGCTTAAAATTTGTAACCGTGAAGCGCTTTGGACATCGGGCAACATTATTGAAGACGCAGTGGAACAAATCAAACAGCTGGTCGGTGATGATCAAGTCGTTCTGGGATTGTCTGGTGGTGTCGATTCTTCGGTGACAGCTGCGCTGTTGCACAAAGCAATAGGTAAAAACCTCATCTGTGTGTTTGTTGATAACGGATTATTGCGCTTGAATGAAGCCGATCAGGTGATGGCCATGTTTGCTAATCACATGGGACTGAATGTGATCAAGGTGGACGCTGAAGATCGATTTATGGACGCGTTGAAAGGGGAAAGTGATCCCGAAGCGAAGCGAAAAATAATCGGCGGTGTCTTTATCGATGTGTTCGATGAAGAAGCGGGTAAATTAAAATCGGCCAAGTGGTTGGCGCAAGGTACTATTTACCCAGATGTGATTGAGTCGGCGGGCGCTAAAACTGGTAAGGCGCACGTTATCAAGTCTCATCACAACGTGGGCGGGTTACCGGAAAACATGAAGCTCAAACTGGTTGAGCCGTTGCGGGAACTGTTTAAAGACGAAGTGCGAAAAATTGGTTTAGAACTGGGATTGCCCTATGACATGTTGTATCGCCATCCTTTCCCCGGTCCCGGTTTGGGCGTGCGTATTTTGGGAGAAGTTAAAAAAGAATACGCCGATCTATTGCGCCGGGCTGATGCCATTTATATTGAAGAGCTGCACAACTACGATCTTTATCATAAAACGTCTCAGGCCTTTACCGTGTTTTTACCCGTTAAGTCGGTCGGTGTCATGGGTGATGCCCGAAAATACGATTACGTGGTTGCGCTAAGAGCGGTAGAAACCATCGACTTTATGACCGCGCGCTGGGCACACTTGCCATACGATTTCCTGGAGCATGTGTCGAATCGAATCATCAATGAAATCGATGGTATTTCACGAGTTACTTACGACATTTCTTCCAAACCTCCAGCAACCATTGAGTGGGAATAAAGTGCTTGTCGAGTTTTGGAATGATTTTTGGTGGCTTATTATTTTGGTGTTACTGGTGGGTCCCGGAATTCGATATTCAAAACGTAAGCAACACAACCGCGATAAGTAAATTAAGCCCGGTATTCAAACTGTAAATCGGGCTTTTTAGCGACCAATTGATTTGAATAATTTTTCATGAGCCAACCAACCACTGATAACGTGACTCAAACGGTATTTTCGGATGACGATGTTCAGTTTATGAAGCGTGCCAATGAGTTGGCGCAAAAGGCTGAATCGTTAAATGAAGTGCCTGTAGGTGCTGTTGTAGTCTTAGATGGGAAAATAATCGGTGAAGGATATAACCAGCCTATTCAGCAGCACGACCCTTCGGCGCACGCCGAAATTGTTGCGATACGACAGGCGGGCGCTGTGATGAAGAATTATCGTCTCCCCGGCACCACGCTGTACGTGACTTTAGAGCCTTGTACCATGTGTGCCATGGCAATGATCCACGCCCGAGTCGAACGTGTGGTGTTTGCTGCGGCCGATTTGAAAACCGGTGCTGCCGGTTCGGTGTTTGATATTTTGGGAGCAAAAGAACACAATCATCGAGTGTCGGTTGAAAAAGGGCTACTAGCAGAAACCTGCAGTGAGCGTTTGTCGTCCTTTTTTAAACGCCGACGAGCAGAAAAAAAATCGTTAAAACAAAATCGATCGACAGGCTGAACATTGACTTGAGCCGCTTTGGCTGTGTCGAGCTGTTGTCGAGCGTTTCCTGGCCTTCACTGGTCTGATCACGCTCAAAAGCATCGAAATTTGACTTCTTTTCCCCGCTTATTTTTCATAAAAATCAATTCAATGGTAAAATTTGCCTCCCGAATTTCCGGTGCGCTGGTTGATTGTTATTCATAAGTGCAATAAAAGCACAGCGTATCAATGACTTATCGCAATTAAAAGCGACTATACAAAGTACAGGTGGTGACGGTTATGGCCGATAAAGCAGTTCCTTACCAATCAAAAAATAAAGTAAGAATCGTAACCGCAGCGTCGTTGTTCGACGGGCACGACGCGGCAATTAACATCATGCGGCGGATCATTCAGTCAACAGGTTGTGAAGTGATCCATCTAGGACACAATCGATCCGTTCAGGAAATTGTTGATTGCGCCATACAGGAAGACGTTCAAGCCATTGCCATGACTTCGTATCAGGGCGGCCATGTTGAATACCTCAAGTACATGCACGATTTATTGCATGAGCGTGGTTGCGGTCATATTAAAGTGTTTGCCGGTGGCGGTGGCGTAATTTTGCCCGAAGAAGCCGACGAGTTGCACGCCCACGGAATCACCAAAGTTTACTCGCCCGATGACGGTCGTGAATTGGGGCTTCAGGGAATGATCAACGATTTGGTTTCGAAATCAGATTTCACCACCGGAACTGATTTGACCGACGAAGCCGAGCGCATTTCACAGCGCGACAGTCATGCTATTGCCCGTTTAATTTCCGCGGCCGAGAATCACCGCGACGACAATGAGCAACTATTTGAAACCATCAAGTCGAAAGCCGACGCCTCATCAACCCCCGTGTTGGGAATCACAGGAACCGGTGGTGCTGGAAAATCGTCGCTGGTTGATGAACTGGTGCGTCGTTTCTTATTGGACTTTGATGATAAAAACATCGCAATTATTTCGGTCGATCCGTCAAAACGGAAAACCGGTGGCGCGTTGTTGGGCGATCGTATTCGCATGAATGCAATAAACAGCGAACGGGTATACATGCGTTCGCTTGCAACACGACAATCGAACTTGGCACTATCACCTCACGTTCAAGACGCGGTCAATGTGGTAAAGGCTGCAGGTTTCGATTTGGTCATTCTTGAAACCTCGGGTATCGGTCAGTCGGACACCGAAATCATCGAGCACTCCAACATGTCGATGTATGTAATGACGCCTGAGTTTGGAGCTGCCACGCAGTTGGAAAAAATCGATATGCTTGATTTTGCCGACATAGTGGCGATTAACAAATTTGATAAACGCGGTGCGCTCGATGCCATCCGTGACGTGAAAAAACAATATCAACGAAACAATCAATTGTTTGATAAAGACGTTGACCAAATGCCGGTTTATGGCACCATCGCCAGTCAGTTTAATGATCCGGGCACCAACTCTTTGTACCGTGCCATTATGGATACCCTGTCAGATAAAACTGGCATCGACTTAAAAACCGACTTTGGTAAAACTGATGAACAGTCGGAAAAAATTTACATCATTCCACCACGTCGTGTGCGCTACCTTGCGGAGATTGCCGAAAACAACCGTAAATACGATGAGTGGGTTGAGGAGCAGGCCGAAATAGCCGAGAAAATGTACGGCTTACATCAGTCTATCGAAACCATCAACGAAATGTCTGACAGTCAGGGCAACGAGGTGGTGCAGCAGCTGGAAAAAGCCTACGAAAATATCAGCATTAATCTAGATGGCCACAATAAGAAACTGTTGGAAGAATGGGAAGAGAAAAAAGCACGCTACGAAAGTGATGAGTTTGTGTATCAGGTGCGTGGAAAAGACATCAAAGTTGAAACCAAATCACTGTCTCTTGCGCAAAATAAAATTCCTAAAATTTCCGTTCCCAAATATCGCAGCTGGGGTGACATTGTAAAATGGAATTTACAGGAGAACTTCCCGGGTGAGTTCCCTTACACTGCCGGTGTGTTTCCGTTCAAACGTGAAGGTGAAGATCCGACGCGTATGTTTGCTGGTGAAGGCGGTCCTGAAAGAACCAACCGTCGATTCCATTATGTTTCGATGGGAATGCCAGCAAAACGATTATCGACAGCGTTTGATTCGGTCACTTTATACGGTGAAGATCCTGATTTTCGTCCTGACATTTATGGAAAAATTGGTAATTCGGGTGTTTCCATCTGTTGTCTTGATGACGCAAAAAAATTGTACTCTGGGTTTAACCTGGCCGATCCGAAAACGTCAGTCTCTATGACCATTAATGGGCCCGCTCCGATCTTGGTTGGTTTCTTTATGAATGCTGCAATCGATCAGCAATGTGAAATCTACATCAAAGAAAACGGTTTAGAGCAAGAAGTTAAACAAAAAATAGAAGCGATCTACAAAGAAAAAGGTCAACCGGTTCCCACTTATAATGGTGACTTGCCGCAAGGGCATGACAGGCTGGGCTTGATGTTGCTTGGCGTAACCGGCGATCAAGTATTGCCAAAAGACGTTTATGAAGAGATCAAAGCCAAAACATTAACGGCAGTTCGCGGGACTGTACAGGCCGATATTCTGAAAGAAGATCAGGCGCAAAACACCTGTATATTCTCAACCGAATTTGCGCTGCGCTTGATGGGTGATGTTCAGGAATATTTTATTGATCATGGCGTGCGAAATTTTTATTCGGTTTCGATATCGGGCTACCACATTGCCGAAGCGGGCGCGAATCCGATTTCGCAATTAGCCTTCACACTGGCCAACGGCTTTACCTTTATTGAGTATTATCTGGCCCGTGGTATGGACATCGATAAGTTTGCACCTAACTTTTCATTCTTCTTCTCTAATGGTATGGATCCCGAATACGCAGTAATGGGACGCGTTGCGCGTCGTATTTGGTCGAAAGCTTTGAAGAATTTGTACAAAGCGAGTCCGCGGGCGCAAATGTTGAAATACCACATACAAACTTCTGGTCGTTCGTTGCATGCGCAAGAAATCGATTTTAATGATATTCGAACGACCTTGCAGGCCTTGTACGCGATTTATGATAACTGTAATTCCTTGCATACTAACGCTTATGATGAAGCCATTACCACGCCGACCGAAGACTCAGTGCGTCGTGCTATGGCGATCCAGCTCATCATTAATCGTGAATTGGGTCTGGCGACCAACCAGAACCCATTGCAAGGATCTTTCATTATCGAAGAGTTAACCGATCTGGTGGAAGAAGCGGTACTC
>JBPEWV010000009.1:0-2550 GCA_052032335.1 Pleionea sp. | reverse complement strand
AGCGCAACAAGCTGTTGGCATCGTAACCCAGATTTAAAATAAAATGATGGTTTAGAAACACAAAGAAAGCAGCAAGCAGACTGAAAGCGGATAATGCCAAGGCGTCAAAGCTCGCCGGAATACGGAAGAAATAGTGAATTTTTACCAGAAACAAACAAAATAGAAATGCCGCAATAACACTGAAAAACAAGTCTTGAGCTAAGGCCCGCGTTTCTAACTGGTGGTATCGATAAAAGGTGGTTTCCAGGTGTTCAATATCGATCGCCAGCCGGGGTGAGTAAATATGCAATTGCAGATTGTTCGGTTGATTAAAATTCAACTTGTCCGGCGGAAGGAAGTAGTAACGACTGTAAAATGCAGCGTTTTCAAAGCGCGGCGGAAAATTCCCCGTCGAGGCGATGAGTTCGCCATTTAAGTACAGTTCGTCAGCCCCTGGAATTTCTTCAATAAGAATCCCCGGATATTCGTTTCTTAAGGACTCATCAAGAATGAAGGTTAGTTGGAAAATATGGGTGCGCTCTTTTTGCGTCGATGTTGTTTCGACGTCAGAAACCGGATCACATTTTAATTGTCGGATGACAACTTGTTGCGTTTCATTTTTGCATATTTGCCAGAATCGAGAGGTGTCGGTAGGTAAATTGGCAATTAGTATGGATTTGTTGTCGAGAATAACAGGTTCATTGCTGGCCATGACAGAGGATGCGAGCAGCAGGCTTATAAAAGCGAATAAACGAAAAGGACTGATTAGGTTCATTGCAATGTCACACTATTGAATAGTCTCACTACGCCCAACCCTACTTCGGAGGCGCTCCTGTTGTATCGATGGTTTTAGTCAGGGGCGACTTTTCTGTCCTGACCGGGTTGCTCGACAGTTTTAATCCGATAAACACAATCATCATACCGAGAAATTGTTGAATGCCCAATGGCTCATTATCCAGTACTCCCCAGAGTATAGCGACAATTGGTATCAAGTAAGTCACCGTTGAGGCAAAAACGGGGCCGCTTAACTGGATCAGGCGATTAAAAAAGACTAGTGCGAGTGCGGTGCCAACGGAGCCGAGCAACACCACCGATATCAATGGCGTCCAGGGCGATGTATTTGCGGTGACGGTTTGCTGAACATCCAGCAGCAGTAAACCTATCAAGCAGGGAATAAGGTAAATTCCCAATGACGTCGCGGTGATGGTTACTGGACTGATTCGGTGACAATAATGACGAATCAGGTTGGTTGCCAATCCGTAACAAAAGGTTGCGAGAACAATAAGCAGGCCTTGTTGCAAATAGTCGATAAAATTCGAGCTGTCGAAGTTACTGGTTAACAGTATCAGCGAGCCGATTAATCCGGTCAGAATGCCCCAGACTTTGGTTAACGGGATCGAATGTCGAAAAGCCAAAAAGGCAATGGCAACAGTAAATAGAGGCTGCAGAGAATTCAACATGCCGGCGACTGCGCTGGGAATAGTTTGTTGTGCTGCAGCAAAAAGCAATGCCGGAATCACATTGCCAATCAAACCGATGGCAGCAAGCGCGATCCAGGGTAAGGCGTTGGTAGACCGATTGCGAAATGCAAAGGGTAGCAGACAGGCTGCCGCAATGGCTACGCGAAGTAAAGCCAGTTGCAAGGGGGCGAATAATTCAAGCCCGAGCTTGATCAGGAAAAACGAAGAGCCCCAAATTATCGCTAGAGTGAGCAACAAAGCCCAAGATTTGTTTTGCATGTTTATTATTGTTTTGCCACTTTTAGAGGCTTATTGTATCAGCAACGGGGTCTTTGTATCGGGGCGTTTGAGTGTAATGACCCGACCCGGCAGCAAAGACAGGCGAATACGCCTATTTTTAGGAGCGATGCACATGAACACCGTTGTTATTACTGGAGCAAACCGCGGTTTAGGGTTGGAATTTTGCCGCCAGTATTTGGAAAAAGATTACCGTGTCATTGCAACCTGTCGCGATAAGAACAAGGCCGAGAGCTTAAATCGTCTCGACTGTCAGCAATTAACGATTGCCCAGCTGGATATCTTGGATCAGCAATCGGTGAGTGAGTTGGGTCAATCTGTCAGCGAGAAGTCGATAGATTTGTTGATCAACAATGCAGGCGTTTACGGGGGCAGCTCACAACACCTTGACGGTCTGGAGTTACAACAATGGCTAACCACGGTGCAAGTCAATGCAATGTCGCCCTTGTTTCTGACTCGCACATTACTGCCCCAGTTGAAACGCTCATCCGATCCGAAAGTCGCTTTTCTAACCAGCAAAATGGGCAGTATGGGAGATAATGGCTCGGGTGGCAGTTATATTTATCGTTCATCGAAAGCGGCACTGAACGCTTGCATCAAATCGTTTTCAGTCGATTATGCGAATGCCATAAAAACGGTGGCTCTGCATCCAGGTTGGGTAAGAACCGATATGGGTGGCCCGAATGGCTTAATCGAGGTTGAAGAAAGCGTATCAGGCTTGATACAAGTAATTGATCAATTGGACTTCGTTAATTCGGGACGTTTCCTGGATTACCAGGGGAAAACCATCCCCTGGTAATTAGTCGGTTTCCGG
>JBPEWV010000089.1:0-16636 GCA_052032335.1 Pleionea sp. | reverse complement strand
TTGAGTGCTTCAAACGATTGGTTTCCGGACCAGTCTTGTCCGCTAAAATCTCGACGAAAACGGTATTGATTTCGTAGCTGGACAAAGCCTGACGATCCACGCTGTCGGACACTTTTTATCAACGCCCGATGATCGTTTTCAATCGCGTAGCTGGCTAAAAATAAAGAACTCAAAGTAGTCGATCGACTGATATCCATTGCGATCGGTGGCGCGATCAATGACGCTTTATTGATTGACGCTTTTAGCTCGAAATAAGCAGCCAGATGCTGAAAAATTTTAATCGATGCGTTGAGTTTCCCTTCAATGCTGTAACCCGCTATGTGTGGCGTTGCAGTCAACACGCAATCCAGCAAGCCAGAGTCGATAACGGGTTCATTGGGCCAAACATCCAGGGTCAGTTCGCCACCCCAATCGACCCATTGCCTTAACCCCGAATGATCCGCAAGCTTACCTCTTGCTGAATTGATTAACAGTTTTCCTTTGGCTGAAAAATTTGCCGGCATTCGTGCGAGTGCATCGGCGATCAAATGATGGGTTTTATGCGCACCGGAATGTGACAAGGGCGTATGAAACGTCATCAGATCACAACACTTGAATAACTCGGTTAGCGGCTGCGACTCATTAATCATTCCAGCATCCTGTTTCGGAGGATCGCAAATCATTGTTTTTATCCCCAGAAAATTCAACACTCGGTGCAGCCGGGAGCCGATCTCACCAACACCGACGATACCGACTACCAAATCTTCAAACGATCGCTCCTGTTTTTCTAACCATCGGCTGGTCGCACTTAAGACGTACTGAACCACGGCCAGAGCGTTGCAACCTTTAGCGGCAGACCATTGAATTCCGGCAGAGTCCAACCCGGCAATATCCAGGTGATCGGTTCCAATGGTTGCCGTTCCAACAAATTTAACCGTGGTGCCATTAAGCAACGAAGGCGTTACTGGCGTGACCGATCGGACAATCAACGCGTCAGCCTTTTGAATCGAGCTCGATGAAAGATTGCCTGGATCAAAATGGATGAGCTTGCCGAGAGAGCCGAACAAGGGTTCGGCAAAAGGAATGGCAGGGTCGACCGCAAGCGTTAACGATTTGCTCATAAATAAACCAGACTGTTAGAAATAATTCGTGAAATGCTATCCAAACCGCCCCCAGATTGGCTAAAATAGCCGGTCATTCAAGGTACTAACAACAGCGACCATTAACCATTCAAACTATAAACGGCATTATGACTGATTCAGCAACCGAAAAACTAGCTCAACATTACAGCGAAATACTGACCCAACTGGGGGAAGATGTAAACCGGGATGGCCTTAAAGACACGCCCAGTCGCGCGGCAAAAGCGATGCAGTTTTTAACACAGGGTTATCAGCAAAATCTTGAGCAAGTGGTCAATGGAGCAATTTTCGAAAGTGACAACGATGAAATGGTCATCGTTAAAGATATCGAACTCTACTCTATGTGCGAGCATCACATGTTGCCCTTTATTGGTAAGTGTCATGTCGCTTATATTCCGACCGGAAAAGTCATTGGCTTATCAAAAATTGCCCGTATTGTTGACATGTTTGGCCGTCGCTTGCAGATTCAGGAAAACCTCACGAAACAGATCGCTGATGCGGTTATGACTGTCACGCAGGCTGCCGGCTGTGCCGTTATAATCGAAGCCAAACATATGTGCATGATGATGCGTGGTGTGCAGAAACAAAATTCGGTGATGACCACTTCGGTCATGCTGGGACAGTTTAGAAAATCACAAGCGACACGAACCGAATTTTTAAAATTAGTTAAAAGTTAAATTTCATCCAATGTCGTCAGCTATTTTAGATTGTGCTGAAATCGAATGGCGAGACAATACGCCCTTCTCTTTAATGTTTGACGACATTTATTATTCCCGTCAGGACGGACTGGAAGAAACACTGTATACCTTTATCGAAGGAAACAACTTACTCTCCCGGTGGAATAAGTTACAACAAAACAGCTTTACACTAACGGAACTTGGCTTTGGAACCGGATTAAACTGTCTCGCCACATTGCATCATTGGCAAAAAAGCTCACCCAATTCAGCCTGGCTCAATTATTTTTCGATTGAAAAATTCCCACTCAAATTCGACGACTTCAAAGCCGCCGTTGCCAATTGGCCAGAACTCAATGATCTAGCGTCAGAATTATTAAAACATTACCCGTTACCATTCAAAGGCGTCTGGAAAATTGTTTTACCCAAATGCAGAGCGACGCTGCATTTACTCTGGATGGACGTGGCTGAAGCGTTAGACCACTTGCATCAAAATAGGCATCAAACCAACGCCTGGTATTTGGATGGTTTTGCACCTTCCAAAAATCCGGATTTGTGGCGTACTTCGGGATTCAATTTAATTCGGAGTTGTTCTTCTTCTGACGCAAGTTTTGCAACCTTTACCGCCGCCGGTTTTGTTCGCCGGGGTCTGAGTGACCATGGCTTTGAGGTGAAAAAGCGCAAAGGATTTGGTTGCAAACGGGAAATGTTAATCGGTCAGCGGCAGCCGTCATCTAGGAACGAGTCGCAAATAAAACAAGAGTGTTTACCCTGGTTTAATCGCGGTAAGCCAGACAACACAAGCAACAAGATTCAATCGGTTGCCGTCATAGGAGCCGGCATCGCAGGCTGCACAACCGCGCGAAAACTCGCTGATCAGGGTTTTTCCGTCCGCCTGTTCGAGGAACAGTCGAAGGTAGCTTTAGGAGCTTCAGGCAACAGCGCCGGAATCTTTTATCCTTTTTTATCTAAGGACTGCAACCCGGCCACGCAGTTTTTTCTGCACGCTTATCATCAGCTGTTGCACGACATTGATCATTACGACTTGAATGCGTGGGTATATAAGATTGGTGTATTGAAACTGAGCGAGTCGAAACAATCTCTGGATAAATTATTAACAACTTATGAGGCCAATCCTGACATCCGCCGATGGCTCCACAGACTCGATGAAAACCAGGTTTCTTCAGTTTTTTCGGCTCTAACTAACAAAGCCGCAGTGCATTACCCTTTGTCAGGCTTTCTAACACCGGGTAAGTTGTGTCAGCAACTTATCGAGCATCCGAAAATTGATTTTCAAGGCAACACTCGCGTGACTCAATTAACATTTATCGAGTCACAATGGCAGGTAAAGACAAAAAACTTCCGTCAGACAAAAGCTCAAAATCATTCTCAATCTGAAAAATTCGATGCCGTTGTAGTATGCAACAGCTATCGGGCCGAAGAACTTTTACCCGATCAATTTATGCCGGCGATAAAAGTACGCGGTCAAACCGCTCAATTGAGTCAGGCGCAGTTGACATTTGATTTACCGAATAAAGTCGTTTGTGACGATATTTATCTGATCCCTCAAGGCGATGGCCAACTTTATCTTGGCGCCACTTTTGAACAGGAAACGCAAGATCCCAACTTACGACCAGAGAGTCATAAGCAGCTGCTGAATAAATTACAAACATTAACGGGACACACTCTAATAGAACCAGGATTGAATGACGATTGGTCATACAGAAATTCGAATCTTGCTAACGGGCAACCCATTGGCCGGGTAGGATTTCGCTTTTGCTCGGTCGACCGCTTACCTTTTACTGGTCCGGTTCCTGACACTGCAAGTTATGCAAACAGCTATCGCGATCTTTGGAAAGGAAAGCCCGTTCATCATTATCCAGCGGCAAAAAACCTGCAAAACTTATACGTTAATATTGCGCACGGCGCCCGAGGGATAACCAGCAGCTTTGTTTGCGCCGATGTCATCACCAGTTATATCACTCGCTCATCAATGCCACTGCCAGAAAACTTGCGCCATCTGATTCATCCCGCCCGATTTCTAATTAAGGAGCTGAAAAAACCAGCGAACGCCCGATTACCTGGCGCTCAACAGATAATCACGCAATTCGACTAATCAATCTGCGATAGATTGTTCATCGGGCGCATGCTTAGCATTTGTTTGCGCCAAGAAATCACCTTCCATTGATAATTTTTGCTCTGCCAACTTAAAGTCTTCCAGCGATTGACGCATCACTTCTATGGCTTCTGCTTTCCAATCTTTTTCATAAAAGTCATATTTCATCTGCTCCAATACAATTGCCGCCTGAACAGGAATTTGATAAGTGCCGTTAATTACCAATACATTGTCCGACTCTGCACTAACATTGAAAACCACCGCTGCAATGCATCCTAATACAAATTTTTTCATCTCAGTCCTCACTTAATTCTCACCACTCATTGAGAATAGAGTCAGAATGCCACAGGTAAATATGTATGAGTTTCTGAAGATGCAATAATTGGTGTCAGATCGATAGTTTAGAAACGATTTGCAATAGGTTTTAAAAAGGTTGAAATTATTGAAGTTTTTTAGAGGCAATAAAAAAGGCAGCTAAAGCTGCCTTCTCTATTGAGATTTGACTCTCATCCTAAATATTCCGTTACCAGATCCGTCTAGTTCCTATGGCTTTCCCTAATTTCCAATTCATCAAGCGCTGTTTGTCCTTACCCTGTTTCCCTGTAGCGAACACCTTGTTCGGCTTCCATGTAGACCTCAACCGCTTCGTGCGTCTTCCGTTTCCCTGTCCACAACCCAAATGTTACTCTAATCCGGTTTTTAAACAATCCCAATATTGAGGTATCACTCAGTCGAAGCCATTCTTTGAATTTCCTTTGCATTTTTTCTTTATATAATTCAATAACATAGTAAAAAGGCAAAATTAAGCAACCGAATGGCTTAATGAGATTCACTGATATATCCTACAGCTTTGTGCGAGATATCTCACAAGACTTAAGGTCGATATCTTAACCACTGCCAACTTTTGAGATTACGGATACTGGTTTCACCCTATGAGCAAGCCAAAAATATTACTGTTATCGGCTTATGATACGCCCAGTCACAATCACTGGTGTCGCGTTTTAACCGAAAAGTTGACGCAATTTGACTGGACGACGTTAATCTTACCGGCTCGTTATTACGCCTGGCGGGTTAAAGGCAACAGTCTCACCTGGGGTGTCGGCGATTTTCCTGAGCTGCTTGACGATTACCATTTGATCATCGCCACATCCATGGTCGACATTACTTCGTTACGCGGGTTTCGGCCAAATTTAGCTAAAGTCCCCTTGATGGTCTACTTTCACGAAAACCAATTTGACTACCCGGTATCGGCACAGCAGAAAGACGACATCCATATCAAACTACTGTCTATTTATAACGCTGTGTGTGCCGATCGTGTTCTCTTCAACTCGGATTACAATCGCAACACTTTCTTGGAGGGCGCCGCACAATTACTGAAAAAAATGCCCGATCATGTTCCCGGTGGCTTATTGCACCGACTCAACTCGAGCAGTCAGGTTTTACCGGTGCCTATTGATTTAACCCGGCTTGAAACCCGGGCCATTTCACCCGGACAGCCGCTTAAAATTGTCTGGAATCACCGTTGGGAATACGACAAAAATCCCGAAGCTTTTTTTCAGGCGTTAATGCTCTTAAAGCAACAGAACATCCCTTTTAAACTTGCCGTCATGGGTCAGACCTTTCGCAATTCTCCACCTATTTTTGAAGAAGCGAGAAACACTCTTTCAGCCCACATAACCCACTGGGGTTACCAATCTTCAGATGATCACTTCGACTGCCTGAGCCGCAGTGATCTGGTTGTTTCGACTGCCTGGCATGACTTTCAGGGCCTCGCATTACAAGAAGCCATGGCGTTAGGTTGTGTTCCAGTTTGTCCCAATCGTGTGGCCTATCCAGAGTATGTGCCACAACAGTTGCTGTATAACAACTCAACCGATAAAGACGCCGAACATTTAGCACAAAAATTAACCGACATTCATCGTCTGGGATTTGATAAAAACATCAACAGCATTGAACAATTCGGCTGGGACAGCTTAAAGGAGCCCTACACAACAACGGTTAATGCACTAATTGACTCATGATTCGCTAAACCCACTCGCAAAATGATGGTAGGATTGAACGCACCAAATAACAAAAATACCGGTTTACGGATAGAAATTCTATGTATCGATTACACATCCTGTTTTTGGCCTTTTGCTGCGGTTTTTCGATTATGACGGTCGAACTTCTCGGCGGCAAAATCATGGCCCCATTTTTTGGCGGCAGTATTTACGTCTGGGGAAGTATCATCACCATCTTTATGCTGGCATTGTCGATTGGGTATTTACTGGGCGGACGTTGGTCGATTCGAGCGCCGAACAACTTTAAGTACGGCTCACTGTTTTTATCGTCGGCGGTATTTTTATTGCCCATGATATTTTTTGGCGAAGCCATCATGGAGTGGATATTTGAGCGAGTCACCGACCCCAGATACGGCTCGTTACTCGGCGCAACCGGGTTGTTCTTTCTGCCAACGGTGATTATGGGCATGATTGCACCCTATTCCGTTCGCCTGATGGTTATCAGTGCTGAGCACAGTGGTCAAACAGCCGGCTTTTTGTATTTCGTTTCAACCATCGGCAGTGCTCTGGGCACCATTTTAACCTCGTTTTATTTGGTTTTATGGTTCGAAATCAATACCATTTTATGGGTGATTTTTGCCACCTTCACGGCCTGTGGATTATCCGCCATGTTACGTCACTACTTATCGGGCAACCATTTGATACTGGAAGGCAACCATGCTTAAAGCAAACTTCATTCAGTCGATAGTTCTTGGCTTGCTTTTGGTTTCAGCGAGCGTTTCTGTCGACAGTAAAGTGGTTCACACCGAAAAATCGCTGTACCGAAACATCAGCGTGTTAAAAGAAGGTAACTTGCTGTGTCTGGTTTTTGAAACCCGAAAAGATAACCCACCCTACCAGACCTGCAAAGACGAACGCGATCCGAAACGATTTGTTTTCTCTTACACCAAACTAATATTGTCCGGTTTGCTGTACAAACCCGACAGTAAAAATATCTTGGTGCTCGGTCTCGGTGGTGGCACATTACCGATGGCGCTTTCCGAAATGTTGCCAGAGGCAACCATTACGTCGGTAGAGATCGATCCTGCAGTAATCGAAATTGCCCGGCAATACTTCGACTACAAAGAAAGCGATCGTGTGTTATCGGTAGAACGCGATGGACGAATTTTTGTAAAACGAGCCGCTTTGAAAAAACAATCCTACGATTGGATCATCATCGACGCGTTTAATGGCGACTACATTCCGGAACACTTGATGACACAGGAGTTTTTGCAAGAAGTAAAATCGGTATTAACCGACGATGGCGTTGTTACTGCCAACACCTTCAGTAAAAGCAAACTCTATGCTTATGAGTCGGCGACTTATCATTCTGTTTTTGGTAGTTTCTATAATGTAAAACGACCCGAAACCGGAAATCGAATTGTGTTGGCGACCAAAAACAAAGCGCTGAAAGACTTTGATGCCCTGAAAGAAAATGCCAAACAATGGGAAGACAGATTCGCCGACTACGGCGTCGACAGTCATTGGATCATCAGTCATTTTCAAACCAGTCGCGACTGGGATGAAAACAGCGATATTTTGACCGACCAATATTCACCGGCCAACTTGCTAAAGTTTGAGCGTTAAACTGACCATAAAAAAAGCCGCAATTGCGGCTTTTAAATTTAAAACAATCAGAAGGTCAATCGTTAGCTCAATGCCTGATCGATGTCACGCATCAAATCTTCCGGATCTTCGATACCCACCGACAATCGAACCAGACCATCGGTAATGCCCAGTTTCTTCCGAATATCTTTCGGCACTGAAGCGTGAGTCATGATAGCTGGATGATTAACCAGACTTTCAACGCCGCCAAGACTCTCAGCCAGAGTAAATACTTTCATATTCTCCATAAAGCTTTTGGCTTTGCTCAATCCGCCTTTAACAACCACAGAAATCATGCCACCAAATCCGTGCATTTGTTCAGAGGCCAACTGATGTTGAGGGTGAGAGTCGAGACCTGGATAGTAAACCTTCTCAATCTGAGGGTGCGCTTCTAACCAGTTAGCTATGCGCAAGCCAGATTCGTTATGACGTTGCATTCTCAGGGCTAAGGTCTTTACCCCACGCAGCGCCAGATAACTGTCAAAAGGTCCTGCTACCGCCCCAGCCGAGTTTTGCAAGAACGCCATTTGCTCGCGTAAATCGTCGTTGTCGCCAACGACAGCGATGCCACCAACCATGTCGGAATGACCATTAATGTATTTGGTCGCAGAGTGCATAACGATATCAAAACCCATTTCTAACGGCTTTTGATTGTAAGGCGTCGCAAAAGTATTGTCGGCGACAGCAATCAACTTGTGCTTTTTGGCAAATTCTGCGATTTTCTTTAAATCGACCACTTTCATCATTGGATTGGTTGGCGATTCGACCCAAATCATTTTGGTATTGGGTTTCAATGCTTTTTCCAGCGTGTCGAGATCGCTTAAGTCTTCGAACGAAAAGTCGATGTTGGCCGAACGTTTGCGAACTTTATCAAATAAACGGAACGTGCCTCCGTACAAATCGTCCATTGCGATCACGTGATCTCCCGCATCCAGCAACTCAAGTATCGTTGCTGTCGCCGCCATGCCCGACGCGAATGCGTAGCCCTGTTTGCCAGCTTCCAGCTCAGCAACACATCGTTCGTAAGCAAACCGAGTTGGATTTTGACTGCGTGAGTATTCAAAGCCGCTGTGCTTGCCAGGACTCGACTGAACGTAAGTCGACGTCTGATAAATCGGTGGCATTACCGCCCCCGTGGTTGGGTCTGGTGCTTGCCCGGCGTGGATCACCTGGGTGTCAAATTTCATATCTTTGCTATCTTGCATGGGTGTTAACTCTGTTTAATTTTACCAAGGACGAAATAAAAAACGACGCTGTTACGACAGTTCTGTGACAACTGTTCTATTACAAATAGTCGTTTTCTTTCATCCAGTCATCGTTGTACATTTTTGACAAGTAACGATTGCCGGTATCACAAGCCAATGTCACCACCGTCTTTGGCGAAGTTTGATCGCGACAATATTTGATCGCTCCGGCAATCAGGGTTCCGCTCGACGATCCGGCCATTATGCCCTCTTTCATTAAAATTTCGCGAGCGGTCGCGAGGGCTTCTTTATCACTAACCGTATAGGCTTTATCCACCAGGCTCATATCGCAAATGTCAGGAATAAAATCTTCACCGATGCCTTCGACAATCCAACTGCCGGGTTCGATCATCTCACCCGTCTCATGATAGTGGGTTAAGATCGAGCCTTCCGGATCCGCCAAAACCATCTCAAAATCTGGTTTCTGCTCTTTCAAATATCGTCCGACACCGGTTAATGTTCCGCCAGAACCGACACCGCAAACAAAGGCGTCGACTTTGCCGTCCAGGTCGCGCCAGATCTCTGGCCCGGTGCCTTTGTAATGGGCTTTCCAGTTGGCTTCGTTGGAAAACTGATTGATGTAAAAAGCACCTTCTTCTTCAGCGATGCGCGCAGCAACTTCTTGATAATATTCAGGATGGCCTTTGTTCACATCAGAACGAGTGCGGATAACGTCGGCTCCCATAGCGCGTACGTTATATTCTTTCTCCATACTCATCTTGTCGGGCATCACAATGATCAAGCGATAACCCTTTTGAGCGGCAACCAAAGCCAAACCTAATCCAGTATTGCCAGCAGTCGCTTCAACCAAAGTGTCGCCCGGCTTTATTTTGCCTTGGGTTTCGGCCTCTTCAATCATACTTAGCGCGATTCGATCTTTGATGGAATTGCCGGGGTTTTGCAGCTCCAGTTTCAAATACAAGTCACAACAACCGGTATCAATGTGATTCACTTTCACAAGCGGTGTGTTGCCTATCATTTCGAGTGTGTTTTGGAAAACCTTCATAACCTATCTTTGTTAACTGTTTTAAAATCGCGAGCAATTTAACATATTGGGCAACAGAACTCATTCTTCTTGTCGAGTATGCTATAAATTTAAGATACACTCGCGCTTTTCATTCAGAAGGACCACGAATAATGAGAAATCTTTTATTACTCAGTAGCTCAAAAGAAGGCGATTCAGGCTATCTGGTTCATGCCCTGCCCCTTATCGAGCAGTTTTTAATCAAATCCAATCCTGAAGCAGTGCAAAATGCTCTGTTTATCCCTTTTGCGGGCGTCAGCATCTCATTTGATAAATATTTGACGACGGTCCAAAAAGCGTTGCAGCCTACCAAAATGAAATTGAATTCGATTCATCAGGCCGACGATCCGGCACTGGCCATCAAACACGCTTCTGCGATTATTGTTGGTGGCGGCAATACCTTTCACTTGCTGCACCAACTGTATCAGTTCGACTTAATTGGCCGTATTCGGGAAAAAGTCATGTCGGGCACCCCCTACATTGGCTGGAGTGCGGGCTCTAACATTGCCACACCGAGCATTCGAACCACCAATGATATGCCCATTGTGCAACCGCCTTCGTTTCACGCGTTGCATTTGGTACCGTTTCAAATTAACCCGCATTATATCGACCAGCATCCCCCCGGATTCAATGGCGAGACGCGCGAACAGCGTTTGGCGGAATACATGCAGGTGAATCCCGATTCGACTGTCATCGGCTTACCAGAAGGTACCGGTCTCGAGGTGGTTCAAGAACGCATCCATTTGGTCGGAGAAAAACCGGCCTATCGTTTTAAGGGTGGTGTAAAACAGGAAATAACCCAGCAAGACGATATCAGCGATATTTTGGTAGAGGACGCTTGATTTTCTAAGTTCTGGAAGCGCGTTGTCCGACTCGGGTCGTTCAACGCGGCTCGTGTTCTTGATTCAGAAAGACTCTAAGTTCGATTCAAGATTTTGTCTAATTTCTCTCGCAATGTCTGTGCATTAAACGGTTTTACGATGTATCCATTGACGCCCGATTTTGCCGCTTCAACAATTTGTTCCTTACGCGACTCTGCCGTGACCATCAGTACGGGTAATTCGTCGAACCCCTTTTCTTTACGAATTTCCTTTAACAATTCCAGCCCCGTCATATTGGGCATGTTCCAATCGGTAACGACAAAATCGATTTGGCTGCTTTTAATCTGACTCAGAGCCTGCTTACCGTCTTCCGCTTCGACCACATCGGTGTAACCAATGTCACGCAACAGATTTTTAATTATTCGACGCATGGTTGAAAAATCATCTACAACTAGAAATTTCATTAAAATCCTCAGAACAGCCTACAAAAAGTGCTGTATTCTAACGGCAAATACCACCAAAACAAGTGAATTTAAACGCTGATCACGAATTTTAAAGATAGGTGCTTAAAAATGGCTTTTCTGGTATCTTAGCGCTTGTTTTAAAAAGCACAGATCCTCATGAGCAACGATACTCGCGATACCATTTACCGTGGCCAACAATCACCCAGTCCGTTTCGTTTCGACGAAAAAGTCGCAGCGGTGTTTCCCGATATGATTCAGCGCTCGGTTCCGGGCTACGGTATCATCATTGAAGGCATTCAAAGCCTGGCGCAAAAGTTCGTCAAACCGAACACCCATTGCTACGATCTCGGCTGCAGTTTGGGCGCGGCCAGTCTCGCCATGAGTCAGGGAATCAGCAGTTCAGGTTGCCAGGTGATCGCTGTCGATAATTCTGAAGCCATGGTTAAGCGATGCCAGCTATTTGTCGAGTCTTACCATCACCAGACACCCGTCGAGGTTCTTTGTGCGGATCTCGCACAGCAGCCCATAGAAAACGCTTCAATGGTGGTGCTCAACTTCACTTTGCAATTTATCGAGCTGGAAAAGCGCCAAGCGATCATCAACACCATTTTTGAAGGGCTCAATCCGGGTGGGTTGCTGGTTTTATCCGAGAAGATTCTGGCCGCCGATAGCACCGTAAACGATCTGTTGATCGAATTGCACCACGATTTTAAACGGGCCAATGGTTACAGTGAACTCGAAATCAGCCAAAAAAGAAACGCGCTGGAAAATGTATTGGTGCCAGAAACCATTGAAGCCCATAAACAGCGGTTACAACTCGCCGGTTTCAAGCACACCGATATCTGGCAACAACAATTCAACTTTTGTTCATTTTTGGCCATTAAATGATTGCTCTGGACGACCTTTTTCGCGACATCAATGATACGCGGTTGCACTTTTGGAGCGCCTCGTTAAAACAGGCGCTAGAACGTCGATTTCAAGACTACACCCACGGCGAACTCAATCAATGGATCGAGTTGCTACAGAGCTTACCCACCCTGACACCTTCGTCGCAGGATTTTAAAGACAAGGTTCGAATTGGCAGTGCCGATGATTGCGACGATGCCACACGAGACGAATTAAAACAGAAGCTGATGCCACTTCATCCGTGGCGCAAAGGCCCTTTCGATTTATTCGGGATGAAAATTAACACCGAGTGGCGCTCGGACTGGAAGTGGGAACGCCTGAAAAACCACATTGCACCGTTAGAAAACCGACTCGTCCTCGACGTTGGCTGCGGCAATGGCTACCATTGCTGGCGAATGCTAGGCGAAAACGCCAAACTGGTCATAGGTATCGATCCATCGCAAAAGTTTTTAATGCAATTTCAAGTGATGAAGCATTACGCGGGAAATCATCCGGTGCATTTATTACCGGTGGGTATCGAATACATGCCCGATGACATGGGTAAACAGGGATTCGATACGGTTTTTTCAATGGGCGTGCTTTATCATCGTAAATCCCCCATCGAACACATTGCCCATCTAAAACGCCTGATTCGCCCTGGTGGCCAATTGGTTTTGGAAACGTTGGTGGTCGATGGCGACGAACAAACGGTCTTTTTGCCGCCGGGTCGCTACGCTCAAATGCGCAACACCTGGTTCTTACCCTCGTGTAAAGCACTGGAACTCTGGATGCGACGTTGCGGCCTTAAAAACCCCAGAACAGTGGACATCAATCAGACCAGTCTTGATGAGCAACGAGCCACCGACTGGATGACCTTTCATTCATTAAAAGATTACCTGGATCCGGACGATATCAATAAAACCATCGAAGGCCACCCGGCACCGAAACGCGCTGTTCTGGTGGCCGAGGTTTAACCGTCCGAATTCCGGCTCATGGAAACAATACCCGACCACTGGCTACACTATATTGACGATGACCTCATTATCGTTAATAAACCCAGTGGTTTGCCCTCGGTTCCCGGCAAGACGCCCCGCTACTCTCAAAACCTGTACCATTTATTAAACCGGGACTTTCCGCCGATCTATATTGTCCACCGTCTCGACATTAACACTTCGGGCTTAATTGTTTTTGCGCGCACCAAGGCCGCACAAAGGCACTTGAACATTGCCTTTCAAGAACGCAGAACGCATAAAAAATACCGAGCGTTGCTTAGCGGCAAGCTGCAAGCCAGTTGCGGAGAAATTCGTTTACCGATCATCACCGATTGGTACAATCGGCCACTTCAAAAAATGTGTTTTGAGTGGGGAAAAGATTCGATCACGCAATTCAAACGACTCGCGGTAAATAACACATCGACTCTGGTCGAATTCACTCCCATCACGGGACGGTCTCATCAGCTTCGTATTCACGCCCAATTAATTGGCCACCCTATCGTTGGCTGTCGATTATACGGCCCATCAAAACACACAAAATGTCGACTGATGCTACACGCCTACTCGCTTTCCTTGCCACATCCTGCAAACGATCAAATGATCACTTTTACCTGCCCAGAAAACTTTCTAGAATAAAGTTAACCGAACTCTGCGAGATGGCACTATGATCTGGAACGATATTTTTATCAACAGCGAAGACTTGTCTGCCCTGATGCAAGATCAACCTGAATCGCTCCGAGTATTTGATTGCCGGTTTGAGCTAGCGATTGGTGACAAGCCTGCGAAAGGCAAAGCATTTTTCGATCAGGCTCACATTGCCGGAGCAAGCTATCTCGATCTGGAGTCAGATTTGTCGGGTCTTGTCGACGACTCATCCAGTCGCCATCCACTGATCAGTGACCTTCAATTTCGAAAGTTAGCGGAACGATTTAATGTAACAGCCGATGACATCATCGTTTGCTACGATCAGGGCAAACTGGCGTTTGCGGCTAGAGCCTGGTTTACTTTTCATCAATTTGGCTTTCACCGGGTCCGTATTCTCGAAGGCGGTTTTCCGGCCTGGCAACAATATAAAATCAAACAACCGTCTGCCAAGTCAGCTCCTGACATTGTTCCGGTGAAACTCCCATTAAAATTATACGCGCTGAACCAGTGCTTTAACGACACTGAACAGTTAATCGATGCTCGAGAAAAAGCCCGTTTTCTGGGCCAAAATGAACCCATCGATCCCGTTGCAGGCACCATTCCAACCGCAATTAACTACCCCTGGATAGACAATTTCGATGAGACCGGTCGACTCAAATTGCAAGAATGGCACAAAAATCGATGGCAACAGGAAAACTCAGGTTTAAAAACCTCGGTCCATTTTTGTGGTTCGGGTGTTACGGCGCTGGTTAACGTGATATCTCAACTTCTGAGCCAACATGAAAACATTGGCCTGTACCCCGGTGGCTGGAGCGAATACCTACACTCCGATCACTTTAAATAACTGTCTGATTCATGAAGAGTTAATGGCACAACGGGGTACAACAAATTAATATCAATGCAAAGTAAAAAAGTCACACGAGCAAATTATAAAACGTCGTTTTGTGATACAGGTCCTCTTTAACGCTTGATTTTTATACTGTTTTATTCATAATTGAACAAAGGTCGGCGAGTTCTGCTTGCGTCTTAACACCTTATCATAATGTTTATTCCAGCCCGATCCACATCGCTCTGGCATATTTGAAAGTTGAAGTTGATATGCATTTAAAGACCCAACAAGTATCGGTATCCAATTTAGAAGTCGGGATGTACGTCTCTCGTCTGGATGTTCCGTGGGTTAAAACGCCATTTCCGATTCAAGGGTTTTACATCACCAAAGAAGAAGAAATTAACTTACTTTCACAATACTGTAATCACGTTTATATCGACACCATCTTAAGCAAGATGGAAAGCTCTGCGATTAAACATACTCGCGTTAACCGTTCGGGATCTGACAAAGTTGATCCAAAAACACTGCGGTTAATGAATGAAAAAGCGCGAATGAAAAATCGCGTCGAAAATTATCAAGTCACCACGTCGATAAAAAAAGAATTAAAAACTGCCGAGAAAATTTTTAATAACGTCACGACCACTATTTCCAATGCCATGGCTCAAATTGAAAATGGCGAGCCCATTCAAATCAATCAGGTTGAAAAAAGCATTCGCAAAATGGTCGACAGTGTCATTCGAAATCCAGATGCCCTTATCTGGATGTGTCGAATTCGACAAGAAAATGCCCACTTGTTTGAAAGTTCAATTCGAGCCTCGGTGTGGGGTCTGGTCTTCGCCCGGCACTTAGGCTTGTCGAGAAAAGACTTAAACGACGTAGGTGCGGCATTAATTTTATCCGCCATTGGTAAATCAAAACTTCCTCGCGAACTGCATATTGGTGAGCTCGAAGAAAGAGAGCAAGAAGAGTACAAGCTACACATTGAAAAAACACTTGAAGAACTCGAGTTCATGGGTGCAGTGAATGGGCAAATCAAGTTCATCATCAGTAATTTCTGCGAGAGAAATAATGGTTCCGGTTACCCACGTGGTTTAATTGGCAATCGTATTCCGTTTTTGGCCCGAGTCGCCGGTCTTGCCGATTACTACGAACAAATGATCAACCCGCGTCCAGGTATTGAACCTATGACACCGGTCGAAGCGGTCGCCGATTTGTATCACAACCGGGGCATTTTGTTCCAAAAAGAAATGATCGAAGCTTTTATTCAAGCTATTGGCATATACCCGACCGGCAGCTTGGTTGAGTTGTCTGATCACTCGATTGGTATTGTGTTGGAACAGAAAGAAAAAGCGCGTCTACGACCCAAGGTTGCATTAGTTCGAAATACTTATGGTATCGACCTAGAGCAGTCCAAGATCATCGATTTGTCAGAAACGGCTAACGACGAAAACGGAGCGCCACTTGAAGTGCTGCAAAGCCTTCCTTCTTCAGCAATCGAAATCAACACCGACGTACTTACCGATAAACTATTTGGGTTCAAATGGTTCGGAATGGCCTCTTAACGCCAGCATAGAAGCCTTTCTTTCCTTAAACATCACGATTTACAATTAGATTCCCGACTCAGGATTCCAGCAACAATCGGTAGAGAGATTGTTCACTTTGGTGGTATTTCTTTTCAAATAAAGTCAGGTAATTTTCCGGCGTGAAAGATTCTACTCGCGACGTCTTCCCGGTAATCAGCTGCCATGCCAATGCAAACTCATCGAGATAAATTCTCCAGTTAGAACGCAACTCTAAATTAGGGCTTAATTTTGGCAATACGTCAAACACCGGATGACCGTGCCAACGACGTTTTAAGTGGGACTTCTTTGGCCAGGGATTCGGATACAATATAAAATGTTTTTCAAAACTTATTTGATTCTCTAAACACAAGCGCCAGAAATCTTCGCAGTTCGTCCGCAATAACAGCAAGTTTTCCGGACATTCATCGCGCTTACCCAATCGCACGGCTGACTGATCCAAACCTATCACCCAATGCTCTGGATGTTCTTTGGCAATATTCACACTACTCATTCCAGTTCCACAGCAGGAGTCCAGAATCATCGGTCGCCGCTCAAGTTGTATAGCCATAAAAAATCGTTCAAACGCCTCTAAGTTATGATCTTGAAAGGGTTTTTGAT
>JBPEWV010000088.1:0-16152 GCA_052032335.1 Pleionea sp. | reverse complement strand
TGATGATTTATCTTCTGTTTTTCCCCGGGACTGAAGGCGAAAATCAATACGGTAAAAAGCCCGAGCCGAATACGGCTTTAACCTGGGTTGCCGGAATAATCGCGCCTATCGCATTTGTTTTTATTATTGGTATTTTGGCCGCAATCGCCATTCCGGCTTACCAAGATTATGTCGAGCGTGCTCAACAAGCTCAGATGAATTCGCAATAAGTCTTTTGACCGGGCTCTATGTTGAGAGCCCGTTTCATTGCATCGGGCGATAAATTTGGATTTATCGTCTCAACTCGCTTCAGCTTTTTTCTGAATTCCGTTATAAAAGTGGTTGACTATTAATTAACCAGAGGACGGAACTATGAAATCAGTCACTCCCTATAAATCTACCCTGGATGAAGGTAACGCCTACTGGATGGCGCGCTTGTCCCAGGCTGTTTACACCAAAGTATCCGACAACAACCAGTTGCCCGATGAAAATAAAATTTTAGCCAGTCTAAAAGCCGATGATGACGGCTTTTTATCGGTGCACGGCGTCGATAAAAATAGCGCACAGGCGGCGTTGGTTGAGCATAAAGATTACATTTGTTTAACCTTTCGAGGCACTAATGAGCTGGCCGACTGGATCGACAATATCAATGCGTTTTCTACCAAAAAACTGTTTGGCGAATTTCACCGCGGTTTCTATTATTCCCTTGAAGACGTCTGGGAACCCTTAAACCAGATGTTTCGTGAATTGCAGGCCAGTCGAAAACGTCCGTTGTTTTTAACCGGACACAGTCTTGGTGGTGCGATGGCGACGGTTGCTGCAGCCAAGCTGATCCACGAAGACAAACCTTTCACCAGTGTGTATACCTTTGGACAACCGAGGGTTCTGGATCGCGAGACATCCCGAATATTCAATGTTGAATGCAAATCAAGGTACTTCCGTTTTCATAACAATAATGACATTGTCACTCGTGTACCAGCGCGTTTGATGGGATACAGCCACATCGGAAGTTATTTGTATATTTCGGAGGAACAGACCATTAATCCGGATCCCGGATTTTGGTTTCGATTTGTCGATTACATCGACGGAGCGATCGAAGCGGTTCGTGAAAAAGGCATCGACGGTGTCGAAGACCACAACATGGAAAAATATCTGTCAGCGATCCAACGCTGGGAGTTTGAATGACTTGGCAAGAGCGTTTAATTTTCTGATTTAAGGAACTTCGCATGGCCGATCACGCGTCGTTAAAAGACTGGATTCCGTTCTTTTCGTCTTTGGTAACCCCGGTTTTTGTTATTGCATTGATCGTCTGGTTTAAGTCGGATGTTGGCGATTTTTTAAATATCATTAAGCGTGCTGTGGGCGAGCAAGAGCGTAGCCTTGAAATCGGTGATTGGATTAAAATTGGTGAACGTGCGCGCACCACAGAAATTTCGACGCTTAACTTGGGAGACATTTCGATTTCTCTGGCCGAGCACGATTACGAAGAGTGGGTGATCGACAAAGGCGATGAAAGCCTCATCGAAAAATTGCGTCAAGAAAGTGAAGTACATGGCGGACGTCCGGTGGATGTCATGATCCTGAAACGGGGCATCCGATATTCGTCCGAAGTGTTACAAAAGTACGTCAATTTGCTAGGTGTAAAATACATTCTGTTCATGGGCGATGGTGAATTTGAAGCCTGGATTCCAACCGGACTGTTTTTAGGACAGCTGCACCAACGTCAAACCTATCCTTACGATGCATTAAAACAAGAAATCATCGGACTTCGACAAGACTCTGCATTACCTACGGCGTCGGCCAGTGATGTTCTTATGTTAATGCAGCAAAAGAAAACCGACAGTTTGGCCATTGTAAGCAGTGACGGTAACTATCTGTTTATGGTGAATAAACAAGATATTCTCGCGAAACTGGTGGCGGCCATGATTTTAAGTAATCAAGACACTATCTGACTCAGCTTTCATTCTGCTATTTGCCGTTGATTGCGGTAATGACATTCACTGTTACATGTTTTCTGCTACAAAACACGCATTGACCAAGATTCCGTATTACTCCCGTGAGAGTTTGCGATAGGATAGGGCAAAAACTACAAAAGGGGAGTTCGATGATAAGAAAATACCTATTGACAGTTTGCACACTGAGTTTGATGTTACTCACGCCAACGATGAGTGTTGCGAACGTCTGTGACTTATCCAATGTAATCCACAAAAACAAGAATGCCTGCAATGCTTATTTTGCACTCATGGATAAGGCCGAAGCTAAAACCTCGTTAATGGTGCCGATGCGTGATGGTACGAGGTTGGCAACTGATGTGTAT
Source organism: Pleionea sp. (assembly GCA_052032335.1). Taxonomy (GTDB): domain Bacteria; phylum Pseudomonadota; class Gammaproteobacteria; order Enterobacterales; family Kangiellaceae; genus Pleionea. Next base: position 13,856 of record JBPEWV010000088.1, on the reverse strand, counting down.
TTACCGAAAAATAGGCAAGGTAAGATTCCTGCCATATTGGTCAAAACACCTTACAACGAAAACCAGTTGAACGGTTCGACCATGAAGTTTGCCAAACTTGCCATTGATAACGGTTATGCCTTTGTGGTGCAAAACGAGCGTGGGCGATATTACTCCGAAGGGCAATGGGAAATTCTGGGCAAGCCAAGAACCGATGGCTACGACACCCTGAGTTGGATTGCTGAACAGTCTTGGTCGTCGGATAAAGTTGGCACCTTGGGTTGTTCGTCGTCGGCTGAATGGCAACTGGCGTTGGCGGCAAAAAATCATCCTGCCCATACGGCGATGGTTCCTGCCGCCTCAGGCGCAGGCATCGGTAAAGTTGGGCGATTTCAGGAGCAGGGCAATTGGTACAAGGGTGGTGTGTTTCAAACCTTGTTTGGAATTTGGCTTTACTCAGTACAACAAAATCAATACCCAAGGTTTCCTGAAGGCACATCGGAAGACGACTTAAGACGGTTGCGCCACAGCTATGATTTGGCGGCAAAAATGCCAAAAATTGATTGGAAAAAGCAAACCAAAAAACTCCCCGTTGCCTCCTGGTTCGATGATATCGCTGGAAACAAGGGGCCATTTAAGGCTATGTTAGCACGCGAACCGAACGACTCAGCCTGGTTTGAAGGCGGTTTGTATCACGACAATGAAGATTTTGGTGTGCCCGCTCTATGGTTAAACAGTTGGTACGACGTGTCGATCGGACCGAACATGGAGCTGTTCAATCACGTGACTCAAAACGCGTCCGACAAAGAAGTTCGAAACAATCAGTACGCCGTTATTGCGCCGACATTGCACTGTTCATTCTGGCGTATCCCAAAACACCAGGATTTAATTGTTGGCGAGCGCAATATGGGACGCGTCGAGCTGGACGCAAATCAAATGATCATCGACTGGTTTGATCACTGGATGAAAGACGAAGAATCGAGCTTCACCGAAGATTACGCCAAGGTGAAATATTTCACCATGGGCGACAATAAGTGGCAAACGTCGTCAGTCTGGCCCCCTGAAAATATTGACTACCAAACCTTCTATCTGAACAGTAAGGGAAAAGCGAATAGCTTGTTTGGTGACGGTGTGCTCAGCCGAAAGAAACCGCGTAATACCTTTGTCGATCAATTTACTTACGACCCGATGAATCCAGTTCCGGCTTTGGGGGGAAGCGTGTGTTGCAATGGTGGAGCTTCTCCCGGCGGTTCCTTCGATCAACGTGGCATAGAAGCGCGTCATGATGTATTGGTTTATACCTCTGAGCCACTTCAAGAAGATGTTGAAGTGACCGGGGATATCGTTACCACTTTATACGTCAGTTCAAACGTCAAAGACACCGACTTTACAGTAAAATTGGTGGACGTTTATCCCGACGGCCGGGCATTTAATATTGAAGACACCATTCAACGAGCGCGTTATCGTAATGGCTATGGGCAGCCTGAAATGATGAAAGCGGGTGAAATTTATAAGATTAAATTAAGCCCTTTGACGACCAGCAATGTCTTTAAGAAAGGTCATCGCATTCGTGTCGAAGTCTCATCCAGTAAGTTCCCACAATACATGCGCAACTTAAATACCGGTGGCGATAACTCACAAGCAACAAAGGCGGTGGTTGCAACCAATAAAATTCACCATTCGTCTGAGTATCCCTCGAACATTAAGTTACCCATTGTTAAATAAAATTGGTGAATGAGTGTGATGCGGTCTTCCTTTGTGGTTCGACCGCATTCTTTTAAGGACTAGCTGGCAAAACGGAAACAGGCGTTCTTGAAGTCTATCGACAGTGAATACTGCTTTAAAACATCCTGTCCCAAAATCCCATCAATTCCGGGGATATTCAATTCGATAACTTGAAGTGGAAGATTTTCAAGCTCAAAGTCTTGAGATTGAAACGATTTTACCGTCACCGACTCTGCTGACGAATGGTCAGCTTGAACACTGTTCTGATCAATAACCGACTGGGTGGTTCCGGTATCGATGATAAAAAGCTTCGCCTGGCCATCGAGTTGAAGCGGAGCAACTATGGCACCTGAATTAGGATCAAAAGACTGGCATTGTTTGAGTGGGGCGTCAGTAAGCTCCAGCTGACTTTGTTTAAAGTTGATGGTTAACGTTTGATTGTTGAACAGTCCTGCGCCAATGGCACCAAAGGGGCTGGGAGAGAGATTTTCAGGATCTTGTACGTCTTCAGAGCCCACCGTCGAATTGAACGATGCATCGCCTAACTGAAAGTGGTCAATCTTAAAGCGTTGAGCTTTAAAAGTATCACCCTTGTAGTCTTGAAACGTGTCGTATTGTTCCAGTTTCTGGTGTTCGACCTCGCTTAACACGTTTTCAGTTAACGAAATCGCTCGATAGTCACCTAAATCGAATAATAGTCGAAACTCTTTATGTTGATCAGATGATGGTAGTTTGGCATCAAGGAAAATAAAAGAGTCTTCCATTTGAAACGGGATCGTCTTAGTGTCTTGTTTTGCCATAGCGCTGGTATTTAATAATGTTGCTATCAATACAGCAGAGCAGTTTACCTTAAACATTCATCAACCTCTATACAGTTAACTGGCTTTTTTCGCCGTCGGATTATGGTATTGAACATCGACATCAACGTTACCATCGCTGGAAATTGAAATATTTGCCTCGAGCAATTCGTTGGGTTCATTGGGATTGTGCGCGGCAATCAATTGCTCTACCAGCTCTGGCATACCATCAATGTCAGGTAAATCAAATTCTTCATCGTTATTATCGGTGTATTGAATAAAGACATCCGGATCGCTGCCGAAATGTGCTTCAATCGTGATAGCCTGCCAGTCCGACGCGAGATGCGGGTAGACTTTCTTTAATAGCTCATTCGCTTTCATTGAAAATTGGTCGTTCATATGGACTCCTTTTGATTTAATGCGTCAACCTGTTGATTGACGTGTTTAATGTCAATCACCCGATCGCATTGTTTAATGGTCTCTTTGCGGTGAGCAATGACCACCCGCGTGATCCCTAAGTTAGCGATCGCTCGGTTAACCCGTTTTTCAGTGATGCTGTCTAAATGGCTTGTCGCTTCATCTAAGAACAAAATACGGGGTAGTTTATACAGCGCCCGTGCAATTAAAACACGTTGTTTTTGACCGCCAGACAGTGCCGCGCCCATATCGCCAACTAGAGAAGAAAGCCCCATTGGCATACGACGAATATCATCGTAGATTGCCGCATGCTTACAGCACTCGATGATCAGGTCTTCGTCGGGGTGCGGGTCAAACATACAGATGTTATCGCGAATTGAACCGCTGAATAGGGTATCGTCCTGCATGACTGCGGCGATTTTATCGCGATAAGCGGACAATCCGGATTGAGTAATCGAAATACCATCAACTTCTATGCAACCGTGCGTTGGTTGGATCAGACCGACCATAAGTTTGAGCAAGGTTGTTTTGCCCATTCCAGAAGGCCCGACAATGGCGACTGATTCTTTCGCTTTAATATCGATATTAAAATCTTTTAATACAAAGGGGTCGTTGCTCGAATAGCGAAAGGACACGTTTTTAACTGATATGCTTCCCGATACCTCCTGCATGTTGAATCCATGTCCGAACCGATTCTCTTCGGGTGCCGCTTGAATAATATCGGCGACGCGCTGCACGTTCACTTTGACCAACTTGAACTTAAATAGCAGTTCGACTAATGACATAACTTTGGTTGAAAAGCGCTGCCGAAAACCCAGGAAAGCGATTAACATGCCAATGGTAAACTCGCCAGCCACGATCATGGTTGCTGCTAACCAAACAATAATAACGTACTCGAGCGTTGTGGTTAGCATTTTAGCGACCAGACTCGCATTCTCAAGCCAGCGAAGTTTTACGTCGGCGTTCACATTGTCGATCAATCGGTTTTTCCACACTGAAAAACGTCGGCTTTCGTCACCAAAATTTTTCAATGCGGTCATGCCGCGTACGGTCTCCAGAAATATTGCTTGTTCTTTCGCACTTGTGGTGATGATTTCGTCAGTGTGTAGTTTCATGGGGGTGTAAATGAGCCAACGAAACAATGCGAATATTGCCACTGACACCACGACTACAGCGGTTAAGGTCAAACTGTATAAGCTCATGACCACAAGTGTGATCGCCACCATCAAGCCGTCGACAATGCCAGAAACAAAGTCGTTTTCAAACAGTTCTCTTATTTCACGCAACGCTGAGAATCGGGCGGTAATGTCGCCAACATTGCGCTTTTCGAAATAAGTTATCGGCAAATTAAGTAAGTGTTTAAAAACGGATGACGTTAAATGCAAGTTCAAGCTGGCGCCAAGATAAGTGGTGAGCCATTGTTTTAAAAACTCAGACACAGCACTGAATGCTGCCAGAAAAACAAAGCCGAATCCGAGTAGATGGAGAAAGTCGAGATCTTCGCTGACCAGTACTTTGTCGATCACGACTTGACTGAAATACGGTATGGCTAAAGCCACCCCTTCGAGCAGTAGGGCGACCATGGCAATCTTACCGAAGAGCTTGATTAAGCCTTCTGCATTGGCAAATAAACGCCAGACGGGAAAGGTCTCAGCATTTTTTTTCAGCTGAAAATTCTCCGACGGCCACACTTCCAATATCACACCGGTAAAATTCTTTGACAGTTCCGACTTACTGATTTTGAGTTGGCCACGCCCAGGGTCGGCGATGATGACGTGATTTTTGTGCACCTCGGTCAGCACCACAAAATGATCGAACCCCCAATGTAATATACATGGCAGTCGCGCTGCCGGAAGATCTTCGAGTTCAACTCGCACCGCACGTGTTGCAAAGCCCAGCTGATCGGCATAAGACATCAGGTGTCTCAGTGTGGTGCCTTTTAAGCTAACGGGTAATTGCTGCCGTAATTCGTTAAGGGAAATTTTATGGCCGTGAAAGGTGGCAAGCATTGCCAGGCACGCAAGCCCACATTCGGACTGTTCCGACTGAATGTAAATGGGAAATTTTTTCTTCAGCAAATGACTTATGTTAATGACTTGACTCATGATTGATACCGCTCCATCACTCCGTAGACGGGCTCGAATAGCCATTGAAACAAACTTCGCCTGTCGCCGTAGATAAATCCTTTTAGCATCATTCCGGGAACAAACTGATGGTCGCGTCCTTGATGGTGTATTGACGTACTATCCAGCTCTACCAATACACGGTATTGATTTTCATTCGTCGTAATGGTTCGCGAATCGCTGAGCTCGCCAATGGCGGTTTCGCCAATATTATTAACGGTACCCGATGCGTAACCGTATTTTTGGTAAGGAAACGCATCGAGCGCCATTCTTACTTTTTGTCCTGTTTTTATAAAGCCTATATCCTGAGAGGAAACGTAGACTTCTGCCAAAAGTCGAGAATTGTTCGGTACGATTTGCATGATGGGATCTGACGTTGTTATTTGGCCTCCCAGAGTGTTATTTATGTTGGTCACCTTTCCTGAGATACCTGCCTTGATTATTTGTTCTTTTTCACCACTCACCTGAAGCATTATTTGATTCTTATCTTCAATCGATACTTTTAATCGGCTGATTTCGCTCTCTTCTAGCAGCGCCAGTTGGATAAGAGATTCCTTGTTACCCAATATTTCACTTTTCACGGCATCGATTTCTTGGCGAACTCGATTCATATTGATTTCAAAGTCGAGCAATTCAATTTTCTTATTGTAAAGTTCGGCTTTACTGATTTGTGACTGCGCATACAGACGATTGAAGTCTTCAATCTGCTCTTTTAACAGTTCGTATTTTGCTTCAAACTTAACTAACGACTCTTGAAGTAATTTGAGTTTGTTTTCGTTAACGATAATTCGCTGATCGAGCACCGTCTTCTTCTGTTGATAAGTATTTTCAACCATCATCAACTGCTCGTTGTATAGATCCAAGGTTGACTGAATAGCGGCCTTATTGGCTTCAAGCAGGTCGTTACCCTGACTGTCATAGTTCAGGTGTTTGACTTTAAATAATGGTTGACCCGCTTCAACTAAGTCGCCATCGTTAACGAAAAGCTCAACCAACGATGTTCCTTGGGGCGCTGTGACCTGCGCAGTATTTAAAGCCGGTCGAATTTGGCCTCTCGCCGAACGGGTCTGTTCGTAATCGACAAACACCAGGAATAGGACAATGGCGACAGCTAAGACAATGAGAAGGTAAAGGATCAGGCTGGCCTTTAACGGCTGCGCGATAACCACCTTGCCTTCTCTGCTGGACTCGCTGAATTGAATGGCTTCTTTACGAAACAGTTCTTCAGGGTTATTCAGTTGTTCACTCATGCTTCCACTTCAGACTCGAACAAAATTGACTCAACTTTTTCAACGGGCAGGCCGTTGTCGATAAGAAAACTTGTCAGATAAGCGTAGAATTCTTGTAGAGCGTCACAGTAAACGGATGCGTGATTGCAACTGTTATCTTGCTCACTGTATTGGTGAGCGAGAATGCCTCCACCGCCACAGACGTTTTTCCAACAGCAGTCTGAACATTCATCAGGTATTTTATGGGACGCTTTTTCCAGCGCGAGAATGGCCGGATGGTGTAGATATTCTACGAGTGAGTGTTGCTCGATGTTCGGTCTCGGGTCGACATTTTTCCAGGCGCCCGTGGAACGAAGGGTATCATCCGGACCTAAGTCGCCATTACTTTGAATAACGAATGCAATGGCCTTGGCCTTTCCTCGGCTAAATGCATAGCCGGAATCTGTGTCAGAGAAATGGCCCATAAAAGAGTCGATAATGCGGATCCTATTTTTGTTGTAGTCTTGTTTCCAAACATCAAAAAGCTCTTTTAAAAACTTGGCGTAAGCAGGAATGTCGTCGTAATTGAAATCTTCTTTGGTGAAATCGGGCAATAAAAAGTCAGCACCCCAAAATTTCATTTCATGGATAAAGTGTTTGTACATTTCACTAGCGTTGTACTTTGGATCAATAACGCTAAGTACCGATACGGGCTCTATTTTCTTCTCAGCAACCGCTTGCTGCAGCTTGGCGACGCCATCGGCTGTTCTTTGGTAGGTGCTGCGACCTTTATGATCGAGTCGATACATATCGTTAATATGTTTTGGGCCGTCAAGACTAACACCAACGCCAATGTTGAATTTCGAAAATATATCGATCCATTCATCGTCGACCAATGTCGCATTAGTTTGAATGGCGAATGATAAGATTACTTTTTCTTGCAATGCATCAACCAGCTTGTTGCACATCGATTCGAATTCAGACTTTTTCATCATCATGGGCTCGCCGCCATGAAAGTCAATCTGAATAGCCTTAAGCTTTAGCTCATCAGCTGCCTCAGAAAGAAAACGACAGATTTCATCGACCTTGGATGATGATAATACTTTCGGATATTGCTCGTACTCTTTGTTATTGCCATTGAAGTAATAGCAATACGAGCAGTTAATGTTGCATCGCTCGGTGCATTTAATGATAACTTCAATTGCTTCTAATTCACTGTACACACTGTGGTTCATGGCGACCTCCTGAAAAATAGGGCGAGACAAAGTCTCGCCCTAAATTGTTTCTTATAGTTGCTGCTCGATGATGATGATCACTCGACGGAAGCGTAAGAAACGAAGGAAGGTATCGCCACCTGAAACATGATCCAGCATGTCGTTTGCAAGGGTTTTACCAACAGAGTTGAATTCACAGCCTTGAGCTGCTAATTGGTCACGCAATTGATTTTTCATTTTATTTATCTCCATGTGATTAAATGGCGTCAGCAAGATTACCGTTGCCAATAATTGCAAGATTGAGTAGCAGAGCTCGTCGGCCGATTTCCTAGGTTTCAGCCGCAGAGCTCATCTTGCACATCGATGCGCGCTAAAAAATTAAATCGATCTTTGAAATAGATCAATTGAAAAAATTTAAATTTTCGTTATTTTTTTAGTTTCATTTATGAATGAGATTTTGCTTGGTCGTTTTTTGTGCACATGGAAGTTAAATACAAGACATCTCAAAAAAGTTGTTGCACGACCGAATTATAATCGTCTAAATTATTTCGGTTTTAATTTGAGCTTTCTTTTTTCTTTCTAATAAAAACGATTGGCAATCGTTTGGAGATTGGTTGAGTTCAGATCGTAAAAAGCCAAAGCAATGATGTTTGGAAAGCTCGTAAAGGTGTCGAACATTTTATGACGATGTCATAAAAGAGTCATACAGCATGGTTAACTTTGGAGGATCCTAAAGGACAGTGAACGGGATCAGGATAAGCCGGTTGTGAACGATACATCGGACAGCGAATGATTGGACAGCGGTTTATTCGGTAAACAATCATCCATTCGGCCGAGTTGGATTAATACGGCTGTTTACTGAGTGAGCGTTAGATAGTACATTCGGTTGTCTCCGTGCAGAGCGCTATCGATTAAGTGTCTGCCAGTCAGAATTAAAGCGTCGTGATGCCATCGCAATAGCCCAAGACTCACGATGGCTTCGAGATTCTATTCTTAACTTATTTGTTTTTAATTTGTCTGTTTTTTAATTTAAGTGATAAGCAGACTTTATTGCCTCTCTTTCTCGAGCCACTCAGTCCAGCTTTCGAGTCCTGAGCGTGGCATTTGGTCTTCATCGTAGAAGCCAATGTCTTTCCAAATTTTTGCCAATGGATCTTGTCCCAGAGTGTCGTTCCATAAGGCGTCGAAATCGGTAATGGTCCACCAGATCACGAATTCAGCGTTCATTTGTTGAGACTCGGTCAGTAGTCGGATGACAAAGTCGTTTTGCCGCGTTGGATTTGAAGTGGCACTGTATTGAAATTCAGGAATCGATAAGTCTTCACCAATCCAGCCTGTTTCAGAAATGGCGATGGGTTTGGAGTTACTTAAGTCGGAGATTTGTGATAACCAGTTGTCGGGTAAATTGTCGGGATCGCCGCGATTGTCGTGATCGAAAAACACGTAAGGGTAAACACTGACTCCCAAAAGATCGGTATAGGCCAATAGCTCGTCATAGCGACTGGCAATCGTTTGCATGGCTGTGCTTTCTGGTGATTTTAAGGCGACCGATGTGAGCAAGGTGAGTTCGGGGTAGCGTTGCTTGAGTTCGGTATAAACGTTTTCGGCGAAGATGAGGTAATCGTCAAACGCTGCGCTGTCGTTTAGAATGAGCTCGGATGCTTCGGTTCCATATTCAAAGTAGCGGGGTTGAAAACGATCGATCATATCTGAAGCGTAATTGATGTAGGCCGTAATCACTTCGGGCGAAGACCAGGTTCGGTCGGCCCACTCATCGGGTAATGGCATGTTGGTACTCGACTGCCAGTAAGGGGCTAACGCATCGCGCGCGGTATTCAATGAGTCGATGGCAAGAAAAACCGTCATACTTTGCGGCGTATTACTCAGCCGCCCATTGATCTCTGCTTCCAGGTTGGGATGATACGCGGTTTGGGCATAGGCTTCAGGCCAGGGAATACCGCCGAGCAGATGGTGCTTAATAATGTCACCATGTTGTGCCAGCCTGTCGTAAGTGGTGGTTTGAGCCTCGACGGTCGCTTCGTATTGCCAGGGCGTGAACCCCATATAGAAGTTTCTTAGCTCAACTTCGGGTGCGGGTGCGTCACTGGATGAGTCGCTGCTCCCGCAAGCTGATAACAAACAAAATCCCATTAAAGTCACCAGCAGTTTTCGACAGCATTGCATTCGAGTTCCCCTCAGAGTGTTTAAGCTTAGGTAGTATAATTGATAAGGCTATCAAAAATTTGCGATAGAGTGCCCAATATCAGTCCCTATTCTTTAACGATTTAAATCTCAGTAGTCAATGCTTGTCTCTGGAATTGAGATATATGCCAATAAAGTGTGAACGGTGATTGAGGGTGGTTAAAATATGTACTATACCAAAAGAATACAGGTAGTTTGGTACTTCAACCCCTCTCAAGCCGTTAACACATAACCGCGTCGCATTGAGAGACATGGTTTGGCTGGCGATCATTCCCGGTACCAATCACGCAGCTAACCTTCGTAAGGTAACGAGGTTTAGCGATCAAGTGGTACAGCCAACTGGTTTCTGTGATTCAAGGAGCACACTGTGAAAAAGCGAATCATTATTTGTTGCGATGGCACCTGGAACGAACCCGACAAAAACCCTACCAATGTGGTTAAGCTGGTACGCGCGATTGCCCCGGTGGATCGTCATGGCGTTCATCAGGTGGTCTTTTACGATCAAGGGGTAGGCACCCATGGTTTGACCGATAAGTATCTCGGTGGCGGTTTTGGTATGGGCGTTAAGAAAAATATTCTCGATGCGTATCGGTTTTTAGTTCATAACTACACGCCCGGCGATGAAATTTTTTGCTTTGGCTTCAGTCGAGGGGCTTACACGGCTCGGGCTTTATGCGGAATGTTAAACGCGACTGGATTGATAGAAAAAAGTCAGCTGTCGCAATTATCCGACGTTTATAAATATTACCGCACACGGCCTGAAAAGCGGGAAGCCGAAAAGTATCAAAGCAATCTAAGACCTGAAATAAAGATGATCGGTGTTTGGGATACGGTGGGAGCGCTGGGAGCACCTACTCCAATTCTGGGTCGTTTTACCAAGCGATTCATCAGTTTTTTCGATACCAAGCTCAGTCCGTACATAAAAAATGCTTATCACGCACTGGCTTTGGATGAACAACGCGGTCCGTTTAAACCCGATTTATGGACCGGTAGCGTAAAAACCGGTCAGACAGTTGAGCAAGTCTGGTTTGCTGGTGTGCATTCGGATGTTGGCGGGGGGTATCGTGAGCAAGGCCTTTCTGATATTGCACTGACCTGGATGCTGACCAATGCAGAAGAACTTGGTTTGGAATTCGACCAAGCCATGTTGAAAAATGCGCATTTCTTCAAACCAGATATAACAACACCGATTCACAACTCCTATCGCACTGGGTATAAATTATTGGAGAAGTTACGTGTCAAAAAGCACGTCCGGAATATCGAAGGTGATCCGAAAAATCCTCCGATCAATGTCTCGGTGCACAAGTCAGTGGATCAAAAGATGTCACAAGACGAAAGCTATCGTCCAGTTAATTACGATCATGCGCCGGTTTCTTCCGAGCGAAGAAAGTTCGTGCGTCAACCAGCCAGCGCCTCGAATGCAGTGGTCGGTATTAATGGTGAAGAAACCGCGTGCAATATAGTTGATTTTAATTCTTTAGGTGGTGCCAGAATTCGATCCGATCTGGAGCTCGGTGAGCAGGAAGTCATCCACTTGAGCAGTGACTACTTTGCCAAAACAGTTGGCTCCGTTGCCTGGAAAGATGGTAAAGAATACGGCATTCGCTTTGCCAGTTAATATTTTTGGTCGTTATTGTAAGCAGCCAGACACCAATTTTCGGATGTCTGGCTTTTTAGTTTCGACTCTGGCGAAAGTTACTCTTAAATTGAGTCAACATCGACTGGCACAGGCCGTCAGTTATCGACTACCAGAGTCTTGAAGGGGGACGAACCAACCGATCTGTCGCTTGACGCGCGACTCAGCGAAATAAAGAAGAGACGCCATTCCACTATTTTCGCACGATACTATCCCTTTAAAATGCCCTTTGCATCCCCTTAGACATGGGTTCCCTTTGTCCGTAGACGCAAGCAATTCCTGCCGTTTACTTTTAATCGATGTTAAAGATAAGCCTCCAATTCGACAAAGTGTGCGGGTTTAATGCGAGACATCGGTAGCTGGAGAGTCGCATAATTAGGGCTTGACTCACCGTGGGAAATGGCTTTTATTGAAGTCTGGTCAGATTATAGTTGAAGCCGCACTAGCCCTTTCGGGTGACCCAGATAAACTCAAAAACTCAGTGAAGAGTGGATCAGGTCGTAGTGGGACGATGGTTATTCGATAGTAAACGGGAGTTGAGCTTTTACTATTATCCGATTGAGGCTTCTGGAAATAATAATTATATCTAAACTGCTACCATGAGCCTGACTCTCGCAAAAAACAAAGCTAACAATAAGCAGTTTATAAACGATTAAAGAGGAATATCAATTGAAACGACGGGTACTGTTTATTGCAAAGTTTCTCCTTCTGGGTTTTGTCTATTTGCATTCACAAACATCGAATGCCACCGACCATGAATTTGTTATTGAGACCTCGGACGTTGTTCGTTTTGAACGTCTGATGGAGAAATGGTCTCCCGGTAATGATTCAAAGAACCAAGCGCTAATTGACCGCTATCTATCGTCGGGAACAGAAGGACTACAGGCTTTTTATCGAATTAAAATTCGAGATAAGAAAAAGTTTTTATCAGCGATTGATCGGTTATATACACACTACCAATCACTTGATGCGTATGACTTTGACGTTGAAACATTACGCCCCAAGTTAACGACCATGTTTACCACCTTTCAACAATGGAGCGATGAAGCCAAACCGATGGATATCTATTTGGTGGTGGGGCGATTCAGCTCTGCTGGAACAGTTTATAGAAATGGCATTTTAGTTGGCAGTGAACATTTGATGTCGTCAGTTTCTGAGCAATTATTGCAGCAAGGGTTAAAGCCGCGTTCAATCGACTCATTACTGCCGACCATTGCGCATGAGTATGTGCATTCGTTGCAGCGTCAAGCTGGAGATAAGAGGTTGATTCGAGCGGTCATATTCGAAGGTGGAGCCGATTTCTTGGCGGAGTTGGCAACCGGAATGACGCCCAGTCAGAAACCTCATTATCAATTTGGTTTTGCTCATGAACAAAAAGTCTGGAATAAATTTAGAGAGCAAATGAATGGGACGGATGTCTCTGAATGGATTGCCAACCGCAGCAAAAGCGACTGGCCCGCCGATTTGGGGTACTTTGTCGGCTATCAGATTGCTAAGTCGTTTTATCAAAATATGTCGGATAAGCGGCTGGCATTTTATCATTTAACTCATGTCACTGACCCTGAGTATATTTTGCGAGTTAGTCAATACGAGCAGTAGTTTGCAACCTATGTCAGAGTCGAAACAGGCTTGCCTAATGTTTGGTAATCGATAAAAAAACTATGAAGGCGGTCAGTTTGCGCTTCTGACAACTGAAGTTATACTTTAATATTAAATAATTCTATTAAGGTCATGGCATGATCGGGCTGATTTTTAACACCCTCGAAAGCGTAGTTGTTGAAGAGTTTGGAGAAGATACCTGGGACGATATTCTGGAGCAGGCAAATTCCGACGGCGTTTATCATGGTTTGGGTAGTTATCAAGACGAAGAAATTACCAGACTGGTGGTGGCCTCGGCAAAGTTGCTGAATAAAGAACCTTCTGAAATTTTGCGATGGTTCGGGCAGCAAGCTGCGCATAAATTCCATCAGAAAATGCCGGCTATGTTCACTCAATTCGATAGCTTGTTCAGTTATATTTTAAGTCTTAACGACATCATTCATCCTCATGTAAAAGAGTTGTATCCCAATTCACAGGTACCTTATTTCAAAACCATCAGTCATTCAGACGATGAGTTGATTGTTGAGTACGTATCTGCTCGGCAAATGTGTCACTTGGCAGAAGGATTAATTGTTGGAAGTGCCGAAATATTTCAAACCAAAGTGATCGTCGAGCAACCCAAGTGTGTGCATCATGGTGCGGTTCACTGTCATCTTCGAATTACCATTAATAGAGAGTGATTGCATTGAGCCAAACAACAGTCGAAGAACTGAGAAAACAAATCGAGCGGTTGAATCAACGACTTCAGAGAGAACGCAAGAAAACCGCAGACATTGAGTCGGTCGCAGAGCAAAAGACCCGGGAGTATTCCAAAGCGAAAAACAAAGCAGAGCTAATGGCTCGTGTGCTGAATGTTATGAATCGACAGCCCGATCTTTTGAGTGCCAGTGAATCATTAAGTAACATCTTGATCGACTTTAATAAAATCGACGACTTTGGGCTACTAAGGTGTCAGG
>JBPEWV010000087.1:0-25292 GCA_052032335.1 Pleionea sp. | reverse complement strand
AGGTAGCGGACGAAAATCCCACAATCAGGCAAATCCTAATAGAATAACTAGGGAAATCTCCTATAAAATTTAGGGCTAAATACAGTTTTGCCGAACTTCGACTACTTCATTGCTGAGATTGAACCAAAGAACACTGGCTCAACTAGCAATTATAATATTAAGTGAGGCGGCGCGACATTATAAAGTCGTTTTGATGGTCCGTTCCCAATGTGAATGTTTTATTCCCGACCACATTAAATAGGTACTTTTGATAAAATGCGATAGCTCGTTGATTGTGCTCCCAGACGCCGAGCCAAACAATATCGCATAGATGGTTAGCTATTTCTTCTAAACACACCTTCATCAATTGTTTCGCAACACCCTTTCCATGCCACTGCTTTAGAATGTAAAAGCGTTGAATCTCAGCCGGGTTTCGAGCATCAATGCTGTCGGTATCACTTTGCCAATGTATTTGGGCGTAACCACTCGTCTCCCCTTCGCATTCGCAAATAAATAGAGTGAATTGATTGCTCTCTAGCTCGGAACGCTGAATATTCTCATTAAAGTGTCGTTCACAATAGATATCCATGTCACCTGGCTCATTTTCACCCTCGAAGGTATCTCGAAATGTTTGCTGTTTTAGCTCCACCAGTAATTTTGCGTCTTTTGTCGTGGCTTCACGAATCAGTATCATTACTAATTAACCTATTACTTAGTCATGGTCAATTAAGATCAAACTTGCCAGCACTTAAACCACCGAAGGCAACCGTTTGACTTTTAAACCTAGTTGATTATCTAGTTTATACCCATTCAATTGTTCGGATTATAGCTACCAAAGTTGTTCCCAATCAAAAACCTGTTTAAATAATGAACGTTTTCAACGTTTCAACAATAAGACTACTCATAATTACAAGATTGACATGCCCAGTCCGACTAAAAGCATAACCACTGAAGGTGTGTTTCGAAATAGTAAATTTATGTTTTCTTAACTGTTCAAAAGAAGATTTGCGAACTTTTACAGCGTGGCTATGAAGCTTTTTCAAAGATTCATTCAAAAAACACCTGTGTTGTTGGTTGCTGCGTCATGTTGGATAAGCAGAAAGTACAGTTCAAGTCATGCTTTTCATAAAACAATGTGGATAGTTACCCTTATTTATCTCAATAAACAATGAATTATTCGCGCATTCTGGACACCTTAGATCCAGCAACATATATTAACGCGCTCATATTCAAGAGGTTTCCTGCTTGATAATAAAAAAATTATATAGCGTTGAGTAGTTTTTTAATGAGTAAAACGTTTTGTTTTGAGGAATTAGTTCGCTCTGATCAGCGACATTTGAATGAGCGGCTTGCTGGTAAAAACTCGTCTCATATACCAGACACAGTAGACACAAACAATAGCTTTCTCATTGATAAGGTCTGGTACTTTAATGCTGCTAGAAACGAACTCTCAAAAGTCGGAGCTCAACCGATCAAGCTTCGCGATAAAACCGCAGGTGTGCTTAAACTGCTTATTGAGAAGAGGTCTGAGACGGTCCTTTCTCATGAGTTTTTTGAAAGAATATGGCTTGGGCGACAAGTGAGTGAAAATGTTTTAAAACAAAGCATAAAAGAGTTACGCCTTTGTCTAGGAGATAATAAGAAATCGATCATTAAAACTCTTCCCAAGCAAGGCTATACATTATCAGTCGAAGTTGATCGTTTTGTTCAAGAAAAGACCACTTCTACCGATGTCGTTGATGAGTTCAGATCAATTGGTTCGGGTAACGAAAGTCAACATTTAGATAACACTCACATTAAACGTCAAGACCACACTCACTTTAATAAAAAACGCCCTCAATACAGAAAGTTAACACGCTTGAAAAAACTAATAAAAATACAAAAGTATCACCTGTTGCTCTCAATTTTTTTGTTATGGGCTATAATGGCAACCTACCTTTCTGTTCAGTCAGAGCAGCAAGCTGTTGTGAATAATATTAAAAGAATAGAAGCGCAATCCAAAAACAACTTTTATCAAGATATACTGGATCGATATCATAACTCACCTATCCCTACACCGGAAACACTTAAATCTATATTAAAAAAATCAATTCGACAGATCGACGCCTTTAAAGGGCCGGAGGCTGAAAAAGTCGGGATGCTCTTCGCTCTAATGGAGTTGTATACCATCGGAGGCTTCTATGAAGAGTCCCGTATAATTGTTTCACGCATTGAAAATTTG
The DNA here is from genome assembly GCA_052032335.1 of Pleionea sp. Classification (GTDB taxonomy): domain Bacteria; phylum Pseudomonadota; class Gammaproteobacteria; order Enterobacterales; family Kangiellaceae; genus Pleionea. The sequence goes on along the minus strand of JBPEWV010000087.1, from coordinate 23,092 downwards.
GTCGAATCTGTTTACGGCGAGTACTCTAAAGAGTATATCGAATTAAGGTTTAATGTTATTGAAATTCTTATTAAATTAAATAATCGACAAGAAGCTTTAAAGCTCTCTCAATTGGCGTTGAGTCAGGTTAAAAATAACCACGGCGACGATCGCTACCTTCTCGCCCAAGCCTATTATTATTCAGGTAAGACCCATTTATATTGCGTAGCGCCATTTTGCAACCGTTCACAAAGCTTAAAAATTGGACAGCGCCAAACCCGTAAAGCACTTTCAATTTATCAAAGTGTCGTCTCGCCAAATTCGATTGAAATAGCAGACACTCTTTGGTTACTTAACTGGTTCGTCTGGGATGGCCAGGAGAAGTTAAGAATAAGTGAGCTAGCGCTTAATATTTATCAAAGCGTACACGGAAATGCACACGAAAAAACAGCCGAAGGACTTGAACAGTTGGCCAGAACGCACATATTCTGGCAGCAAGACTGGGTACAAGGCGAGCGATTGTTATTTCAAGCACTCGAGATTCGAAAAAGCTTGTATCCAGCTAATCATCCTGAGTTGGCGAAAATACACTCTTACCTCGGCGAATACTATTTTATGGCCGGCGAATTTGAGTTGGCGATCGATTATTTAAATACAGCGATTAGGATAAATACCAAAAGTTTAGGGGAAGGTAACGACCAAAACTTGCAAAATATAATGTTAATCGCTCGATCTCATTTATACCGAAATCATAAATTTAAAGCTTTACATTCAATAAAACGTGCTTTTGATATTATTGAAGCCCACAAAATAACACCATCAGATATCTTATACGATTCATTATTGATCACACAAATGCGAGTCAAGTTGGCTTTTAATGAAGTCAGCGATTTAACTGTAATTGAACAATCCTTAAGCTCGTTGGCAGCAAAATATAAATACCCTAGCTATCTGTTTCAACATGAGTACCTGAGTCAGATTCAACATTCTTATCCAGAAGAACTGAACGAGGCATTTATCTCGAACCTTCAGCGGATTGTCAATGCGATTGAGCCAACCAACCGTTATTTTTATGAGGTCGATTTTAATTATCTCAAACAAAGAACTCTTAAATTGTGTACAAACAATCAGATTCGTGAAATTTGCTCAAAAGCAGAGTCAATCCTGACACGTTAGTTAGTGCCCTGCGGCCGCTTAAACTTCTAATAGTTTCATTCCTTTTTTAATTCCTGGCCTCTGTAATATCAGGCTGTATCGCTTATGCAGCCGAACTCCCCGCCTTAGCAGTTGAATATTAAGCAACAGCTTTGTGAAATGAGTTATGTCTGCGCTTCTTAGCTGTTTCATAAAATATATTTCACACAGTTTTCATCATTTCACACCAAAAAATCGAATACTTTGATTTTGCACTGCAAATAACTCTAGCGTCATAGATCACCGAGTGATGCTTATTGAAAGTAAGGTTATATCAGTCAACCAACACAACAAATACAAAATGCAAATGGAGAAGTTATGAAACTTAAAACACTATTGTTACTTTCCGCCGGAGCTCTGGTATCAGGTACTTTATTAGCTAAGAGCGCGACAGAATCGATACCTGAAGTGACCAATAAAATGGACTTTTTGTCTGCCAACGAAGTTTCTGTGGTCGAGTCGATGCCCGAACATGAGGAAATTGCTGGCCAAAACATTGCAAGCCAGGGCTATGCTTCTGCACAGTCAACCTTTCCTGGTTATAGTGCTAGCAATATTAATGATGGAGACCGAAATACCACGGTTGGTGGTAGCTACAGTTGGGCAAACGGCCATACCTACACAGCGGATGGTAGACTTCCTAACTGGGTTCAACTGTCTTTCCGATCTGAAAAAACGTTCTCTAAAGTCATATTGTATACCAGCCGCGGTTATGAACTTAAAGATTATGACATTCAAGTGAAAAGTGGGAGTAATTGGATAACAGTAGCTCAACAGCGAGGCAATACTAGCATTTCTCGTGTACATACATTTACACCAACGCGAGGCTCTATATTACGGGTTTTAGCGATACGTGGACCTGATAATCAATATATTTATGGTCGCGTAAACGAACTCGAAGTGTACGAGACTGCAGAAAATCTCGCTCGAAATGCCGTTGCGTCGGCACAATCTACCTATCCGGGTTACAGTGCTAATCGCGTTAACGATGGTAACCTAAATACGCGTGTAGGCGGCTCATACAGCTGGGCCAATGGCCATAAATACACGACAGATGGCCGACTTCCTCAGTGGTTACAGTTGGACTTTGGTCAGCATAAGAGAATCTCTAAAGTCGTACTGTACACAAGCCTTGGTTACGAGATCAAAGATTACGATATTCAGATTTGGACTGGTTCGCGTTGGACGACGGTTGTTGCTCAACGGGGAAACACCAGTGTACAGCGCACTCATAGTTTTTCACCAATCTATGGATCGAAAGTTCGCGTGATTGGTCGCCGAGGACCGGATAACCAGTATATTTACGTTCGAATCAACGAGCTTGAAGTATACTAACCGGATTCCAACTTTTCAGGCTGACAACTGGAGCAGGAAAACTCGTCAGCCTGGGCTTTTAGTTTATAATTATCAAAATAATATTCAGTTGGAGTAGCCTGGTTTGGTGACCTCAGTTCTAACGCCCGAGTCTTGAATTGTTTGACCTCATTATTCAATATCCCATTCTTCTATCTTTGACCACCAAAGTCCTTTCTAATCAACAACTTGCTTATATAATGAACGTTTGCTATTTTCAAACATAGGAACTGCTCATATTTAAGAGGCTGACATGTCCAACCCGGCTAAAGACACGATCGCTGAACCGAAAATTTCGAAATTAAAGGCTGATTTTGACAAGAAGCTACCTGGCTACATCGAAAAAGTACAAGGAGTATGGTCACAAATCAGTTTGGTGGACTGGAATGAACGCTTAGCAGAATCCTTACGTTATTACTGTCACCGGTTAGCCGGCAGCTCTTCTACCTACGGACATGACGAACTTGCGGATACTTTACGTGACATCGAGAAGTTAATTGACGAACTTATCGATAGCAGTAACTCGATCAGTGATAAAGCCTATCAGACCATCGACGATAAAATTAAAAAACTGGTCATCAAAGAAGCAAATATCCATAAGTCGCTAGAACTGGACTCAGTTGAACCGTCCGACGATAACCCACTCACTATTTTTATAATCGACGACGACTCTGATACTGGCTTGTTCGTTCAAGCAGCAGTAAACCAGTTGGGACATAAAGGCCTGTTCTTTTCGAGCATTAAAGAAGCCTTAGCAAGTTTAAAAGCGGCAAAACCATCGTTAATTTTGCTCGATATTAATTTTCCTGAAGGCAATCTCGCGGGTATCAAAGCCATTGCCCGAATCAGGAACATTCTGGACTTTCGCGTCCCCATTGTCATGATGTCGACCAGAAAAGACATAAAGATTCGATTACAGGCATCAACCAGCGGTAGCGATGGTTTTTTGGCCAAACCAATAAACGTTCATCAGCTTTCGGAGACCATAGCTAAAAATATTGTCCCAAGTCGGTTCTATAACAAACGAATACTCATCGTGGACGATGACCGTTCAACGGGGTTGTTCTACCGCGCATTATTGAAAAAGGAAGGGATCGAGTCCCACATCGTAACCGACCCGTTAAAAACGATACAGGCGATTAACGATTTTCGCCCGCACTTGATTTTAATGGATAACATTATGCCTAATTGTCTTGGAACGGAGCTCGCAGAGATCATTCGACAAGATCCGAGTTTGTTTCACATTCCTATTATTTTTATAACAGCAGACAATGATTTTAGTTTGCCTTCAAAAATATTCTCCTTAGGAGCAAAGGGCTATCTGGTAAAGCCGATTAACAAAGAAGAGTTTTTTCATACCATTGAAGAAAACATTTTAAATCAAGATCGGTTAAAAAAGCAGTTTAAAACCAACCCTTACCTTTCTAATCGGTCTGTTTACACCAATCAGTCTCAGTTTTTTACGGACATCGAAACAAAGATATCCGGCGCTATTCGAAGTGTTTTTGGTATGATGCTAATCGAGATTCAAAACTTCACTGAGTTGAGAGCAAAGGTTGGATTATCCAAAGCATCGTTAATTACCGATAAAGTCGTCGAAGAGCTGGACAAGCTTAACCTTTCTGGCACCATCGCATGTAAAACCAGTGAGTCTTGCGCTATGGTATTTTTTGAGGACGAAACGGCGGATGCTATTGAAGAAAAGTCCAGTCAACTGTTGGCGAGTGAGATAAAAGCCATCGGTGAGAATGCTGAATTTTTTGATGATGCAAAGCTTACCTATTCTCTCGTTCTTTCACAGAACAAAGATTTATCCATCGACTCAATGTTGGCTAAATGCGAAGCACTGGCTGTAAAGGCTCGCCCCAACAAATTGTCCTTGCTTAATTTATCCAACAGCGACAGCCAACCTGACCTACCTAAAGAGTTTGACGTTAATTTAAGTCAGCTGATAGAAAAGAAAGCCTACACCATCGCTTACCAGCCGATTATTTCGATTGAAGACTCCAATGACTTTTTCATTGATACTTATGTGCGACTGATTGATGAGTCGAACAATGCTTACACACCGAAAGAATTTTTCGGCTCTTTGTCAAACCGCGAAAACTATATTAATTTAGATCGCTTTGTTTTTGAAAACAGTACTAAAAACTTACTTGCAATAAACAACACTTCGCGTAAAGACGTATACTTTATTATTCGATTAACCAGCCACTCTATCTTGAACAAAGACACCATACTCTGGATGAGCAACCAGCTTCAAAATAGCCGGATGAAGAGTGAGAAAACATTAGTCCTATCGATTCCTGAAAGTGACTTGATACAGCATACTGAAAAGTATTCTTATTTCGCCGAAAAAGTCAGGATGTTGGGCTGCCGAATATCTCTGCAAGGTTATGGAGAAACCAATAAAAGTCGTGAATTGAGAGACTTGATAAAGCCTGACTTTATCAAGTTTGACTCAATTGTTTTAAAACAATCAACCAGTTTTAAATCAATTTTAAGTGACCTTGTGCAGTATTCTCACCAACATGGCAGTACCATAATCGCTACGAAAATAGAGTCTCCCCAGCTGCTTAGCGAAATGTACCAAATGGGCGTCACACACTTTCAAGGTTATTTTATTGAAGAACCCTCGCCCAATATTGATCTGGATAAGAAAATCGAGCTACTGTAAAAATGCAAAATTATTAAAAGCGCTCAATGACTTCCATCAGTTTTTTGAAGGCAGCCGAGCCAGGATGAATCCAGTCGAAATGCCCCGCCTCATCCAATAATATGGCCTCTGCGTCAGTCAACTGAGATTGCTCGACGCCAACGATTTTATCCTTTTTGCCTTGCATAAGAATAATGTTGTTCGGTAGAGATTTATTCACAATAGTGGCTTGTTGGTAATCGTCGGGAAGCAAGTCATATGGCCCACCCATAAACTGACTGGTGGCCGACTGGCAACTGTTACTTCCTTTTGAATAGGTTGCCAGGTCAGATATTGCCGCCAAACCGACCGTTGCAGTTAAATTAGAAGCTTTTCCATTCAATTGGCTGGCGGCCAAAAGTGCCAGGTGACCACCGGCCGAGTGGCCAATCATCAAAATACCTCGATCTTCTACCGCATCAAGCGGCAAGTTTTTATAGTACTGTATACCAGCCATAATGTCGTTAAATGTGCCAGGCCAGCCTCCTCCGACATCGCCGCTACGACGGTATTCCAAAGACCAAACATCATAGCCTTGCTGTGATAAAGCAGTCGAAAAAGCGTAAGTGTGCCCCATATCAAATGCGTTTAACCAACACCCACCATGAATGAAAACCACCAATGGGCGATTTCCGGTTGGTGTCGCTTTCCACAGGTGACCGTATTGAAGCGAATCGGTACCGTAAAAAATCTGTTTATCTGGTTTCCGGAAACTCAAAGCACGCACCTTAGAGTAAGGGACGTTACTTGCTACTTGCTCATAGTCCACCTTGGTAGTTGGCTGGCTTACTGAAATACACGAAGTCAGCAGAAAACAAGCGAACAGTGTTGTTAAGTTATTATATTGACTCATTTATATTTTGAACATTAGCCTATTGAATTCAATAGACTGTAGCATAATATCCCCTGCTACAGTATTTTAACTCTGTAATGCAGAGCGTTCTCCAACTGACGTTTGCGATTACTGAAATACAAAAGGTAAGATTTCATAACTCAGAGCTGAGATTTGGAAACCTGATTGTCCTTAAAAGAACAGTCTTTAAAAACATTGAATGGTTAACTCAGCGCTAATTTACGAGTTCAACGCGCTTGTCCAGCATAGTATCCTTGCATTTAATTTAACGCCACTATCGGTAAATTTCGCCGTTAATTTTCGAATCACGCGTAAATAAGTCACATTACCTTTGTCAATTAATTCACATACCGAAGATTAAGATAAAGTGCTAGGATTAATTACTTGTTTTAATAAGTTAGAAGTCGCAAACTGGTATTATTCTCGGTCATTGACGGCTTCCTGTTAGCCCGACTTTATACACCTAATCATTGGAGAGTGTCTCTTGAAAATTCAAACGGTATTTAAAAAGGTGGTCTTTCGAACCAGCATTATTTCAGCGGTGATTGCAACCACCCTATCCCACTCAAGCGAAAACTCATGGCAATCAGCTAACGGGCTTTGGAGCGAGGTAGATAATCAAACCAGGCAAGAACTCACCTTAACTGAGCCTCAGTACAAACAAAGCGTGTTACAACTCGACATCGACCAATTAGCTTCGGATCTGTTGGCCGCGCCATTTTACGATCACACAGTTGGTAGTAGGCTAACAGGTGGTGTTAAAACCAAGCTGCCGCTTCCTTCCGGCGAACTGGTCGAGTTTTTCCTATTCGAATCTCCCGTGCTTGCGAGTGAACTTGGTAAAAAGTACCCTTCGATCAAAACCTATTTTGGCTATCAAGTCGGAAATCCTGATAATCGTGGTCGTTTTGATATCACGCCCAAAGGTTTCCATGGAATGTTTAAAATCGATGGCCAACGATTCTTTATCGATCCTCTTCGAAAGGGTGATTCACATTATCGTATTTACAATGCGAAAGACGCCTTGGACAGTCGAAACGAGCGGCCTGCTGACCAGGTAATAACGCTTAGACAGGAGCTTAATCAGACGATAAGCCATGTTAATCGGCGATTCGATTTTGGCACCGATCTTAGAACTTATCGACTTGCCGTCAGTGCTGCAGGGGAATACACCCAGTTTCATGGTGGGACTGTAGAGTTGGCACTAGCTGAAATCACAACCGCTATAAACCGTGTAAACGAAATATACGAAACCGATGTTGCCATCCGTTTTACCATTGTCGCTGATAACGACCAGATCATTTTTACCGATCCGGATACCGATCCGTTCAGCAATACTTCTTCCGATATTAATGCAAATGAAGCTGTGATTGATGGTGCCATCGGTAATGACAACTATGATATCGGACATATTTTCAATACTGGTGGTGGTGGCCTGGCCGGGCTTGGCGTTGTCTGCGGCTCGCGTAAAGCCGATGGCGTGACTGGCCTCAATAGCCCAGAGAATGACGTGTTCTACATCGACTATGTCGCCCACGAAATTGGTCATCAGTTTGGCGCCAATCATACTTTTAACGGAGGCACCGGAAGTTGTAGTGGCGGAAATCGTGCAGGTTCTGCAGCATTTGAGCCTGGTAGTGGATCAACGATTATGGCCTATGCCGGAATTTGCGGTGAACAAAATATTCAAAATAACAGCGATGCCTTCTTCCACAGTCATAGCATCGACGAAATAAGAACCTATATTACTGCGTCAACGGGTGCCAGTTGTGGTACCGATTCGTCATTAAGCAATCAAATCCCGACGGTTGATGCTGGAGCTGATTTTGTAATACCTGCTTCAACGCCTTTTACATTAACGGGCTCGGGAAGTGATGCAGACTCGGGCGATCTCGCCAATCTGACTTATTCCTGGGAACAAATGGATTTAGGACCGCAAACAAGCTCACAAGCTGACATGATCGATGACGGTCAACGCCCGTTATTTCGAACATTTCTGCCAACTGAGAGTGCAACACGTGTCTTTCCTGAATTAAACCGAGTGGTTAATGGCACATCTTCCTACGATCAGGTTTTACCAACCACCAATCGAACCATGGATTTTCGACTCACGGTTCGGGATAACCGTGGCGGCGTAAAAATGGACACCATGACAGTCACGGTCGACAATACAGCTGGACCATTTACCGTACCGGCCCTGCCCGACACAGGTCCTTTTGATGGTGCCGAAACAGCGACGGTCAACTGGAATGTTGCCAATACGGATGCCGCCAGTGTAAATTGCGCCAGTGTTAATATTATTCTGTCTGCCGACGGGGGTGTTACCTTCGACGACACACTGCTGGCCGATACCGCTAACGATGGTTCGGCGACCGTGACCATGCCCAATTCCGACATAAGTGATGCGAGAATTAAGGTCGAATGTTCCGATGGTCGTTTTTTCAATGTCTCTCCCACCAGTTTTGCAGTGATTGCATCATTCGGTGTTCCAGTAATTGAAGATCAGGTCGCATTAACCATGGTGGAAGATGATTCGATCACACTTTCATTGGATGACATCACTGTTTCTGACGAAAATAGTACTTTTCCGGATGATTTCACTTTAAATATTTCAGCGGGTGCTGACTACACCTTTGACGGATTAACGGTCACACCGGAACAGGATTTTGACGGAGAGCTAACAGTTAATATTTCGGTATTTGATGGTGAATTTGACAGCCCAATCTTCCCGTTACTGGTAAATGTCACGCCTGTTAACGATGCTCCAGTTATTTCGGCTGCTGGTCAGTCAGTGTCTGTTCTTGAGGACGAAACTGTGACTCTGACTCTGGATCTACTTAACGTGACCGATGTCGATAGTTCCGAGTTCAGTTTAGAAATCGTAGAGGGAGACGATTATTCGTCAAACGGTCAAATTTTAATACCCGATGAAAATTTTGCCGGATTATTGGATGTCGGTGTGAGAGTGAATGACGGTGAGCTGGACAGTAACACCGAAATCATCACCGTGGTAGTCAATGCCGTCAATGATGCTCCCGTTGCAGTAAACGATGAATTCACCGTTGAACAGGGCAGCAAGGGTAACGTTTTCACACCACTATCCAATGATACGGATGTCGACGCTGGAAGTATTCTCGACATTTCGAGTATTAATTATTCAGGCGAAGGCAGTCTGGAAATTTCAGCAGGTAATCGGACATTAGAGTACACGCCTAGAGCTGGCTTTAATGGTACCGAGACGTTCCAGTACACGATTCGAGATAATGGTGGCGCGACTTCAACTGCAACGGTTACTGTGACGGTGAATAAAAAGCCAAGTAGCGGTGGAGGAAGTATCAATCTATGGTTTGGCTTGATTGCCCTTTTGATGATGGTTAGAAGACGTCCATAACCAATCGAAAACTCTAGTGCGGCCTGTTTTATCGCAGGTCGCTTTTTTACGATCAGGAAATGCAATAAATCATGAGTGTTTTAAAAAAAAGATTATATCCTGCACTGTTTGGCGCATGTGTTCTAAGTATTGCTTTGGGTTGTCAGTCGAACTCAACAACAACTGAACCGGTCGATAATGAAACCACGGTTATGGCCGAAGAAACACATCTAAGTACGGAGCAAATAAAAGTCATCAATTCATTAAGCTGGGTTCATAAGTCATCGGTTAAAAGTGATATAGACGAAGCGGTTTCAAAAGGCGACTTTCGCGTTTTTGTACTTGCGACCCGAGGCTTATCCGTTCCTGGTATCGAAGTTAAAGAAAGAGCTGAAGTAGTCCAGTTGTGTGGGCAAAAATATCTGCCCGGTGCGGGAGACATAATCATCAATGAACGACATAAAAGCCTTTATGAAAAAGCATTAAAGTATGCCGAGACCTATAATCAGCAAGTGGCATCTTTGTGTCGGGCTAAAAAAGGAAAGTAACTACTGTCACTCGGTTTTTATGGTCTCAGAATTTTCAGTCGAACCTGCGATATCTGAGCTCCATTTATTACCAGAGTGTTCCAGAATGGCTTGAAAACGCTTGAAATAACGGGTTATGTCGCTTTCCGTACATCCATCCGCTGAATCAAATAAGATCTCTCGCTTCAAATCACTCAATGTGTAATAAAAGGTCCTCTCATGTATCCATAATTCATCGGGTTTTCGCATGCCTTCAATGGAAGCCACTGCCCCGCTAATCGCTGAAACCGCCAACAAAGTAATATTAAAGGTGGTTTGTAACTCGGGCGCGTACAGGGCAGCACCGGCCAAAAACGTCGACAAAGCCGTGAAACTGAAAGCAGCAAACCTGAAATAACGATGCATTCGTTTGTGCCGCTCAGACTGTTGACGAAACATATTGATTTTACTGGTTAATTCTTCCAGCAAAATGTTGAGTTTAACCTCACTTTTTGATTCCATGGTTATTCCTATTTTTCACAGATCATTTGTGCTTTCGCGAAACTATACATTAATATTGATCACTGGTTAATCTAATAATTACTGGATCCAAGCATGAAACTAATTTCAGACGAGTTTGAAGTATTAAGTTCGAACATTCATCACCCGACAGCCGACAGCGATGGTGAACACAAACGGCCATTGCCCGAAATCAAAAGTGTTAAATTGAAATGCAAAGATTGTGGAACCACCTGGACCGCGTTGCGAGGGGAACAGCAAGGCCAGTTCCAGGGAGGAAAAACAATAGAAGTCCAGTGCAGCAAATGTGACAATTATGGAATGGTCACCTTTAAAAATGCCTGATAATAAACTAGATTCAAGCTTTATTGATCAAACCTATCAACTGGCAAGACAAGCCGTGAAGAATGGAAATCACCCATTTGGTGCTTTACTGGTTTCTGACAACCGGGTTATCTTGACGGCCTGTAACAGCGTTCACACGGATAACGATGTTACAGCCCATGCAGAGCTTAACTTGGTAAAAAAGCTATCAGCCTCGGGGCTCAAATTTTCAGCTGATTCATTAACCCTGTACACAAGCACAGAACCTTGTGCCATGTGTTCTGGAGCAATTTATTGGTCTGGCATTCGTCGACTGGTGTTTGGTTGTAGTGCGAAAGCTTTGGCTAGCGTAACCGGCGGGAATCTGGCAATTCCCTGTCAGGCGATCTTTCAACATGGTAAAGAACCAACCACCGTTCGGGGACCGATTAACGAAACCGTGGGCCAAAAGATTCATCAGCAGTACTGGTAACCGTTCTCCTTTTAAAATATTCACAGATAGCGTTTCAATAACGCCCCCAGCGGAATAATGGGTAGGTATTTCCATGCCTGATATTTCCATTGCTGGAATGAATAGGTGTGACAATCCTTTCTAATAGTGTCTATTGCGTGACTTAAAGACTGCACCAGCGGCTTATTCTTGCTCAATAAAACCAGCTCGTAATTAATAAATAACGAGCGATAATCCATATTGGAAGAGCCTATAATCAACTCTTGGCGATCGATCATTAAGGCTTTCGCATGCAACATTCGAGAAACATACTCGTTAATAATTACCCCCTCTTTCAGAAGTTTTGTGAAATAGCCACGAGCCACCCAGTCGATGAAGTCGCTATCCGATCGTTTGGGAATAATCAATTCAACGTTTACGCCGCGTTTTACGGCACCGATCAGTGCTTTTACAATAAAATTATCGGGAACAAAGTAAGGCGTAATCAAAGTGATGCTTTGCTCTGAACCTCTTATTAGGCTGAGAATAACTTTGCGACTCAGTTTTCGACAATATCGATTAACGGTCGGTAGCACTATCGTTTTATCGGTTTTACTGGGGCGAATCTGCTTTATTTTTCTATTCCAAAATAAACGAGCTAACTCATTTAATGAATCAGCAACAGGCCCCGTCGCTTTTACATGAAAGTCGAGCCAACGTCTTTCACCGGAAAACTTTTTTGATGGTTCTTGATGAATATTAAAGCCACCGACATAAGCAAGCGTACTATCAATCACCAAAAGCTTTTTGTGGTTACGAACATTAAACCTGAGTGGGTTGCGCCAACTCCATCGGTGAAACCAATGCAAGCGCACCAGAGAGTTAAATTTTTTTGCGATTAAGTTTTGAGTGAGCCACTGTCGAGAACCCGCAGCGTCCAATGTGACAGAAACCTGAACGCCGCGGTTTGCCGCTTGATTCAAGGCTTCAATGAATTGTTTGCCAATTGCGTCGTAATAAAAGATATAAGTTTCCAAGTATATCGACTGTTGAGCATTGAGAATATCACTCAGCATTGTCTGGTATAATCGATCACCTTCTAAATACAGTTCGTAACTATTGGTAGTTATACGCTGCTCAGACAAATCGACAATCCAATAATTTGTTACTTTAATTCAGCCGATGCGATAAAACCCGTATCGACTCCAAACCAAAATTTATCGGATTTTTTATCGTAGTGCATGTATCGTACTGAGCCACCCTGCTTTAATTTGTTACTACTGAAAAAAGCCTCTCTTTGAGTATCAAAGCCAACGATATAGTTGGGATAGATCCCGGTTTCAGCTATCCAAAGATTGTTGTGTTTGTCCAATGCCGTACCGTAGGGCTTACTTGATTCGCCATGCGGCAACAGCCAAAAATTAAAACGGCCCTTTTCTGGTGAATATCGCCCTAATTGTCCTGTGGCGTAGTCGACAAACCAGACATCATTGTTCAGAACTTGAAGTCGTCTCGGTCTTGCGTTTTCATTGGGTAGGTCAATTTCATGAAGTGTGAAAGTTTCCGTATCAACCGTGGCAATTCTATTGGTTCCTACCATGACGATCCAGGGTTTACCTTGCTCGTCCAATTTTATTCCATAAGGGCGAGACTTTGCTTTACTAGCTACGAGATAACGAACCTTCCCTGTTTTAATATTCAAGTGCCCGATTGCATTACTCCATTGTGCGGTAAACCAGATATTTTGCTCTGCATCAAACACCAAAGTATGAGGATCTTTAATCGGCTCGGGCATATCAAAACGCTGTACTTCTCCGGTTTCCGGGTTAAGCTTACCAATATGACCGTTTTTGTTTCCGGCGTACCAAATAAAACCTTTTGAGTCGATGATCAAATTGTGCGGATTAGATCCCTCTGGAACCTGATACTTTTTCATTGCGCCAGTTTCCGGATCAAGTCTTGCGATGTAGTTTTCTGACTGACCACAAAACCAAACTTGGCCATTAGGCGCAACCGCAGGATCGCGAGGACGCCCTTCCCACTTTACATAATGAGCGTCGACGGTCAATAAACCGGGTAAAGCCGATTCAACTTTTGCTATCGACGCCGTTGAAAAGAAAATGACAAGAGTGCCTAAACTATAGATTAATGATTTCATGACTTTCCCTTGAATCGTTGAAAATATCTCACATCGACGAAAATATTTTGAGCTGACTTGGATACAATTTAACCGCATCCCAGACGTTAATCAATAAACAGCCCCTTCGAATTTAAAGCTAAATATTTAAATATGACACAGTTTGATTTACATTAACCGCTTATTGAGTCTATTTGGTCGAGAATATGCGTCGGGTCTTATTGAAATTTTGCTTAATACTTTCCTTTTTATCGGCCTCAGCTCAGTCTCTCACGGTTGAAGAACAACGCTTGTCGGCAGCGCAAAAAGCCATGCCTAAGGTCGTTAAGCACTTTGATCATCTGATTGCCCAATTTGCTGAAGAATGGGACCAGTGTGATTCGTTTGATTGTGCTTCTGAGAAAACACGTCAAAGGGGTCATCAACTTTGGAAAGCATCGGTCAACTACCTACAAGATAACCTGGAGTATGACGACAGGCCCTTGTATTGGGCACGGTTAAAAATGAGCAAAATTGTTCGTACTGGCCATCCAAAGATTCAATTAACACCATCACAGATTGACTCAATCATTGACCAGCTTGAAGCTTCTTCACGTGGCCACCTTGATCTGCATTTTACGACCGCGTCCGACAGAAAAATTCTGTTAACTGGCTTCGATCCGTTTCTACTTGACCGAAATATTAAACAAAGTAATCCATCCGGTGTCGCAGCATTGCTAATGGATGGAATGGTTATCGAACGTCAAGGAGTAACTGCAGAAATACAGACAGTGATGATTCCGGTTCGATTTAGAGATTTTGATGTTGGTCTGATTGAGCAAACACTTGCGCCTTTTTATGCCACCAATCGAGTCGATCTTGTGGCGACAGTTAGTATGGGCCGTTCCGATTTTGATTTGGAACGCTTTCCCGGGCTTCGTCGAAGTGCCGTTGCTCCGGACAACTTGAATATTATGTCTGGAGCAACCGCGGAGAAACCAGTTATTCCGCAACTTGGCAATGTGCCACTCAGTGGCCCGGAGTTCGTCGAGTTTTCTTTACCAGCGGACGCAATGCAAACCGTTAAGGGTAAGTATAAAGTGAATGATAATCGAAAGGTCACCACTCTTGACGGCAGTTGGCAAGCAAAAACGCTTCAGCAGCTGGATAATTCGATTGCCGTTGAAGGTTCCGGCGGTGGTTACCTGTCGAATGAAATCTCCTATCGCAGTATTCGACTTAAAAATTTAATGCAGTCCGATGTACCTACCGGTCATATCCATACGCCTCGTATCGGCGCTTTTTCGAAAGACGACAACAAAGCAATCATGAAGCAACTACAAGCAATTTTAGAATCCTCGTTACAAGAGTTGAATGAGTCCCATGAAAAAAATTGATTTAAGAAGCGATACCGTAACCTTGCCATCGCATCAAATGAAAGAGGCCATGATGTCGGCCGAGCTAGGTGACGACGTGTATGGCGAAGATCCGACCGTTAATCGTCTAGAAAAATATTGTGCGGTACTACTGGGCAAAGAAGCAGCAATCTTCGCACCCAGTGGAACCCAGTCGAACCTGTTGGCCTTACTGAGTCATTGCGAACGCGGCGATGAATACATTGTTGGTCAGGATGCACATACCTACAAGTACGAGGGCGGCGGTGCTGCTGTTTTAGGAAGCATCCAACCACAACCCATCGAGTTCGAATCGCCGGGCATCATGCCACCAGAGAAAATAAAAGCGGCCATCAAACCCGATGATTCTCACTTTGCTAAAACGCGACTGGTCTGTTTGGAAAATACACAACACGGCGTGTGTTTGGACCTGAACTACCCCTCAAAAATTAAAGCAATTTGTGAACAACACCAGCTTAAATTTCACCTTGACGGTGCCCGCTTATTCAATGCACAAGTTGCCCAGAAGAAATCATTAGTTGAATTAACCGAGTGCTTCGATTCGGTTTCTTTATGCTTATCCAAAGGACTCGGTGCTCCGGCAGGTTCTGTACTTGTTGGTGATGAGCAGCTGATTTCAAAAGCACGTCGCTGGCGTAAAGTTCTTGGTGGGGGTATGCGTCAATCCGGTATATTAGCTGCTGCTGGCCTCTACGCTCTAAAAAATAATATTGAACGGCTGGACGACGATCACCGGCGAGCAAAAAAACTGGCCGAGGCGTTAGTTGCGTTAGAGCCGTTAACGGTGCATCAGCACAGTGCGCACACCAATATGGTATTTGTCGACGTGCCAGTCGATTCGCTTGACCGTCTTCACGCCGAAGCAGAGAAATACGATATTCGACTTCCAATGGGTAATCAACTTCGTCTGGTCACTCACCTGGATATTGATGACGCGGCTCTCGAAATGACGATTGAAATGTTTAACAGAGTTTATTCAAAGTAAGGTCATTTAGCAGCGTGACGGGATAAAAAGGGTGTCAAGCCTTTGTGTTTAACACCTGTTCCTTAATCTCCAGAGCTTAGGCACAGGTAGTTGCTAGTAGGTGCTTCAATTGGTGCACAGTCTTTCAGTGAAACCTAAGCTTTGAAATTCGGCAATTAATTTAAAGAAACAAGTATCAACAAACACAAACGGAAATCGATTAATCCTGGATTAATTGCAGCAAAGCGTCCTCATCTTTTACTTCAATACCAAGCTCTTGCGCTTTTTTCAGTTTGGAACCAGCGCCGGGACCAGCGAAGACCACCGATGTTTTTGAAGACACACTGCCACTGACTTTGGCGCCCATTGCCACCAGTTTTTCTTTTGCAACGTTTCTCGACATGGCTTCAAAAGTACCTGTTAAAACGATGGTCTGCCCCAAAAGAGGTTGCTCGTCGGCAGAACGAACTTCGACTTCAGGCCAGTTTACTCCCAGCTCTACTAGCTGTTCGATGACTTTAATGTTTTCATCGTTATTAAAAAAAGATTCAATGTGATGCGCTACGACAGGCCCTATGTCGCTTAATTCAATTAAAGATTGCTCTGTTGCGGCAAACAATTTGTCCAGTGTGCGCAGCTCGGTAGCCAACGTCTGCGCAGTCACTTCGCCGACCTCGCGTATGCCCAAGGCATAAATAAACTTAGCAAAGGTTGTGGTTTTGCTTTTTTCTAAAGCTGAAAGTAAATTTTTTGCAGACTTTTCACCCATCCGCTCCATGGAACAAATCTGCTCTTCAGTTAAGCGATATAAATCGGCGATGGAATGAATTAAGCCTTCTTCAGAAAGCTGGTCCACCAGTTTGTCACCTAATCCATCGATGTTCATCGCTTTACGGGACGCAAAATGTTTAATCGCTTCTTTGCGCTGGGCACCACAAAACAAACCGCCAGTACAACGATAAATGGCTTGATCCTCTTCTTTTTCTACCGGGGAATCACAAACCGGGCAGGTTACCGGGCGTACGACTGGCTGAGCATCGTCTGGTCTGCGGTCTTTTACCACGCTGACCACCTGCGGAATAACATCCCCGGCTCGCCGAATGATCACCGTGTCGCCCAAATGAACATCCAATCGATGGATCTCATCCATATTATGCAAGGTCGCATTGCTTACCGTTACACCACCAACAAATACAGGTTTTAATCGAGCCACTGGTGTGATCGCTCCAGTGCGACCAACTTGAAACTCGACTTTTTCAAGTAAAGTTAACTCTTCTTGCGCCGGAAATTTATGAGCGACCGCCCAACGTGGTGCCCTGGCGACAAACCCAAGATCTTCCTGAAACTTTATTGAATCGACCTTATAGACGACACCATCAATTTCATAGGGTAAACCATCTCGTTGTGACAAAATAGTATTGTAATAGTCCAGGCATTCGGGTATTCCAGCGACGCAGTCAATTTCAGGACATACGGGAAGTCCCCAGTCTTTGATTTGTTGTAATCGTTCAAAATGACTGTTGGAAAGTTCTACTCCTTCTGCTTGACCCAAACTATAAACGTATATCTGTAAATTTCTTTTCGCTGTAATCGAGGGGTCTTTTTGCCGCAAACTTCCAGCAGCAGCATTTCGCGGGTTGGCGAATAGCTTATCGCCTGAGGTTCGGGCTAATTCGTTGTGTGCCTCGAACGATTGTTTTGGCATGAAAATTTCACCACGAACTTCTACCAGATCAGGGTGATCTCCACGTAATGTTAACGGAACGTTTTTGATTGTTCTGACGTTAAGTGTGATGTCTTCACCGACCCGCCCGTCTCCACGAGTCGCAGCTCTGACCAACTTCCCTTTCTCATAAATCAGACTGACGGCCGAGCCATCAAGCTTTGGCTCACAGACGTATTTAATATTAGATCGGGTAACCAAACGCTCAGAAATTCGTTTGGCAAAGGCGTTGAGTTCATCTTCATTAAAAACGTTATCGAGAGATAACATCGGACGCAGGTGTTCGACTTTTTCGAAAGCACTGTCGGCTTTTGCTCCGACTCGCTGAGTGGGTGAGTCGGACGTCACGAGCTCAGGGTGTTGCTTTTCCAATTCCTGCAACTCTCGCAGTAATCGATCGTATTCACTGTCAGGAATTTTAGGGTCGTCCAACACATAATAAGCGTAATTGTGTTCATTAATAGTGTTGCGTAAAGCTTGTGCTTTTTGTTCCACCGAATGGCTCATAATGACCCTATACTTTTGTCAAGTTACGACGTTTGTATTCTTTAATTTGTTCGATTTCGTGTTGCCGCGTTTGTTCG
Organism: Pleionea sp.; assembly: GCA_052032335.1. Classification (GTDB taxonomy): domain Bacteria; phylum Pseudomonadota; class Gammaproteobacteria; order Enterobacterales; family Kangiellaceae; genus Pleionea. The sequence continues at coordinate 5,067 of JBPEWV010000087.1, read as the reverse complement.
GTAAAAACGCTGCGAGAACTGTCCATTAACTTTCCGCCTAGGCTGCCTTTTATAGCCCGTGCGGTTTCAACCATCGTTTGATAAGCAATTTCTGGCTCCGCACTGCCCGGTACGCCCATAAAAAAGGATATCCCTTTAAACATTTCAGACGGCATATTATTGAGATCAAAGGTACCCGGTTGAAATGCATTAGCGACCGAAAAATACTTAAGCCGTGTTTCCTGGGGTGACTTATAACGGTGGAAAATATCCATATCACCGTGTCGACAACCTCTTTCTACCAGTGCTTGAAGAAGTGCTTCACCTGAATAAGCTTCGTCTGGCGCCAATAAAGTTACTGAAAATATCAGTTCGGGTTCGACATCGGGATCGACGACGTCTTCTTCATCGGATGAAATAGCATTACTTTTATCGATAACAATTTTATCGTCGCGCGTTGCTATAATATGTTCATTATCATCAAGTTGATTATCTTGATCGATGGGCATCTCGGTTTCATCGAGCGACTTTACTCTCACTTCACCGATTCCATCCATGTCGAATCCGGCGCTGTCACGAGACTCGGGATCGACCTTTAAACCAGACAGCTCCATTCGAGCTGCTTTCTTTTTTCTGTTTCGGCGCCAGCCGTCGTAGGCAACAATGCCAATAATAACGACACCGATAATGCCAAGAATGATTCGAAGTTGCCACTCCATGTGAAATACCTCCGCGTTACATGGCAGCCATTGCTGCCGCTTCGTCAATATCAACAGCAACCAATCGAGATACGCCAGGCTCTTGCATGGTTACTCCAGCCAGTTGGTGTGCCATTTCCATGGCAACTTTGTTGTGAGAAATATAAATAAATTGTACCTTCTCTGACATACTCTTAACCAGATTACAGAATCGGCTAACGTTGGCATCATCCAACGGTGCATCAACTTCGTCCAGCATACAAAAAGGTGCCGGATTTAGTTGAAATATCGAAAATACCAACGCAATTGCTGTTAATGCTTTCTCACCACCTGACAGCAAATGGATGGTCGAGTTGCGTTTGCCCGGTGGTCGTGCCATAACGGCAACGCCGGTATCGAGTAAATCTTCACCTGTTAATTCGAGATAAGCATGCCCACCACCAAATACTTTTGGGAATAAATCTTTCAAACCTGCATTAATTTTGTCGAAGGTTTCTTTAAATCGGGTACGCGTTTCTTTATCGATTTTTCGAATGGCTGTTTCTAGAGTATCCATTGCCTCTTGCAAGTCAGCGTGTTGCTCGTCAAGATAAACCTTACGCTCTTGTTGTTGTTTGTGCTCGTCTATGGCCGCCAGGTTTATCGCACCTAGTCGTTGTATCTTTCCGTTGATGACTTCAAGTTTTTCTTGCCAGTCGTGTTCATTCGCTTCTTCAGGAATGGTTTCTGCGATTGCATCAATACTCAAATCACTCTCTGATAGCGATTCTGCTTGAGTATTTTGCCGTGTTTTGCATTCTTGCCATTCCATTTTAGCGCGTTCAAGTCTACTTCGAATTGCTTGAGCAGCTTGCTCGGCTTCCAGTCGTTTTTTGTCTATGGCACGAAGTTTATTGTCGGCATCGGTGACTTTTTCGCGAGCATTCTTTAGTTCTTCTTCAACCAGAAGTCGTTTCTCGAGCGCCTCTTCCAGTTCCATTTTCTGATCGTCGCCCGGCTCCTCCAGATTTTGAAGACTGTCTTCAAGCTCGATTTTACGCTGTTGCATCTGCGCTATTTGCTGATCCATGCGTTGAAAGTTATTTTGAGCCGAATTAATTTCAGTTTTTAACGATTCAACGCGCAACGCCAATTTATGCGCCACGTCTTTTGCTTCACGCGAGCGATTTCTCGCTTGTTCCAATTCACTTCGAATTTCTTCGCGTTTGGCCGACAGTTCTTCTTTTTTATCGGTATCGCTCGCCATAAATTCGACCAGCTCTTCGATGACTTTGCGGCTTGACGCCATGGACTTTTCATCATCGTCCATCTGGCGAACGGCCTCTGCCCGCTCCCGCTTTAAAGTCTCAATGCGCTTTCGGGTCTGCTCCAGTTTAGCTTGTTGGCTGCCGACTTTGGCGCGTAACTCACTGTAACGTTTATTGGCGTCTTTGAGTTCTCGTTGTTTTTGTTCCCAACTGTTTTCAAGATCGCGAATTTGATCGCGCAAACTCAACTCTTGCTCGTCAAGCTCTTCAAGCAGCATTTCTTTTTCTTCCAGCTTACCCGTAAGCTCTTTAAGTTCCGCTTCTCGCTCTACCAAACCAGCTTCATTTTGTGTTGCCCGAGAAACCCGAAGCCAGTCGCGACCCAACCAGATACCCTCTTGCGTGACAATGCTTTCATCGCCATTCAGGTCGCTTTGCATCGATAGGGCTTGCTCCAGTGTGTCGACTGCTTTAACTTTGCCCAGCAAACCATTTAAATCGATAGGACCACTAACCTTCGACGCCAAACTCTCTGGAGAAGATTCGCTACTGACCGTATTTTTGTAAAACTGCAATGAACCTTCGGTTAAGGCTGACAGTTGATCGGTCAAAGCAAAGTCGTCCACCAAAACAGCTTGCAATGTGTCACCTAACACTGTTTCTGCGGCTTTTTCCCAACCTGAGGCAACCTCGAGTTTTTCGACCAGTCGAGGCTGATTGATGAGACCCGCTTGTTCCAACCATTGTTGTGTCTTTTTATTTTCACTTCCCAGCGCGGCACTTTGCAAAGCTTCCAGCGAAACCTTACGGCCCTGCATTTTTTGCACTTCGCGTCTCAACTCATCCATTTGTTGACTCTTGTTGCGTCGTTGATCGCGAAGTTCCGATATCTTTTCAACGAACTCGTCAACAGTTTCGGACAAAGTGGCGGCTTCCAACTCGACTTTAGACAGTTCGTTGGACGCTTCGACCATCGACGCCTCCATCGGTTCGGCGGTTAAATTGCCGAGCTCATTGTCCATGGTTTCGATGCGTGCTGACAAACGAGTTAAATGGGCCTCAAGGTGTTGGATACGTGTTTTCTCGACTTCCAGTTTTTGCGTATTGCCTGAAGCTCCTTGATTGAAGGCATCCCAGTCGTGCTGCCAATTGTTCATCGCTTCTTCTAGTTGACTGAGTCGCTCCTGAGAAGCCTCTACTGACTCATTATGCATTTCGAGCTCGGGTTCATTCTCCATCAACTCTTGCTGCAACGATTGAATGCGTTCTTCATCGCTCAGCTTTTGCTCGGTCATTTGTGTTAAGGAGCCTTTGACATTGTGCATGTCTTCGATAAGCTGGGTTTTACGCTCCGACTGATGCTTAATCGCTTGCTCGAGACGCGCAATGTCGGCACCTATGCCGTAATATCGACCTTGAACTTCGTTAAAGTTATCACTCAATTCGACATGCAGATCGCGGGTTTCCTCAATTTCTGCGTCGGCTCGACGTTGTTCGGCAATGCGCGACTCCAGCTCGGTCTCAAGCTGACCAATCAAGGTCTCAAATTCTTTCATTTGCTTATTGAATCGCTGCCAGCGCAACACCGACAACTGCGATTTCAGCTCGCGCTCTTCGGCTTTAAACTCTTTGTATTTCATTGCTGCCGTGGCTTGACGCTGCAGATGGGCCAGCTGTTTGCCAAGCTCTTCGCGAATGTCTTCGAGCCGCTCGAGGTTTTCACGGGTGTGACGAATGCGATTTTCGGTTTCGCGGCGACGTTCTTTGTATTTGGATATACCGGCGGCTTCTTCGATAAAAATCCGCAACTCGGCGGGTTTCGATTCGATTAATCGAGAAATCATACCCTGCTCAATGATGGCGTAAGAACGGGGTCCAAGTCCGGTTCCCAGAAAGATGTCAGTGATGTCTTTACGTCGGCATTTGGTGCCATTGAGGAAATACGAAGATTGACCTTCACGAGTAACCGTTCGGCGCACCGAGATTTCATTGTACGAAGCGTACTCGCCGACTAATTTACCTTCGCTGTTGTCAAAAACCAGTTCGATACTGGCCTGTCCGACAGGCTTACGAGCCGTCGAGCCATTAAAAATAACGTCGGTCATCGAGTCTCCGCGCAAGTGCTTGGCAGATGACTCACCCATGACCCAGCGCACAGCGTCAATCAAATTCGACTTACCACAGCCATTAGGACCAACGATGGCCGTCAAATTTTGTGGAAAGGGTACGACGGTAGGATCAACAAACGACTTGAACCCGGCCAATTTTATCTGTTTTAAGCGCATAACCCTGAAATCTTTAGTTTTTATCTTTACAATAGACCGCCAAGATTCGCAGAAATTATCTCGGCTCATTGATTTTTATGTAGCCGTGTAGTTTAAATTATTTCAACTGCGAAACACACTACTGATTCAAAAAAAGAGAAGATTTTTCAATTATGGTAAAAAGCGGATTTAGCGGTGCCCAATATTTCACCAAAGGCTTACATCTCGTGCGGCAGAAAGGGATTCGTCACTACGTCATTGTGCCGCTTCTGGTGAACTTTATATTGCTTTCAGCGGCCTGTTTATGGCTATTTAATCAACTACTGGACTGGAAAGCGGATATATACAATGCGAGCTGGAGCTGGGTTCAATGGATCCTCGACAATCTTGGCTGGTTGATTTGGCCAATTGTCTTTATCGCCATCTTTGTCGCTGTATTTTACTTTTTCGCAATGATTGCAAACTGGATAGCGGCACCGTTTAACGGACTCTTATCGGAAGCGGTTGAAAAACATTTATCGGGCGGCCATCTCGACTCGCCGTCTGAGGGTTTTGTGGGCGCTATGAAAGACCTACCCAGAATCTTCGGCCGGGAATGGACCAAATTGAAGTATTGGCTACCCAAAGCGCTGGCCTGTTTGCTGTTGTTTCTGATTCCTGGTGTGAATCTGGTTGCCCCGGTTATCTGGTTTATCTTCAGTGCCTGGATGATGTCGGTTCAATACGTCGATTACCCGATGGACAATCACAAGATCAGCTTTCAAACCATGCTCGATCATCTGCGGGCTCGAAAAGGCGGGCCATTAGGCTTTGGCACTATGGTGTTGATAGTGACCATGATTCCGGTGGTGAACCTGCTGGTTATGCCGGTTGCCGTAG
>JBPEWV010000086.1:0-3517 GCA_052032335.1 Pleionea sp. | reverse complement strand
TTCTTCTAAAAAATAATGGTTGGACTTTGCTTTGAAGATGTCTTATCGGTGCAGCTAGTAAATTTGAACCAGCAAATGACTTTTGAGCTTGACGAGCATTGCTCGTGCAATTATCTTAAGTGTATAAAGTGAGGACACCCACTTCTTTCCACATAATCCCAAGCCCCGACTTGAAATTCAAATTTATTTTCTTTAGTTCTTGGACATGGAGTAACCCATTGATAAGGATTATCAATCATGACGCGAGCCCGCGAGATACCCATCGATTTAGAACAAACCACCTATTCTCACTGTATTGCACGCTGCGTACGCCGTGCGCTTCTTTGTGGCGACGACCACGTCACCGGAAAAAGCTTTGAGCACCGTAAAGATTGGGTCACTTAGCAGCTCGATTACCTGGCCAAGCATTTAGCCTAAAAACTTATATTTTTAAAAATGGCTTTCCCAGTGTTATCAGTCAACTTAAATACGCTCACCATTAAATCACGAATTGAATCCCACCTAATAAAAAGCCCCGCGCTTTACAGCAACGAGGCTTTTATCTTTCGAGGTTAACGTGACAAATTACTCTGCCAGCTCAACCTCTTCGACTTTGTAGCCGAGTTCTTCGAACTTCGGCTTAAGCGTCTTAAAGTCGCCTACTACCAACTTCAGCATCGAATCAAAATCGAGGTGCTTCTTGGCCAGTTGGTTTAACTCTTCCTTGGTAATGGTTTTAATAATCTTCGCTTGCGTGTCGACAAAGTTGTCGGGCAAGTCGTAGCTTAAAATATTACTCATAAAGCCAAGCTTTTGGCGTGGCGTTTCGTACTTGAGTGCATCGCGTTGCCCTACTGCTTGACGCATAAATTTCAATTCTTCATCGCTAATGCCGTCTTTCTGAAAGCCGGTAATTTCGTTTAAGAACTCGATAAAGGACTCTGCAGTTACATCAGCACGGACACTTGCAGATGCAGTGTAACCACCCATGTTCTTATCGCCCCAGAAGTAAGAACGCGCACCGTAGGTGTACCCTTTGTCTTCACGAAGATTCAAATTGATACGACTATTAAAAGCACCACCCAAGTTAAAGTTCATCAGACCCGCTTTGAAGAACTCGCCGGTAAAGTCACGTGCAATGCCGTGTTTACCAATGCGAATGACGGATTGCGCTGCTTCGTCTTTATTAACGATGTACACGGTTTTAGGATCAAACTTGGCTGCTGCGAATTTTCGTGGCTTGGCTTCTGACTTACCTTGCCAGTTCATCAACGGCGTCATCGAATCCAGCACTTTGTTTTGTGGAAGATCGGACACAACAATCAGTTTTGCAGCTTCTGGTTTAACGTGAGCATCATAAAATGCTTTTACTTCCTCCAACGTAATATCAGTAACGGTCGTCACAGTACCACTGTCAGGAATTCCAGCCACTACATCACCATACAACAGATCCAGCCAGGCTTGCATTGCCAGAGTCGAAGGATTCTTCTTGCCCTGCTTAATGCTCTGGATTTGTTGCTGCTTCAGTCGATTAAAGTCGTCTTCGGTGAACGCAGGCTTCATGATTTTTTCAGCCGTCAACTCTAGCGTTTTATCAAGGTTTTTGGTCAAAGCATTGATGTAAACGTTAGTCGATGTATCGGTTGAAAAAATACTTACCCGACTTCCCAGTTTTTGTAACTCAAGACTCATGGCCTCGTTACTGCGTTCGGTCGTTGTTTCATTCAACATGGACGCCATTAGTGAAGCAACACCGGCGTTCTCTTTACTAGAATGATAATGACCACCGGGAATTTCTAACAATATTGTCGTGGTCGGAGTTTCATCTGTTTGCGAACCTAAAACACGAATTTTGTTCTTGGTTTCAGCGCGCCAGAATTCAGGCAGGTTAACCAACGGGTTAGCACCCGCTTTAGGTTGAACAGATCGATCAAAATCATCGTTTGCGACTCGAATATCAAGATCAGATGCTTTGGTTTCGGTGGTTTCTACAAAATCACGAGGTGGTGGCGTGTAGGTGTCTTTCTTAGCCACCTTTTCGGGCTTACCCTTGGGCACGACGCTTAAAACTACCGCGTGGTTGCCTTTGATGTACTGGTTATACACTCGCATTACATCTTGTTTGGTGACCGAACTATAACGTGCCACATCTTGTTGAATGTAATTGGGATCACCGGTGAAAGTTTCATAGGCGGCCAATTGCCCAACTTTTCCACTCACTGACTGAAGACCAAATACCAAATCAGCTTCTAGCTTGGCTTTTACTTTTTGTAAGTCGTCATCGCTAACGCCGCGCTTCTCAAACTCGTTAAAGGCTTCACGCATAATCGCATCGAGCTCACCTAACGATTTACCCGACATGGGGTTAGGTAATGCCTGCATCAGGAAAATACAGGAAATTTCGAAACAATAATGGCTAGCGGTGGCATTTACCGCCAAACGAGGTTTCACCAAATTTTTATAAAATAGAGAGGTTTTTCCCTGACCGAGAATTTCAGCAAGAACGTCCAAGGCTGCTTCGTCTTTATGACGGGCATAAACGGTCGGATAAGAAAATGCCACCATCGGCAGATTCACATTGTCTTCGTAAGAAATATAACGATCGGCATCGAGCGATACCAAAGTTTTCTCCGGCATATCAACCTCAGGCCCGCGAGGGATAGTGCCAAAATATTTATTAACCAATTTAAGGGTTTCGTTGACATCAACCGCTCCACCGATGGTCAGTGTTGCGTTGTTAGGTCCGTACCAGCGTAAAAAGAATTTTTTAAGATCGTTGACATTAACGCGGTTCAGGTCTTCGATGTAACCAATGGTCGAAGTGGAATACGGATGCCCTTTGGGGTATAACGACTCGAGAATTTTCTCGAATACCAATCCGTAAGGACGGTTATCGTATCGCTGACCTCGCTCGTTCTTAACGGTTTCACGTTGAACTTCAAATTTTTCCTGAGTCACTGCATTTAACAGAAAGCCCATGCGATCGGCTTCGAGCCATAACATTTTTTCCAGCTGATTCACTGGAACCGTCTGAAAGTAATTGGTGCGGTCGAAGTTGGTCGTTCCGTTTAAGGTTCCGCCCGATTCAGAGACAATTTTAAAATGTTCTTCGTCAGCGACATGCTCAGACCCCTGAAACATCATGTGCTCAAAAAAGTGAGCAAAACCCGATTTACCTGGCTCTTCTCGTGCTGAACCGACATGATAGGTCACATCGACATGCGCCAGCGGATCAGAATTATCCTGATGAATAACGACGGTAAGCCCATTATCGAGCTCATATTTCTCATAAGGAATAACGATTTCGTCGCCTTTGGACGTCACCTTCTCGATCAAAGTGATGCCTTCAGGCAAGGTTGATTCAGCGACAGCCTGTTTTTCCACTGGCTTAGAATCGTCACTCTTATTTTGTGTTTTGTCGCCTTCGGAGCATGCTACCAGCACGCTCGAGAGGGCCAGAATTTTCCAATACTTCAAAGTTTTCTCCTGGTTTTGTCTCGTTTTTCTAATAAGTAGCCCTTAGTCTTTACGCCAAGCA
>JBPEWV010000085.1:0-31974 GCA_052032335.1 Pleionea sp. | reverse complement strand
ATTCCGGCGAGCTTTGACGCCTTGGCATTATCCGCTTTCAGTCTGCTTGCTGCTTTCTTTGTGTTTCTAAACCATCATTTTATTTTAAATCTGGGTTACGATGCCAACAGCTTGTTGCGCTGGAAGTCGGTTGCCTTTATTTTTGCTCAGCTCGCATTGAACGCTTACCTGTTTCATGCTTACGACTTGAAAAAACATCAAATGAATCGGATCGTCGCTTCTATCTACCTGCTTTTCGGAATTAGTGTGCTTATCTGGCCTGCTATCGATAATCTGCAGCAGTTTTTTGAATGGGCCAAGATAACCGCCTTTGTCTCCCCAATCGCCATAATGACTCTGTCATTACTGTACAAACGCGACAGTAATCGACTGCAATTTCTATTGTCCTCAGCACTTGGTCTGTACCTTGTTCTGTTGGCGTTCGATATTACTCGCTACTCCTGGATTTCGCTTGTCGAATACCGCGAAAATACCCCACTCATTCTGGCGCTGATTATTTTAGCCATTGCCGCTACTTTAGTTTCAGTAGAAAAATACTGGCAGTTTTTCAAAGGAGCCACTTACGATCACTTGACCGGCACTTTGCTCAAACCATCGTTTTTACGGCGTTTGTCAGAAGAAATGCAACGATGCCGCCGAAGTGAGTTTTGTTTGCTGGTTGCGGTAATCGACATCGATCAGTTCCGTACCATCAATCAGAACTATGGCCACGAAGTGGGCGATAAAACATTGGTCCTGATTTCGGCCACGTTAACACGAGCACTGCGACAATTTGATCTGATATGTCGACTAAATGATGATGAATTTTGCGTTGCTGTTACTTTACCCAATGGTGAAAACACCAAGGTATTTTTACAACGCCTGCACGATGAGATAAACAACGCATCTGTAACGCTGGACAATAACGAAAAACTGAATTTAAAGGCGACCACCGGTGCTGTCATATACAGTGCCGAACGTCATGAAGCGCCTGAAATGCTGTTACTGGATGCTGAGCACTCAGTCACTGAAGCAAAAATGCGATTGCGCGGAAGTATTCACTGGTTTGATACCGAGAACCCTCCGCTACAGTTTATTTTCTAGAGACAATGATCGATCTAACGCTGGCAGCGTGCGCTGGCGTTATCATCTTCCTCGATCATTGTAATGTTGGCCGGATCTATCAATCTGAAAATTAACGGGTTAGAAACCGTTGAAAAGAATCGAAACCCTAGTAACGCACTGGTATTTCTTGCTTTGTCAAAACTGACACGACCGTCAATATCACGCACCACTTCCATCGATGGGTATTGCCGTTTCAATTCTTTTTTTACAATACGATATTTATCAGCATCGGCAGGACGTAAATGAGGCGCCATTATATCCAGCTGCTTTTCAATTCGCACCACGCGCAACAATCCTCGTTGACCAGCATCAGCCACCGCACGAAAAGTAACAAACAATTTATCGGTGCCTGTCTGGTCAACTTCACCAGTCAGTGTGAGTGAAGAACAAATGGCTCGCACCTGTTTTAAAGTATCCAATACCGATTGATCGAAGCGTTGCTTTCGAATGACATAAGGCGCCAGTTGTTCTAAAACATCTTTCTCAGCGATCAGTTGCTCATTGTAATCGTAATAAAGATCATTGATGCTTCGATCTTCCAGCTCCATGGTGATAAATCGATTATCTTCATAATCTAAAGTCACTTCTTTCCACTCAACCGGAAGCTTTTCGACATCGTCGCCGATGCAAACACCCTCCATGCACAAATTTTCCGCCGCCGTTGCATAGCTCACGAGTCCAAGCAACAGTCCAAAATGGACAAATAATTTACGCATATTCAATCTCCAGTTTGCACTTTGATGAGCATCATTATTTCAACTCATCAAGTGCCGCAATTTTACCCGCAACAATTTGTTTAAAATCAGTCAGCTGATTCAGTTTATCTTCAATATTCTCACGCTGGCCTTGAATCCTCGACTCAATCTTCGATTTCACCTTTGTCTTAATAGTATCGGCTTTTTGTTGCAGCTCTTCTCTTATTTTAGCAAAAAATAGCTCATCGAGATTGCTGGAAATCGAAATTTCTGTGTTCGAATGCTGCTGCAACGCAACAATTGACAATTCAATATGCTCTGCATTTTGCGCTACATCAACCAGTCGCTGAGTCATTGAGCTCGCCTTTTCTGACTCAGAAGATACTGAAAACTGCTGCAAACGGATCTTCGACATTAATTCGACTTTATCGCCGCTTGCTTTCAAATCCATCGCAATCTCCGCCAGTGCGTCTTCAATGACCACGGCACCATCTGCCGCTTGCCAACGATCAATTGGCCAATGCGCCAGATCCATTCTTGCTGAAAGGGGGATCTCACCATCATCCGGGTGATGCGCTCTTACTATCATTTTTCCGATGGGTGATGGCCCATCCGCTTGAGTAGGCAGATTAAACTCGGCTTGCGCGCTTATTGGCTGGCCAGGTATTAATTGATTGGCAATGTTGAGCACCTTGCCCGTCACCGAACCTTGCAATTCATTATAGTGCAGCTTACCACTGATATCGGTTTGCTTTATCCAGAAGGCCGGCTTCGGTGCTTGCCTTCCAAACGGAACGTCGATGCCTTCTCTCGGTTGTGGTGGAGGCGTTGTAGCTTTGTCGCTAGATTGCACCATGCCTTTTAATAGGTCTGAGTTATCCAGTGCCAACTGAACCCAACCAGCAGCGCCTTCACCTAAAAAACTGGCCGCCAAATGACGCATGCCTTGCGGCGATAAACTCACCATCGACATGGCGAGCTCGGTATCTTTATCGACTTGATTTTGCAACTGCTTCCATTGCGTTTTCAACGAGTCAATATCGGTCTCAACCTGACGTTTAAAGCTCGAAATGGACTGTTTGTCTTTCTTTATCTTATTGGTTAAAGACTTCAAGTCTTTAGCCAATTTAATTTTCTCTAACGTATTCGCTTTATCAAACTTGCTTTTTATCTCCGCGTACTCGGTTTTGTATTGTTCTATTTTCTGTTCATCCGGCAATTGCTCCGCTTGTGCTTGCCATTCGGCCTTTTTATTCGACAAATTTTCGGAAAACGATTGGTACATTTCAGGGGAACGAATATCGACCTTCCTCAATAACTCATCGGATTCTACCGACTGCGCTTTTTGAACAGCTGCTTTCGGCCACTCCCAGCTTCGAACGCCACTTTGATTGGGGTCGTATTTTTCCGCTTTGTCGCTGCGCGGTTGATCTATCGCAATCGATTTAAGCTCTAAATGGTCTACGTGAAAATGACCTTTGAGTAATTCTTGAATAGAAAGATCAAATACCAGCTTTTCCAGTTCAATCCGATTACGCATCAAGTCTTTCGGATTAGCTAAAACCAGATTCTGTAATTGCAAACTGCCTTCAAACCAACCAATTGTCGAGTCAGCCACCGACACCGTTGCGCCATTCACCCGCATACCCTGAGACTCTATGGCATCGGAAACCCAACCATTGACAAACAATGATGCTATTGCCCAAACCAGTCCGGCGAAAACCAGTACAATGACAAATCCTGATACTCTAAATATTTTCATTCTTATCACGCTATCGATTGGTAAACTTGATACAACTTGGAAGCCTTGATGACTTTGACAATGTACAGCTTCTCAAGTTTTGCTTTGAGTTCTTCCCGGTACAGAACAACCAACTTTTTAACGCCCCAGACCAAAGGAAACATCAAGGTAAGTGCGATTAAAAGCGATGCCAAACCGAGCGTGTTATTTAATGCCAAACTTTCACCGATGGACGACGTCACCACTCCGGACCAAAATGATTCCAGCTGCGGGTGCTTTAACAACCAAAGACCAAGCTGGTTGAATAAAGGATCCAGTAACCAGGCGAGTAAAGGAAACACAACGCTGAAAGCAATAAAGGCCGACAAGTTGACTCGGAAGAAAGCAACCACCACAAGAACCAACCATTTTGCAAGGCTAAACGTTGGCAACATAGAAAATGCAAATGCTAAAGCGACGGCCCAGGCAACAGCCTGAGGAGACTCTTCCGAATTTAAAATTTTTAGCAGTTTAGCGATTATGTTGAGCATACACTCCTCCCGGAGAATTAATTATCCAAAGACAATTCTAGTCGAATTCCTTTTCTTGAAACAATGTTGAGGCGAAAAGGGAGCTTGCGCTCCCTTTTCAATAATAGATGTCGCCCCCCTTGTTGCCAACCTAGAATTGATAACTCGCATTCACGAATATGCGACTGTCGGCATTATCAACGTTTTCTAAATCGGTGTCGGTAAACGACAGTTTAAACTGGATCTCACCAATATTAGTCCAGGCGTCGAAGCCAATCAAAGAATAACTTTCTAAAACGTTGCCATCTAAAGAATAGTAACCGGTATAAGCTTCTGTCTTGATAACATCGTGCAGTGGCAAGTTAAACTTTGCTTCTACGTAGCTGCCTGACTCGTTAAACCCGTAATAATCGTTGGTATGACCGAATAATAAAGTTACAAAATTTTTATAGGTCAATGAAACATTGGCTTCAGCGTAATCGGAGTCTTGAGTTTCTTCGTCAGTGAATATGGAGTAAACCAATTCACCTTGGTAGGTGAAGTCTTTGTTGATACGGCCGCGATAACCGCCCGCAAACTCGACTTCCATGTTACCGCCGAATCGAGAATCAACTTCCGATGCAAACCCACGCACAAACCAGCCCTTGCTAGGCTTAAACTCAAAAGCCACGTTAACAGCAGGATCTTCATCCGTTTGGCTAATGCCTCGATAAACATAGTCACTGGCAACGCCAACCTTAAAATCGAACGGTGACGATATCGCGAAGGGGGATAATAAAATCAAAGCGCCCCCTAGCGTTGCCCGAATTATATTTTTCATTTTGTCATACTCCTCAATTTAACAAGCATTAAACTGGCGCTATTGTAACGAATTAATGACCGGTCGTGTCTGAATGCTATCGCAAAATTGTAAATTGTTTTGAATCAGACTGGGAAGCCTTGCGGTTGCATTTATTTTTCTAGACGATATGCTGAATAAAAAGTCGAATCAATCTTATGACTGAAAAACAAGCAGCCCTATCAAAACACCAGATAATTGAGCGCTTTGTTGCTACCCGAAAGCACAGCGAAGAATTGTGCCGCCCCCTTGAAATCGAAGACTACGGCTTACAGGCGGTGGCTGAAACCAGCCCGGCCAAGTGGCATATTGCGCATACCTCCTGGTTTTTTGAAACTTTTCTACTTAAAGAATTCGTCGACAACTACACGGTTCACAATGAGCATTACGAACATTTGTTCAACTCTTATTACAATGCTATTGGCCAGCCATTTTTGCGTCCTAAACGAGGCCTGTTGTCTCGCCCCACGGTTGAACAGGTATTGGCTTATCGACGCGCCATCGACGATGGCATTTTAAAATTACTGCAAGACTCCAGTCATCCACAGTTTGCAACTGTTCTGCAACGTATCGAACTCGGTATTCAGCACGAAAAACAACATCAGGAGCTGTTTTTAACCGATCTAAAATTCAATTTCTTCCAAAATCCAATGTTACCTGCCTATCTGGATCGAACACTTCCAACCGCATCGGCGCAAAAAAAAGAATGGGTAACGATTACAGAGGGACTAACGCAAGTTGGGTTCAACGATACGGGATTTTGTTTCGACAATGAGTTACCCGCACACACCACCTACATTAACAATTGTCAGATAGCGACGTGGAATATCACCAACGGTGAATACCTCGAATTTATTGAAGACGGCGGCTACCAAAACCCTTTGCTTTGGCTGTCTGACGGTTGGAGTTGGTTAAATCAGAACAGAGTTTCTCTTCCGCTTTACTGGCTCAAATCTGATCATGGCTGGCAAGAGTTCACTTTGTACGGCAAACAACCGTTGCAGCTTAATGCGCCAGTTTGCCACATAAATTATTTTGAAGCCGACGCCTTTGCCCGTTGGTCGGGACACCGATTACCCTCTGAGTTTGAGTGGGAGTGCTATGCCAATCAGCAAACTAACTTGCAAAGCCCTGCCATCGCAGCGGAATTCATCCACCCAGTGCAATGCGGACAAAGCGACTTATTTAACCGGGTTTGGCAGTGGACCCAATCCAGTTACAGTCAATACCCTGGCTTTCAACCGGCCGCCGGTGCCGTTGGCGAATACAACGGAAAATTCATGTGTAATCAACTGGTGTTAAGGGGCGGTAGCTGCCTTTCTCCCGCAGATCACATTCGCGCAACTTATCGTAATTTTTTCTACCCAACCGACCGTTGGCAAATGTCAGGCATCAGACTGGCAAAACAAACAGGTGACGTATGAATCAGGCCATAAAAAAAGAACGAATTTATTATTACGAACAACATAAAGTTATCGACACCTTCGCTGAAGACGTTCATAACGGGCTATCTCAACCGCAAAAATCGATTTCACCAAAATATTTTTACGACCAACGCGGCTCGCAGCTGTTCGATGCCATCACCGAATTGCCGGAATATTACCCAACTCGTACCGAAATAACACTGTTACAAGAACACGCCAAGGAGTTTGCGGAGTTACTGGGTGAAGACAGTATTTTGCTCGAACTGGGAAGCGGCAGCAGTTTGAAGATTCGAATTTTACTCGAAGCCTTAAAGCCCAAGATTTATGTCCCGATGGACATTTCCAAAGATCACTTGATCGAATCTGCGCAAAAACTTGCCGCCGATTATCCCTGGTTAGAAGTACACGCCAACCGTGTCGATTACAGTCAGGACTGGAAAGTGCCCGACTTTGGCCCGGGACGTTATAACGCGTTTTTTCCCGGCTCCAGTATTGGCAACTTTGACCCAGACGACGCCTGCTCGTTATTAAAACAAGTGGCTCGCCTGGTAGGCAAAAATGGCGGCTTATTGATCGGTGTCGACCTAAAAAAAGACCGACAAACACTGGAGCAGGCCTACAATGATTCCGCCGGAGTTACTGCCGAATTCAACTTGAACTTATTAACCCACATTAATAATCGCATTGATGCACAGATCGAGCCTGACAACTTTAGCCATAAAGCCATCTACAACGAACACGCCGGACGCATCGAGATGCACTTGATCAGTAACAAAGAGCAAGAAGTTCAAATTGGTTTAAAACGTTACCAGTTTGCGGCGGGTGAAACCATTCACACCGAAAGTTCTTACAAGTATTCGATCGAAGAGTTTCATCAACTGGTGGATCGAGCCGGCTTTAAACCAGTCAAAGTCTGGACCGACGCTGACAAGCTGTTCAGCATCCATTACCTACAGGTTGCCAACGAACAATAATATAGAAACGATAAACCAAGGAGTTGTTAGAACAGCGACTCCATAGCCTGCTCCTGAGCCACTGTCTCGACAATCCAGTCTCGAAATGCCTTAATTTTGGGGCGATCGGCCCACTCTTCCGGGCACACCAGATCGTATTTAAAGTCACTGGGCAGCACAATATCGAACGGACAAACCAGGCGTCCGGCTTCAATCTCGGGTTGCGCCAAGACGTTGTGCCCTAATGCCACTCCCTGACCATGAATTGCCGCCTGCATGACCATGCTGGAATGGGAGAATACCGGACCCTTGCGAAGATCGATGCCTTTAACCCCGGCCAACTTTAACCATTGCCGCCATTCATCAGCCGTGGCATCGTGCAACAACATATGGTGCTTCAGGTCTTCCGGCTCCGTCAGAGGCTTTTCACCCGTTAACAGGGACGGAGAGCACATAGGGGTTAAAAACTCATTCAGCAGGGTTTCTGAATGCATACCGGGATAATCCCCCTTCTCGAAATAAATGGCCACGTCGATATCGTCCTGAAAGAAATCAACTTCACGATCGGTGGCTTTCAGTCGTACCTCAATATCCGGATAAAGTGCATTAAATCGAGTAAGCCGAGGAACCAACCAGACAATGGCAAAAGTAGGCACCACTGAGATATTCAATGCACCCGATGCCCCCTGGGCTTTAAGTTGCTCTGTGGCGGCCGCCAGCTTTTCAAAAATGTCGCGAATCTTCGGCCAGTACTCCTGACCTTGGTCAGTAAGTAATAACTTACGATTCTTCCTAATAAATAGCTGAACTCCAAGAAAATCTTCGAGCCCTTTAATTTGGTGAGAAACTGCGGCCTGTGTCACAAAAAGTTCGTCCGCAGCTCGGGTGAATGATAAGTGTCTCGCAGCAGCTTCAAACGCTCGTAAACTGTTTAACGGGGGAAGTCGTCTGGCCATATTCAACTCATTAGTTTTTTTAATGCGAAACATTATAAATGATCGTTTGAGCCAGTGCACCCAAATCATTAATATACACACCGTTCCCAAGAGACACGCTAAGTACTTCAGTGAAGTCAACAGGAAGTTGTCTGCAGTACGGCGGTCACCAAGCAACACCAAGGTGATGAGGGAAGCAAGATTTAAGGTATTTGTTAGCGCATATATCGACAGTAATTCGATGGAGTGAGGTAACGCCATGAAACAGTTTGCAAGATTCGTATCGCTAAGCGCGGTAATGATTTTCTCAGGCGTGAGTTTAAATACGCAAGCTATGGATTTATCAGAGTCCTCTTTTAAATCCAACATTGAGTTGCAATTGACTCGTTTGAAAGCTGAAGCATTAATTGATGTTAAGTACGAACTGCAAAAGCAATTCAAAGCGTCCAAAACTTTGTATTTGGGCCAAGTTGCCAAGTCAGAGGCAATCAAAACTCAACTGACTCGACGCACTCACACTGCGTTGAACAATTTGGAAAACTTAGCGGATTAATCCTAAGTGGAACGATTTTTTGGGGTTTTGACCGGCAACGGTGTAAAACTCCTGAGTGAGTAGCTCAAACTTTTATCTGTCCCAACAGTGATTGATTAGCGGAGTCAGAGCACCTCCTACCCCTTTTGGTCCTATCTGGCTCGACTTTTAGCTAATAACAGGCTTGTCTTTTTGACAAGCCTTTTTTTTTACCTTTATATTACGCTTGCTCCTGATCCGGAGTTTCCGTTAATTTGGTAACTCAGTTGATAACCTGGTTTCGAGATAACAACTCTATGAACGGTCACACAACCAACAGCATCGTCATGTGCCGGCCATTGCATTTTGGCTTTAACGAACAAACTGGCGCAGACAATGAGTTTCAACATCGTCCCCTGCAGAGCGAAAGCGACAAGATCACCACTCAAGCCTTGGCCGAGTTTGATAAGGCCGTTAAAACGTTCCTAAATCACGGCATTGAAATACTGGTGCTCGAACATCCAGACGATTTGAACGTTCCCGACGCCGTTTTCCCAAACAACTGGTTCACCACCCATTCTGATGGCAGTATTCGTCTGTACCCAATGAAAACACCCAATCGCAGGCAGGAAGTGGTACCACATCGGTTACGCGATCTTTTGACACAGGCCGGTTACAAAGTGGCCGCTATCGAAAGTGTCGAATCATGTTTACAGAGTCAGCAAATCCTCGAAGGCACAGGAGCGATCATTTTTGATCACGAACATCAATACGCTTACGCAGCTCTGTCTGAGCGGTGTGAAGAGAAAATTTTTCTCGACTACTGCCTGGAGTACGATTGCGTTCCCGTTATTTTTCACGCTTCCAGCTCACATCAGCAGCCGATTTACCACACCAATGTAATAATGAGCGTCGGAACGAAGTTCGCGGTCGTTTGCAGTGAGGCGCTGGAACTAAAAGATCGCAACAAAGTGACTGAACAACTTGAAGCCCACGGCAAACAGGTGGTTGATATTACCTTCGAACAGATGGAGCAATCGTTTTGTGGCAACATTCTCGAAATAAAAAATAATCAGGGACAGCCCTGCATTGCGATGTCGAATACTGCCTGGCTTGGATTCACCGCACAACAACGACAATTACTGGAGTCATTTGGACAATGCATCGTTAATGACGTCAAAACCATAGAGCACATTGGCGGCGGCAGTATGCGCTGTATGATGGCCGAGAACTTTTTGCCCAGAGCAGACTAAATCACTCGTAATTTCTTCTGCCAATGGCCACTTTGCGCCAAACTGTGTTTAACCCTAAACAAAGAGTAAGCAGTGGCTCTCAGTCGTATGTCTTTACGGCCGGCAGATTTTAAATTGTTGAAAAAATAGTGAAGATTGCGAACAATCAACCTGAAAACCACTTGTCGCTCTGGAATCTAAAATTCGAGAGCGACTGAATCAGTTGGTAAGATGGCTGTATACGTCGAAAGTAGACGTTCCTTTCACCTAATCTCGAAAACAACTAAAGATTTTTTCCTAAAAACTCAATAACTGCTTTGTAGTACTTTACCCGCTTGGCTTCAGAGCGCAATCCATGCTCTTCATTCTTAAATAAAAGCCAGTTGTATGGCTTACTATGCTTATCCAGCGCCGACTTTAAAGCCTCTGCATGCTCAAGCGGTGCAATCTCATCTCTCTCTCCGTGAACCAATAATATTGGCGCTTTGATTTTGTCCGCATGATAAACTGGTGAGTTTGCGTTAAGCTGCTTTTCATCGGTACCAACATATTCTCTGAACAACTGTCTCAATGCATAAGAATCTTTATAGGTGCCTTCTTGATCGAGCAAATTCAAATCGTATATCCCGACATTTGCAACTGCACATTGGTAAAAATCAGGGTATCGAACCAGGCTTTGGACGGCGGAATAACCACCAAAGCTCGCGCCCATAATACACACTCGCTGTTGATCGACTCGCCCTTGCTTAACAGCCCACTGAGTTGCTTCGTAAATGTCTTGCTGTATTTTAGTGCCCCAATTTAAATAACCAGATTCGCGAAACTCCTTTCCATAGCCACCGGAGCCCCGGTAATTCACCTGTAATACAACATACCCTTCATTAGCTAACATCTGAACTTCACGGTCGTACTGCCAGAAATCTCGAACACCGTGAGGACCACCGTGAACAAGCACGACCATTGGTAATTTTTGAGATTTCTTCTTTTGGGGGTAAGTAATATAACCTCGAATACTGAGTCCATCACTGGCTTTAAATTTAAATGGCTCAACCGGACTTAAATCGGCCATATTCAAATGCTTTGCCGCAGTTAAGATTGGCCGAACACTACGACTTTTCGTATTATAAAGCACAAAAGTTCCGGGATTTACATCGTTAGAGGCCCTTACAATCCATTGCTCACCATCTTCCGACTGACTGGTAATATTTAGAGAGTACCCCAGAAATTTTTCTGCCAAAAACTTAAACGCCTGAGTCGCTTCACTTTGTGGATAAATCAATTGGTAAACGGGATAATCCGGATACGTTTTCAATGCAATAACGTGTCCGCTACGTCGATCAAATTCCGCCTCCGCAATATCAAGTTCAGGATCATTGAATAGAAGCTCACGACTACCATCATTTAAACTATACTTGTACAAACCGATTGTGTCGGAGCCGGCATTGTTATAGGCATAGAAATCATTTCCAACAACAGTGACTACAGAAAAAGCCCTTCCCATAGCAATATCGTTTAGTTCATTCCATCCGCCATCTTCATCTTTCACATATAAGAATTGGTTGCGATCAGAATCTGATGAGTAAGCCAACTTAAGGTTACCGTCCCGATCGGTATAAAAGCTGGCTTTTCGCTTGGGAGATTTAGTTACCAGTCGTGTTCGACCTCGATAAACATCCAACGTTTTTACTTCAGGGTAGGCGCCCTGAACATCCCAGTCTGCAGAGCTTATTAAGATTTTCTTATCGTCGTGTTTCAAAGTATCTATAATCGTAGCCCAGGCTCGGTTTTCTTTGCTCTGGCGTCGACTGTATCGTTTACTTGAATCTTTAGCACGATAGCCAAAGATAAACTTTCCTTCGCTACCATCATAGTTAACTGCGTATAGCTCACCAAAATATCTTGGTGACTCATACTGCACCATATCGTGCATTACCTTTACGACAATACGCTCGTTATTTACCCAAAAAATCGAACCAGGAATGTTCGGCCCTAAACCATGATTTCCAACCAACTTAAGACTCGGAAGTTCAAAAAAGTAGATCCTGGTTTGCTCACCATTGTCATAGGTTACCGCAATGTGTTTTCCATCCGGTGACAACTTAGCTTGGTGATACTGTGGGTTCTTAGCAAAATCTTCTATCGAAGCGGCCCGCAAAGAGGGAATAAAACACAGTATAAGCGAGATTGCTAAAGTAAAACGCAGGGCAACCGCCCCTAAAGACACTGAATTCAAAGTTCTTCCTTAAAAATTTATAGAAAACAAACATCAACAGCATACTTCAGCACCAGGTAGATCTCAAGCGACTTAAGCAGGCCATTCACCGAAGATTTCGAAACAATTGCCACAAACGATAGCCGTCTCAAAAGCACACCGCTGCTCGATGAAAAAAGTCTTTCGGTGTATATGGCCGAGAACCAATTGATTTATAGTTGAGCCCCTAAAACCCACTCTCGATTTTTACGCAAAGACTTTTTAAAAAACTCTAAACCACCTCCGGATTGAATATAAGCCATCTGCAGTCGATATTCGGCAAAAGGGTCGTCATTAGTGTCAGGTATCCAGCCATTATTGAGTAATTGTTCCACCAATGCTTTTGCTTGTTGATGCTGATTTCGAAACGCCAACCACTCGGCTGTGTAATGATCTTCTGGATAGTCCATTGTCTCAAAGACACGATCAATCTCAGGTGCCATTGATCGCCACTGTTGATTGTCGACGGCATGAAGTATCTGCGCCACCGAGGAGGCAGTGTAAATATTTTTTGGCGTAATTTCATACTCTGAGGTCAAGGCTAACGGTTTTGATTTTTCTATCTCGCTGAATGCTCGAGCAAACTGACCACTTTTCCACAAAGCCAAAATATATACCCCGTCAAACTGGGCACTGTCTCGATACAAATCACGACGAGACTCAAATACATTGGCTGCCAACTCAAAGTTTTCTTGTGCAATCAGTAGTGAGCCTTTCACATACAAAGTAAACGAAGGGTTAATCCCGTTTTCGATAAATCGCTCGACTATAGTTCGAACTTTGTCATTCTCTCCGAGTGACAACAGAATCTGCGCTCGATTTAATTGGTAAACGGGTTGCCGTTGCAAGACCAGGGGATTATTGTTTGCCCAAGTCAGAAAAGCTTTGGCTCGCTGCTGAGACAAAGCAAAAAAATCTAAGTCATTAACGGCTCTATGAATATAATCGGGCTCAATGGACAGTGCTCGACGATAATAATAACGCGCCGATTTCAGATCACGAATATTTAAATAAGCATAGGCTAAACTACGATTGATAACGGGTTGCATTGGAGACAGTTGAAAAGCCTTTCTAACCGACTGCAGAGCCGCTACGTATTGCCCGTTATCTCGCAACAAGTTGCCATACCACATATGTGCAAAGGCATAGTTGGGCGACAGTCGAATAGCTTTCTTGAAAAGTGTTTCCGCGGTTTCAAACTCTCCTTGGCTGGTTAACAATAATGCTTGCGCTGCAAGCGCCTGACCCAGTTCAGGCCTTGCCTCTAAAACCCTTTCCAAAAGCGGTTCGCATTGCTCCAGTACCTGTTCAAAAGACCAGTTCGAATACGAATATAAGAAATGATACGTTTCACACAACGCAACCGCAGCCATCGGGAATAACTGCTCCTCGTTTTTCATCGCTTCTAATATGTCTTTGGCTTGAAGTAACGAACTCTCCGTTCGCTGCTCCCAAAAATGTCGGGCGAGCAAATATTGTTCAAAGGCAGGTTTAACGACGGGTTCAGAAATTGGTCGCCTTGATTCCGAATGTTTGAAAAAGGCCAATAAATCCTGAGTCACCTGATCTTGCAAAGAAAACAGCTCATGACGATTGCCGTCAAACATCTTGGCCCATATAACCTGGGCACTCTCCAGATGCGTCAGTTGTAAATATACCCGGACACGTTCGTCTTGCTTAACGATTCGTCCCTCTAACAGTGCATCGGCATCATTCAACGGTCCTTGCGGTGGGCGCTTTAGAACGGTTAAATCTTCCGCCGTCGACAATTGAGTTAATAAAACATCATTAAAGGCGACTATCTTTGTTGCGTCGATGTCCCTGTCACTTACGTCGAGTTCCAAATTTGCAACGGCCAAAGTGCGCACTCGCCTATCCGATTGTTGAACGCTCTCAGTTTCTGAGCTTGGCAAGCCTTCTATTAGCAGGAACATTGGCCAGGCAACCAATAACACCCCGACTATCGCCAGAACCTTGAAGAAGTGACCCGAATGAGTTTTTGACCGACAGGGTTCAACCGACATGATCAATCGATAACCTTTTCCTGAGACACGTTCTATGTACCTAGGAGCTTTCCCGCTGTCGCCAAGAGCTTTTCTTAATTGAGCAATCGCCTGGTAAATTGAACTATCAGCGACTATCTGTCCGGGCCAGACATCGGCCATGATAGTTTCGACGTCAACGGGCTTATTTTGATGGCGCACCAAACATTGCAAAAGCGCGAACACTTTGGGAACCAGGACGACCTCATTGTCACCACGCACAATACGGTTAAACTCGGGTTCTACGGTCCAGTCACCCAATTGATAACATGTTTCAACGTTTGTTTGCATTAAGATAATCGTTATAAAAAAACCTAATCACTATCAGTTTACCAAAAATCATCTTCCGTAGGCCTTTGATTTTTATGGTTTTAGAAAATATTTAGAATTATTTTAAGCTCGCTTTAAGTATTTCTCGGCGCGAGCAGACACACTTGGGAAATCACCCTAAGTTAAAGGACACCTCAATGTTAAAGAAAATAATACGCACTTTGATTAGTTGCTGCCTTCTTACTTCTGTTTGTTTGAAAGCAGAGACGGGCCAGCTTATCATTAAAAATGCCACTCTGATTTCGCCGGAACGTCAAACCGCATTAAAGAACGCTTACATCAAAATCGAGAAGGGACTGATCACTGAAGTCTCCAGCCAACCTATTGAAGTAGGTGATTTTCCGGTACTAGACGCAACCGATCGATATTTGATACCCGGAATTATGGATTCTCACGTGCACGTAAGTAGTATGCCCGGAATTCCTCAGGATCTCTCTAACGAAAAACATCAACGGCTGCACACTCTGTTCGTACAGCAGCAACCGAAAAGCTACCTCTATTTTGGCGTCACCCAATTACTCGATCCCTCGCAATTACCCGGAGGTATCGAGAGTTTCAATGCAAATGCCATCAAACCCGATTTGTTTCATTGTGGCGCCGTTCCCATACTAGGTGGTTACCCAACGCTCTTTGTCGAACAACACCAGGCTGCTAATTTATTTAAGTACTTTATTTATCAGCCTACAAACGATGAGAACAAGCCGGTTCAATTCGATATCGAGCGCCACACGCCAGAAGCGGTTGTAGAACGAATTGCCAATGACGGCCATCGCTGCGTCAAATTATTTTTAGAAGACGGGTTTGGGGAGTTGAGTAGCTGGCCGATGGTTTCTAACGATATTATTAAGCGCGTCAAACGCGCAGCTAAACAGCATGAGCTCATCGTTATGGCGCACGCCAATGCAATTGACATGCAAGAGCTGGCGACCCATCACCAGATCGATGTCATCGCCCACGGACTCTGGAACTGGAATCAATTTGCAAGTGCATCAGGTTTACCTGACCAAATTAAGTCCGTGCTGGATGAAGTAATGTTACAAAAGCAAATTTTCCAACCCACCCTGGGCGTTATGAATGCGCTTAAAGGCGTGCTGTTAAAAGACCCATTATCCGATGAACGCTACCAAAAAGTCATTCCAAAAGAGATATTTCAGTGGTACCACACAGAAGATGGTCGCTGGTTCCAAAAACAACTTCAAAAAGAATATGGTGGATTACCAGTGAATAAGATCTTGCAACGGACTGATCGAATTATTTCGCAAGGGGAACGTGCCGTACAGTACTTGATCGAAAACAACTACCCATTGGTAATCGCCAGCGATACGCCACCGGCACCAACCTATGCCGCTCAACCGGGATATTCAACCTACCAGGAAATGTTACACCTGAATCGATTGGGTCTGTCACTTAAACAGGTCTTAGAAGCTGCAACTGTAAATAACGCCAAAGCATTCCGACTGGAACATCAGTACGGCACCATTGAGCCCGGAAAAGTGGCCAATTTGTTATTACTCAACAGCAATCCACTTGACCATATCTCCGCTTATGACGACATACAGTTTGTTATTCTAAAAGGACAGCCGCTTCTTAGAGAGTCGCTAAAAGCGAACTGATAAAGCAACTTTTTTCGATGATCGGGTAGAACAACAGCTACTCGGTCACTCGTGGCTTTCATTAGGGTTTCGAAAATTATCTAACAGCTCTTTAGAAAAATATTATTTCTGCTACGCTTATTAAAAACAATGAAAACAAGCTGTTATGGAAATCCCGGGCTACCAACTGAAGCAACCAATTGGCGAAGGAGGCATGTCAGAGGTCTATCTGGCTGAGCAGCTTTCTTTGCACCGTACCGTTGCCATAAAATTTTTGTCGGAGCAGCTGCTGGGCCACTCTACCGCACTCGACTTATTTGAAAACGAACCCTTAATTGTCGCCCGGTTGAACCACCCCAAAATTATTCATGTAATCGACAAAGGGGTTACTCAATCGGGTAAGCCTTACTTTGTAATGGAGTACGTTGAAGGGGTAACGCTGCACGACTTGATTCAAGACGAGAATGTGCCCACTAGCCAGAAGATTCAGTATCTCATTCAGGTGTGTCGAGGCTTATCTTACGCGCATCGTAATGGCATCATTCACAGCGATATCAAACCCGCTAATATCATCATTGACAAAGAAAATAACGCACGCATTCTCGATTTTGGTATCGCCAGTTTCTATACCGACGAGCGGTTTATCAAACAGTCGGGCAACCAGGTGATTGGCACCGAACGCTACATGGCTCCAGAGGCCAAAAAAGCCTCAATCAATGCGAGCTTGCTCAGTGACATCTATTCGCTCGGCGTTATGATGTTTGAAATTTTTAGTGAGAATTTTTCCGATCCGATAGATAAAGCCACGGTAGAACAATCCAAGCTACCCAAGTCATTAAAACGAATTATCCTGAAATGTCTTGCTGAGAACCCGGCTGATCGGCCAACGTCAGCGTCTGTGGTTGAAAATGAATTATTGCATATTATAAAAGGAGCACACTTGGCGGCAAGCCAAAAAGTGAATGCAGAACAAGACGTACAAACGCTGAGTCAAAAATTCACTTTGCTCGATGTCATCAGTGAAAATGAATTCAGCACCGTTTACCTGTACGAGAAAAAACAGTCGAAAGACTTGATGGTAATAAAAAAACGTAAAAACGACAGTAGCGGATTAAAGGTTGCCAAACTCCTGACTAATCTAAAACATCCGAACGTCATTAATATTTATGGTACCGCCAGTAATCAACGGGCGTTCATTCTTGTCATGGAATACATGGATGCCGGCTCTCTATCTGAACGTTTATTGCAACCGTTCGAGTTTAAAAATTTCTTTAGTATTGCCAACAGCCTGCTTGATGGTCTGATATTTGCGCACCAGAATCGCATTTATCATGGCAACATTCGCCCAACAAATATTCTGTTCACCCAAAAGAACGAAGTGAAATTAACCGACTTTGGTTCGAGCGAACACTACCATCATCAAGAAGACATGGAAAATTGGTACTCGCCACAGAAAATGGAACCCGTGTCACCACAATTGGATATCTTCGCTTTAGGAGCCATCTTCTACCACATGCTCACAGGTAATCCCATTCAGTGGAAAAATGGTCAAATTGTTTATACAGAGCAATACGGTGAACTGCCCAAACAACTGCATGAATTCCTTTTGAAAATGTTAGCACTCGATCCCGAATACCGCTATCAAAGTGCCACCGAGGTGCAACAGGCACTGGCAGAAATTATGGTTCAGCCAGAGAGTAAATTGAAACGTAAACCGACATTTACGCCCATCGGGATCAAACGAAAAGCCAAAGCTTCAATTTCTTTTATACGCTGGTTTAAGAATTTATTGTGGATTGTTGTCTTTGCAATTGCATTTACTTACGTGCAGATTTACTTTTTCTTACCTGAAGTGAAAGCCTTCATTCATCAAATGTTGCGCGACTTCTTGCTTTGGTGGGCTGACCAGCTCAAGCCTTAGCGTTTAACTTTCGGGGATGATTAGATAACACTTAATCGCCCAACAGTGCTATTGCAATAATCACCGCGACACCAACGACGGCTAAAACAACGGCCAGACGTCCAAGATCGATTGACGACTTATCCTCATCAAAAATCAATTTTCGAGGTTTGCTACCTTGTGCCTGAAAAATCAAGTCGACACCTCCAATGGTCACTTCATCTCCATCAACCAAAGTGGCTCGTGTTGTCATGCGAGAATTTACTAATAAGCCATTCGCAGCACCGTTGTTTTTTATGCTCCAAAATCGACCTTTTTTCAACACTTCAACATGACGCCCAGAAACACTGGTGTCTTCACGGGAAAGGTGATGCCCCAGCATTCGACCAATCGGCGAACCGACAGACTCAACCTCATACACTTTGCCACGAATGGCCGGCGATTTACCGTGGAAAAAAGCTTTCTCTACGACTAACTGTTGATTAATGGTTTCAACATTCGCCGGCGTCGGGTATTTACCTGTCGGCTTTTTATTTTTAACCAGAGTTTGTCCTGACTCTCTAATGGTAGTGTTATAAACCTGCTGTTGCTGCTCACTGACATCGCCGGTATAGATGACTTTAAAACGAAAATCATCGACTCGAATTTCATCACCATGTTGAAGGCGAGACTCGGGTCGTTTTTCACCGTTAATGAAGGTGCCGTTTGAAGAATTCAGATCTTTGATGCGCAGCTCGCCGTCAAGAAAATAAATTTGCGCGTGTTTTCTTGAAATGTGCGGCATGGGAATCGCAATATCACATTGGGTATCGCGTCCGATTGTCAGCGACTGCGACACCGGAAACAATTGTCCTGAAAACGGCGTTGTTTGCGCCTGAATAAGCCAGTCACTCAAAACATCTCGAACTTGAGTTTTATTGGCCGCTTCGCGCTTACGCGGACTGCGATTTAATAACGGATCCACCAACTCCAATTCAGTATCGCCGATTTTGATAACGTCCCAGGCTTTTAATTGAATATTGATGGCAATCAAAGCGCCATTAACAAAGGAGCTTTTCGTCGGCGATTTGTGCACAAACTCAATATCGTTATCTTTGATGTGCAATTCGGCATGCTGAGGCGCAACCCGTTCGGACTGAATAATAATGTCACAGGAAGGATCGCTCCCTATGGTGATCAGAGAATCGACCAACCATCGATCAGGACGAGATTTATCTCTGAACTGCAGTTTCAACATCCGTTTGTTTCCTCATCAAATCGGGTCATGTCGACTAAATCTGAATATACTGTTAGTTTTCAAAGGCATACTTATTTATACGCCTCTCTCAAATTTTAGACCAGTTTCAGGTCACAGGAGCGGCGAATTTCATCAACAACCCGCATATGTAGGCCGCATAGGTGCCTACCGCGTAACCGAGAACTGCAAGCAAAACACCCACCGGTGCCAATGCCGGATGAAAGGCTGAGGCAACAACGGGGGCCGAGGCGGCGCCGCCCACATTCGCCTGACTGCCCACGGCGATAAAAAAGGTCGGTGCTTTAATCAATTTCGCCACACCCAGCAGTAATCCGGCATGAATGCCAATCCAGATAAAGCCTACCACGAACAATCCGGGATGCTCGGTTACTGCACTGATATCCATTTTCATACCAATCGAGGCCACCAGTATGTAAATAAAAACCGAGCCTATTTTTGATGCGCCAGCCGCCTCTAAATGCCGTACTCGCGTAAAGGATAAACTGAGCCCAATGGTGGTGGCCAGAACAATCAACCAGAAAAACTGACTGTCGAGACTGAATTCTTTCAGTGCCGGGACGTTCGCGCCAATCCAGGGCGCAATGGCATCTGCAAATAAATGTGCCAGACCTGTAGCACCCAAGCCGACCGCCAATATGAACATAAAATCATTCAGCATTGGCATGCGCGCGTGTTCCATCTGAAACTTTTCCACCTGCTTGCGTACTTCGTCGATGGCCGATGCATCTGCGCCTCGTTTGGCGTCGAGTTCTTTGGCCCGGCCAGCCATCACTAATAACACCGCCATCCAGACATTGGCGACAAAAATATCAACGGCTATCATCGCCGGAAAGATATCGCTGGACACTTCAAAGGTTTCAAACATGGCCGCCTGGTTCGCACCTCCACCGATCCAGCTGCCGGCAATGGTTGTCATGCCACGCCATATTTCGTTCGGTTCAGCGCCACCCACGGTTTCTGGACTGACCGTAGCAACCAGTAAAATGGCAATTGGTCCGCCAATCACAATACCGAGCGTACCGGTCAGAAACATAATGATGGCTTTAGGTCCTAGCTTGCGAATTTTTTCCAGATCGATACTGAGGGTGAGTAACACCAAAGCCGCGGGTAATAAAAATCGAGATGCCACGTAATAGATTTGCGAGTCTTCGCCCGAGATAAGTCCGACGGTGTTAAAAATCGCAGGGATGAAATAACACAATAATAACGCTGGAACGTACTTATAAAATCCGCGCCAAAAACTGTGACTACTGTTTGAGGTATAAAATACCAGCCCCAGGCTCAGAGCCAGAATCCCAACGGTAACCGCTTCACTGGTGATCAACACGCCTGTTTCTTCTACAGCCATAGATAATACTTACACTTAGTTGTTTGTTTTATTTTTGAAGTCTCGCATTATGCGAATTTGATTCCCAGCTTTTTATAAATAAATCCCATTAGCCAGGCTGGCCCAACCAGTAAAAACAAAATATCCTTAAAAAAGGACGGCTTTTTGCCTTCAATGTTGTGGCCAATAAACTGCAGGATCCAGGCGACGATGAATATGCCGAGACCAAGTATCCAGGGTTCAATCACACCCGATGTGGCTACCGCATGAGTTGCCCATATCACCAGCCCAGAAAAAATCAACATACCGATGCTCAATGACACCGAGGTGAGCAGATAAAAAACCATCACCAATGCCAAAGCCACGGTCGCCCAATTAAGTAAAGGATGTACTCGCATTACTTCAGGTACTGGAATCGACCAGAGCAATAACGCCACACTCCAAAATATGGCTGGCACACACCACCAGTGGATCAGCTTATTGGTGGGATTTTGATGGCTCTCACCGTATTCATCCAGCCATTGAGTAGCAGTTTTCATAAGATCGCCTTACTATTACTGAATGGACAACACTATACCACTGCCCCTTCGATTAAAAAAGCGTTTCAAATGAGGCACATATGTCGAAAACTATTACAATAATGACCGACTTTGGCAGCCAGGATGGCTACGTGGGTGCCATGATTGGCAAGCTCATGAAACAGGCACCAGAGGCCAATATTATCGAAATTAGCCACGATATCAGCCCGCAAAGCGTGTTACAGGCTGCGTTTTCGCTAAAACGCTACGCTGCCGAATTTCCCGACGAAACGGTGCACATGGTAGTCGTCGACCCAGGTGTCGGATCGGCACGAAAAGCGCTAGCGCTGCGTTGCGATAGTCACTGGTTAGTCGGGCCCGACAATGGCGTGTTGTCGCTCGCGGCTGCGCAATACAAAAAAGTGACGGCGTTCCAGTTAAAATCTGAGACGCACTGGTGGTCAAAACACACCAGCTTTGACGGTCTGGCATTATTCACTCCTGCTTGCGCCTGTCTGCACAATGACGCCATCGCGCTAAAAGACCTGGCGTCCCCCATCGACAACTTCCATCAATTAACCTTTCCCGAGCCCGAGCTGCTGGGACAACAAATTGTTGGGCAAATTTTAGGCTTCGACCGCTTCGGTAATGCGCTTAGCAATATCACCCAGGCCGATATTCCGAGGCATCAAGTCGACACGGTTTTTTGTCAGGAGCACTCATTCCCGTTTCGCAACTTCTACTGTGAAGCAAGCGCCAATAGCCGCGTTGCCATTATTAATTCCGATGGCTTGCTGGAGCTTGCGGTTTACCAAGGGTCGGCAGAAAAAGAGCTCGATTTGCAAGTTGGGCAAACCGTCACTTTGCAGCTCGAAAAATAAATAGTAAACCATCCAAACTTTTTTGACGCAACGACCGACTAACCCAACAAAGCAATTAAAACAGTCACCCAAATGCTATTTAAAGAAACCGACCAGCAACTGATCAATAAAGCGCTTGATGGCTCAGAGAGAGCCTGGATCAAGCTGGTCAGGCGCTACGAAACGCGCGTTTACAACTACTGCATACGACTCAGTGGCTCCAACAACGACGCCATGGATTTAATGCAGGAAGTGTTTTTGGCGGTGTACCGAAACCTGCCCAGTTTCCGCGGTCAGAGCCAGTTTATCACCTGGCTATTTCGCATCGCCGCAAATAAGTCAACCGACTGGTTACGCAGCAAACATCGTATTCCAAGCCTGGATGCCGATGAAATAAAACCGAATCACAAGCTGTCGGAACAAAGTCCGATGTCGGATTTGCAACAAGAACGCAGCAACGCAGAAATTTCTCGGTCACTCAATCAACTTTCTGCAGAACAACGACTGGTGGTTGAGCTGAAGTTTTTTCAGCATTTCACCTTTGATGAAATTGCCATGCAAACGGGGATCTCCCCAAACACTGCAAAAACACGTTTATACGCTGCTCTTAAAAAACTCAAAGGGCAACTGGAGGTACAACATGTCGTGTGATCACACTTTCGTCGAACGTCATTTATTCGACTACCTGGACAGCACTTTAGATCCTTCGATAGCACGGGCTTTCGAACAAGCTATTGACGACTGCGATCAATGCCACGAATTGTATCAAGGGGCGGTGACCATGCAACAACAGGCCAATTCTTGGCAGCAACAAACACCACCCGACTGGCATCGTACTCGATTTGCCGTTCAAAGCCGGAAACCCTCTCGCTTTAATTGGCTGAACGCGCTATCACTGTCGTCGTCAGCACTTGCATTAATGCTGGTGTTGTTTCGAGTCGAAGTGATTTCCAACACCAACGGTTTTGCCATCAGCTTTGGTGGCAAAGGTACTCAGGCTGAAATCGCTCAAATGGTGGATCAAAAAATATCAGAATTGGCCGAACAACAGGTCAGTTACATCGACACCCGCTTTGAAGAACAGCAATTACAGCGCGTCAGCGACAATCAGGCCATGGTCGAAACTTTATTGGCACACAATCGCAGCGAGCGTCGACAAGACATGAACATTCTAATGGCGAGCTGGTTAAAGCAACGCGACATCGATCAACAAAAACTGAATCAACGGGTTGATTATGTGGTTGATAACCAGATCGAAAACAATCAGTACCTGAACCAGGTACTAAAAGTATCCAACTAAATTTAACAAGCAGTCATACATCTGGCTCAGGAGTTAATAATGAATCTACGAAAACTGTTATTGATCGTTACCACCATTTTTGTCACTCAGTTGATGGCCAACGATTTCAGCGATATCAACAAAGACATGCGCATCATGAAACGCATTCTTGAAGCATCACTTAAAGGTGATAATCGTTTTGGTACCCGTGTCGAAGCACAATACCTCGCCAACCAGGGTATGGTGTTTACGGTTCATACCAGCCGCTTCTCCATACCCGGTTCTGATATCGAATGGGAAAGCTGGGGAGAAGCCATGGGCATGAACGCACTCTCAATGGTCCAAGATTCGATTCCTGCCATGGCCAGTGTGTTACCGCCAGAGGCCGTCGCCGAAATGGAGCGCGAAATTGAAAGCGGCATGATGGAGTTGCAGGAAGGCTCCCACGGCGAGTCTGGCGCTTTGCGCGAGCAGCTGGCCATGATGCGTGAAACCATACGCGAACAAAAAGAAAGCTATCGCGATACCCTGAGAGAGCTAAGACGTGTCGAACGTGAAGAAATCAGCGCCAACGAAGCGGAACGCGCCAAGCTTGAAGAAAAACGCAAAGCATTAGCATCACGGTTAGAGAAGAGTAAAAAGGAAATGGAAAAATACAATAAAAAAATGGAAGAGTATCGCGAAGCTCGATTACAAAAGTATCAACAAAAGAAGAACGTAACCATCGACGAAGCGGTTCTTGCGCTGTGCGAATACAACGCTTCGTTGAAGTCGCTCAGCAACAAAGAGCACGTCACGCTCATTTTTGATAACTTTGCCCGCAACAAAGGTAAGCGCAACGAAATCTATGTGTTCACAAAGTCAGATCTGGAAGATTGCGATTCAGACAGTGATGGCATTCAAGCGTTGAAGCAAACCGCAATTGTGTATCAACAATAAAGAAACGCAGGCGCCACAGTTACCCTCTACTGTAGCGCCTGCATCGTCATTAAGTAAGCGATAAAGATCAGCCCATTAATTAAGTCTATTAATTGGAACGGATTCTTCCTACAATGAGACGTGGTACTAATGGCTCAAAACTAAGAACTTACCAATCAATACCCACAACTCAAAAATGAGGAACCACTGATCATGATTAAAGAAGGTGACAAGCTTCCATCGTCTACGTTTTCATTATTAACGTCTGACGGTGCCAGTAATCCAACCACAGAAGAACTCTTTAGTGGCAAAAAGGTTGTCTTATTCGCCGTGCCTGGCGCATTCACCCCCACCTGTTCAGAAGCACATTTACCGGGTTTCGTCGTCAATGCCGATAAAATCAAAGCCAAAGGCGTCGATACCATTATCTGTTTGTCGGTTAATGATTCGTTCGTGATGAAAGCCTGGGGCGACGCCAGCAACGCTGAAGACATTGTGATGTTGGCCGACGGCGGTGGTGCATTTACCAAAGCCATCGGACTTGAAATGGAAACCGGCGACTTTGGTGGACTGCGTTCTCAACGTTACGCCATGATTGTCGACGACGGCGTAGTCACAAAGTTAAACGTCGAACAGCCGAAACAATTTGAAGTCAGCACCGCCGAGAATATTTTAAGTCAGCTGTAATCTTGGCTGCCGTTCTTGAGAGCATTTGACGCTATGTCAATTGCTCTCAGACTTCCTTCAATCTCAAAGTATCAACACTTACCCGATTACCTTTACCTCACTTACAAAACTGTTTTAACGCACTCAAAGGTTACTCAAAGGGGTTTGAACGTACGAATCACGTCATTGATTTGTCTCTGAGATATTCATTTGAGGCATAACTCACTTTAATTCTCGTCTCGCAAGCGGCGCTGTCTTAAGGTAGGATTTATTGAGACAGAATTAAATTGCGGAGATGCGTCTGAATGAAAGTGCTGAAGTTTGGTGGCTCATCACTAAAACCCCTTGATGAGTTTTTGGCCTGCTGCACCATTGCCACACAAGAACTGAAAGATCATCACGGTGTGATCGTGGTGTCGGCACTGGGCGGGGTGACCAATCAACTGCAACAAGCTCTGGAGCTAGCACTGACAGGCGACGACTACGAAGCACCCTTTCAGAACATTCAAAAGCAACACACCGAGCGCTTAAGGGAATTAACGAAAAGCTTTCCCAGTTACAACTTTACCGACTGTGACTCACAATGCGCGACGACACTGAACCGCTTGCAACAGATTTTAAAGGGCATTGCTCTGGTGGGCGATGCCAGCGAGCGCAGCAAAGTAACGGTTCTGGCCACGGGCGAATTACTGTCGTCACAATTATTTTTACACGCGTTAAAAGCACAACAAGCAAAAGCCGAAACAAAGTCTGAAACAGAAATCGAGTTGCTCGACAGTCAAAACTACATAAAAGCCAATGGTCCGTATCTTGAAGCCCACTATGATGAAGACGCAACCGAATTGGCAGTAGAAAAACTGAAACAACAGCAACTAAAGCAACAGGGCAACCATTGCTACGTTGCGCCCGGATTCATCGCCAGTAACGACGACAATGAAATGACCTTGCTCGGTCGTAATGGCTCGGATTTATCGGCAGCCATTTTTGCCGCGGCATTGCGCGCTGACGAATTGCAAATCTGGAGCGATGTTGAAGGCATTTACAACGCCGATCCGAACCGTGTACCTCAAGCACAAGTGGTTTCTCAATTGAGTTATCGAGAAGCCATGGAGTTGTCATTTTTTGGTGCCAAAGTATTGCATCCCAAAACCATCGCGCCCATTGCCAGTCATCGCATTCCAACACTGATTAAGAATACTTACCGACCCGACGCGCCCGGAACCCTGATCACCGAGCACAGCGAACGCACCGACTCACCGATTGCCGGTATAACCATGCTCGACAATTTAGCCATGGTTAACTTATCGGGGGTTAATCTGAAAGGTCATGCCGGTCTGGCAGAGCGCGTCTTCAAATGCATCTCGCGCGAATCGATATCCATTGTCATGATTTCGCAATCGTCTTCCGAATACGCCATTTCCTTTTGTGTTAATCAAGCCGACGTTCGCAAAGCAACCAAAGCATTAAACGCGGAATTCGCATTAGAACTAAAGCATCAGCAAGTCGAACCCATCGAAGTTCGAACCGAGTTATCGTCCATTACCGTGGTGGGCGATCATATGAAACAAACGCATGGTGTTGCCGCAAAATTATTTTCGGCCTTAGCCACTGCCAGTGTGAATGTCGTAGCGATTGCGCAAGACTCATCCGAGCGATCGATTTCTGCCGTAATACGCCAATCGAAAGCTGACGTGGCGCTGAGTAAAACCTTTGAATACTTTTTCAACTGCCCCAGAGTGATCTCAGCCATTGTATACGGCGTTGGCACCATTGGTTCAGAGTTGCTGTCACAAATTAATCAACAGCAAGAGCGATTATTGCAACAACGTGTGGACTTACGCGTTGTCGGAATTGCCAATTCAAAAAAACTCGCCTGGTTACCCACCGGATTGCCGCTTGAACAGTGGCAATCACAACTGAATAACTCAAATGAACCGTCCGACGTCGGCAATTTATTGCAACTGATTGATCACCAGCGACCACTTAACCCGGTATTTATCGACTGCACCAGTAACGATCCGCTGGCCGATTGTTACACCCAGTTATTCGACAAAGGCATTCACATCGTGGCCGCCAACAAAAAAGCCAATACCGCCAGCTTTGAGTATTATCAACAATTGAGACAAGCGGCTCATCGTTCGCTAAAACAGTTCGGATACGAAACCAACGTTGGCGCAGGTTTACCCATTATTGCCAATATTCGAAACCAAGTTCGCAGTGGCGATAAGCTGATCAGCTTTAGCGGCATTCTATCGGGCTCGTTATCCTATATCATGGGCAAACTGGAAGACGGGCTCAGCTTTTCACAAGCCGTTCTTGAAGCCAGAGAAAAGGGGTTCACCGAGCCCGACCCAAGAGACGATCTATCCGGCATGGATATCGCGCGCAAATTGCTGATAATCGCCCGCGAGTTTGGTTTACGAACCGAACTAGAGGATGTCGAAATCGAGCCCTTGCTAACCCCCGAATTAACGCAAGCCGATTCCATTGAAGCGTTTTTACAGCAATTGAGCAGCATCGATTCCGACTACGAAAAACAATTTGAGCAAGCAAGAAAGCAAGGACAGGTGTTGCGTTACGCCGGTGTGATTAACCAACGGAAACAAATGAAAGTCGAGTTAATCGCCGTTGACTCATCGCACCCGTTATACGCCATTCGAGATGGTGAAAACGCGTTCTCATTCACCACCCATCGTTACCAGCCCGTGCCGCTGGTGATCCGCGGTTATGGCGCAGGCGCCGAAGTCACTGCAGCCGGTGTGTTTGGTGATATTCTGCAAACCGTGGTGGTTTAACTGATGAAATCGATAAGTGTATTTGCTCCGGCCACCATTGGTAATTTTATTGTCGGTTTCGACGTTCTCGGCGCTTGTTTGCAAACCGACGATCGCGTTTTGGGCGATGTATTGACGCTGTCTCAAACATTGCCGGCAAGTTATTCTGCGACAGGAGAGTTTGCCCACCGCTTACCCGACAACAAAGATAACCTGGTGATTAAAACGGCCGAGTTTTTCAATCAACAGTTAAAACAGAAGCCCGAAAAAATCGACTTTGTATTATCCAAAAACCTGCCCATTGGCAGTGGCCTGGGTTCCAGTTCATCCTCCATCGTAGCAACGCTCTACGGATTAAACGAATGGTACAACCGGCCATTCAGCTATGAACAACTGTTACTGTGGAGCGCGCAAATCGAAGGCAACAACTCGGGCAGCGTTCATTACGATAATGTGGCGCCCTGTCTGCTGGGTGGACTGCAATTAATCAATCACGACCTTTCTAAAAGCAGTCATACGCTGCCCTTTTTCGATGACCTGCATATTGCACTGTGTTTTCCCGACATCGAGATCACCACCAAAGCCGCCCGAGATATTTTGCCAGCGACGGTAACCTTGCAACAATCCATAACCATGCAGTCGCGACTCGCCAGTTTTGTTGCCGCCTGTTATTCAGGAAACAAACACGATGCCATTGCTCTGATGAAAGATGAAGTGTTTACCCCAAAACGGCAACAACTTATTCCCAACTACACTGAAGCAGAAAAGATCGCCATCGATAATGGTGCACTAACCTTCTGCTTATCGGGCTCTGGCCCCACCTGTTTTGCGTTATGCGATGATGCAACCACTGCGAAAACGGTATCGGTTGAAATGCTTCGGGTGATGCAACAAGGTGAACACGCATTTGCCTGTGTCGCTCAGATGGATAACGTGGGCGCAAGACTTGTATAACAGGTTCACCCACTGAAAAGATAAGATACAGGCAGATTGATAATCTGCCTGTATCTTGATGCTGTTCGGTTACTTGGCACGTCGCAGTAACAACAGTAATGGCAGCAAAATAAACATCGCCCCGCCGCCGCTGGAGTTTCCGCTCACCAAAAGTTTAAACGAAACTTGAGATGTTGCACCTCGACTGTCTGACGCGGTGATAACGAAGGTATAAGTTCCTTTCTCACCTGGCTTACCTGTGATGGCTTGATTGCTCAGTCGTAAACCACTTGGCAACCCGGACACTTGGTAAGAAATGGTATCTTGTTCCGAATCGGTAAACAGTTCATTCAGGTTAATGTCGAGTGACTGATTCGCGTTCACCGACAATTCATCGTCGCCACTCAAAAATGGCGCTCCGTTCACGTTGACCGGAATGCTGATCGAACGGGTTGCGGCCCGATCATCGACCACGGTAAGGTTTAAAGACTGTGTGGTCGCGCTGTCAAACGATCCCACCAGCACGCTGCCCGAAATTAAATCGAAACCCGCTGTGTCTACGGACACAATCGATACCTTGTCAAATTCAGAATCTTCGAACATGGTCAGCAGGTCTAAAGAAGTTAGCTCGTATTGATTGACAGCAATCGAACTGCCTTCAATTAAACGGGGCGCTGAGTTAAAAATGAAATCGAAACGAAACGCGGTACTGCCGTCTCGCGCGTCGGTGGCGTCAATCGCAAAATAATCTCCGGTGAACGCTTCACCGTCGTAACTCAAAGTGCCGCTCTCATCTAAAGCAAAGTTTCCGCCAATATCACTCGAGGCGAAGGTCATCACGTCACTATCGGCATCAAAAATCCAATCGTTCAAGTCTAAGGTACCTGCATTGCCTTCACTAAAAACAATATTCAGCTCTTTGTCTTGTTGATAGAAGGGTGCTCGGTTGAGTTCGATGCGGCTGATAAACTGATCAGACGAATTGACGTACCACAAAGATTCATTGTTAAAGATGAAGCGACCGTAGTAAGAATTGACGTCCATCATTCCAATGTCGCGAACTTCAAACTCATCAACTTCTCTCAGCGCTCCAGTTTCAGGTTCGACAATATAAACAATTGCATATTGTGAGCCATAACTTAATGCGTAGTTGTCGCCGAGGAAAGTTAGATTTTCATACGATCCGTAATAACTACTGTTTGACGAAATCGAAGTACTTAACAACTCCAAAACACCTTCTGAGCTGACTTCGTAGGTGGCAAAAATATTATCACGAAAAATAATGATTCGTTCATTGTGAGTAAAGACCCGTCCATTCAACAGTCCAGGGGCATTCTGCACCGCGACCGATGAGATCGACTTATCTTCGGTAAATCTGACGGTCGCCACCTCGCCCATGTAGGTGTTGAGTGCCGAAAAATATTCGCCCTTAGAGGTCAAGTAAGAGATTTGGTTGATATCCGATAAGACACCTTCACCGACGGTTAGGTTGCGCTCAAAAACCAGTGAACCATCGTCCAGCAACTCGAAAATATACAACTCATCCAGATAGTTTGCTTTGATCACCAGAAATTTGCCATGCATCATGGTGTAGTTGCTACCATTGCTGTTTGGCGAAACGCGAAGTCTGTTGCCAACATTGTCAGAAAAGTAGCCTTCCTTTACCGTTGACAGCGTTTTCTCTGAAGCATTCACATCCACCACTAGATAACGCTCGTCACCAAAAAGCAGATATCGGTTATCAGAAATTTGAAAGTGTTTGGAAAAGTTATACGAGTTTATAAAGACATCGCTTAGAACAAAGTCGGCAACAGCAAACTCTCTTGCGCTAGTAGCGTCGATTAAATTTAAACGATTTGCGGTTGGTAATAAAAATAACTCGTCAGACAAAGGCACCATGCGTTCGAGGTAGGCGTTGACAAAGTAGTCTTTAGTCACGACTGACTCAACAAAGCTGGACAATCCGCCGGTCTCTGTCAGTTGAAAAAATACCGTCTCACGGCTGTAATAACTTGGGCTCAGACGAAACATATCGCCGTTCAAATGTTGAATATAGTTACCATAGCTAGACGATGCAAACTCATTAGCGTAATTAAATGACTCAGAAAAAGTGAAGTTTGCCGACGCATCGTACTGATAAGAAACCAGCTGTTGATTCGAGGTAAAAGTAATCAACCCATCTTCAAAGCGGAGCAGGTTACCAACCGATTCAGCAAACACATTGGTCGTCGTATCGTTCACCAATAGTGAAATAGCGCCTGAGTTGTCAACATTGAAAACCAAAAAGTCACGGTAATCTTTTAACAACACCTGGCCCTGTTGATAATCCATGAACGCCTGGTCGTAATAGAAATAACCACCAGAGCAGTAACCCGCATCAAGGGCACTCAAGCCACCGGCATCACTTAATGCGTAACTAGCGATACATGCATTGGTCGTACCGTAAGTGCGTGATAAAGCCACTAAGTGCTCTTCATCCGCCGAGAAGAAGATATCTCGTACATTATAATTTTGTGTTAACTCGCCACTATTAATCAGTTCTAGTCGATCGTTCTCTACATCGATGTTGTAAATTGAGGCGTTTTGACTGTAATCGAGCACTAGCAACTTAGTGTTAGACGGGCTGAGGAACAGGTCGCTACTATCGTAATACGACACGTCTAACTCGACCACCGTTCGAAGTTCCAGACTTAAATCAGCCGAGACAGTAAAGAAATAGGCGTAGTTATAATATGCATAGACTTCATCGTCTCGCTCTCTGGTCAAAACAGTCAAGTTAGCGTCGTCTTTGGTCAAAAAGGATTTGACGATGGAAACGTCTCGACCTTCGGTAGCCATGCCCAATTCACGAATGGAGTATTCTTCATGAACGATTTCAGAACCCACCTGAGTCGATAACGCCAACTTTGAGGACTGCCGACCAACAAATACATTAGAGCCGCTTTCACCCGCATTGATTAAGTTGACTCGATTTTGTGCATCGTACTGCTGCGGGGCCATGGCCACAAATTGTTCTGAGCTCACGCGGTCAAATTGCTCTTCGACAAAATAACTGCTGTACTTTGGGGTAACAGCCGCATAGACACAAACCGACAAACACAATAACGAGCCAACGACTCGACTGATAAACTTCATTTTTACTTTCTCCTTAAACGAACAAGCACAAGGGGACATCTGCCTTGTTCAAAGGCCATGTTTTGATGCTGTAAAAGATTCGACTCAAAGGTCGAGCGAAACCGGAAGAGCTTAAATAGAGGAAGGAACTCGATGCCTGCCCTGCTCAATAAATAATCCTATTACCCTACTTCCGCCGCGTATTTTATCGCCTTTAGAAATACTTTCAACAATTTTGTGAATTGTGTGAATAACACCATTGGCTTGATT
>JBPEWV010000084.1:0-21956 GCA_052032335.1 Pleionea sp. | reverse complement strand
AAGTACAGAGAGTTACTGTTTCATTGCAGGCTAAGAGTTCGCGTCTTTACTTTAAAAACGATATTAAAATAAAGACGCGATTTCGTTAGACGTTGAGTCAAATTAAAAAACCAAATCCACTACAGCTTCGCTTTTACTTTATAAGCTTCAAGTTTCGAGCTTATTTCAGCAATATCAAATCCGTAGTCTTCGGCTTCTTCGAATGCCTCTTCTTGATACTCGACCGCCTTTTCAAAGTTACCTTTAGCGGCATAAGCAGCTGCCAATATTTCGTATTTAGATGCTGGATCAACAAGCTCTTTCCAGTTAATTGACTCAACAAGCTCAATTGCTTTATCAGGATTTCTAATTTCATCAAATTGCGAGTCGGCATACATCCAAGCTAAACGAAACTTACTGGTCGGCGACAGTTGAGTCACATCCTGAGTATACGCGATGGCTTGTTTTTGCGACTCCAGGTCATTATTTCGTAGTGCCAGCGATGCCAAGAAATTTTTTGAGTCTTCCTGCCCGTTTGCCGCTGCTCTAACCAGCCATTCCAATCCTTTTTCTTTGTCTTTCTCACAGCCTTGTCCGCGAATCAGGCTTCGTCCCAACTCATACTGAGCATGTATATGACCTTTCTGCGCTGCCTTTAAAAACCAGTCTGTTGGATTTTCATCCTCACCCAAATCTTTAAATGACTTTAGCCAATAGCCGAGAATAAACTGGGCATTGTAATCACCCTGTTCAGCTTTTGATTTAACCTCGTTAAATTTTTCTTCACCCAAAAAAGCAATACCATTGCCCTTAAGCTTATATTCGAAAGTATAGTCCAGGTCATTGGCGTAAATAGGCTCACCGGCTTCATTTAAGATGGGTTCAAAACGCCACTTTTTGATAGCGAACAAACTGGGCTTGGTAAAAATATCTTTAGGGAAGGACTGCTTTATACGAATATTTCGAGGGTATCCCAATTTATCCACATCCATTACAAACCTAACAAAACCTTGTATACCGCTCATTGCTGCTTTTCGAGGATATTCGGGTTGTTTGAACTTTGCGGCCTTAGGATAATTTCGGGAGCCCTGATTCTTCTTCAAGACTGGATATAAATTATTAAGTAGCGCATCACTTGAGTATTTCTTTGAAATATCAGAATGAAATGACTCCCCCTCATGAAGACGTTCTCCCAGGGAGTTGGCGACAACTTTAAATGCATCAAAGT
Source organism: Pleionea sp. (assembly GCA_052032335.1). GTDB lineage: Bacteria > Pseudomonadota > Gammaproteobacteria > Enterobacterales > Kangiellaceae > Pleionea. The sequence continues at coordinate 20,749 of JBPEWV010000084.1, read as the reverse complement.
TCTTGGAGGATTCGTCAGCATTTTCAAGGCTCAGTTTCATCCAGCCATAAGCTTTCACCAAATCTTTCTCAACATACTGCCCCTGAAAGTACATAACGCCCAAATTAAACTGAGAGCGCTTTTCACCAATAGTCGCCAGATTATAAAACTCACTGTAAGCGGCTTCATATTTTTTCGACTGATACGACTCTAGTGCCGAGTTAAAATCAGCAAATACTCCTGTACAGAGCATCATCGTCGATATTAAGAGAATTTTTCTCATTGCAGTATCCTTCTTCTCAAATTGTTAGCTTTTTACCCTAGGTTAAACTTCCTAGTATCCCTAAAAATAGAACCATCCCGACATAATTATTGTTTAAGAACGCTTTAAAACATTGATCGGGTTTACGCTTTCGAGTAATCCAGAGCTGGTATCCAATCAAGGCCACTGAGACAAACCAGCTGAAGTAATAAGGCCAACTCAAATCATAACGTGCGCCGAGCAGTAACATGCCAAACATAAAGAAGCTCTGTATCACAGCTATGATGGGCAAATCCGCCTCGCCAAATAAGATGGCAGTCGATTTGATTCCTATCTTTAAATCGTCCTTGCGATCGACCATACCATAAAAGGTATCGTAAGCTAAAACCCACATTAAGGTCGAAATATACAACAACCAGGCTTCGGCATCGACGGTATTATTTACCGCGGCGTAGGCCATGGGGATTGACCAGGCAAATGCGGCACCTAGAACGACTTGAGGAAAATATGTGTATCGCTTCATAAAAGGGTAAGCCGAAGCAATCAATAGGGCTCCAATAGATAAAGCGATGGTGAAATTATTGAGTAACAACACCAATCCGAATGCGACCAACACTAACACCGCAAACAAACTCAAAACTTCTTTTTCTGTTACCTTTTTTTGTGCCAATGGTCGAGATTGAGTGCGCGATACCTGACCATCAAAATGGCGATCGGCCCAATCGTTGATCACACAACCGGCAGAACGCATGACAAAAGTGCCTGCGGTAAAAATCAGTAATAAAGAAAGATCAGGTGGCCCACCAGATGCCAGCCAAAGAGCCCAAAGTGTCGGCCAAAGTAATAAAAATGTGCCGATGGGTTTGTTTATCCGCATTAACAAACCAAAATGAACCAGACGCGATGCCCATGGTTCGGGGATCCATTGGTAATACAGTTCCGATACCGGAACCAACAGCCAGGGCGCAGAGCGATATATTTTATTGGCTATCGTTTTGACCGGATCGACTTTTTTATTATTCATTTCCATACACGGGGTGATTCGGCAAAAATAGCTCTCTCAATAAGAGAGGGCTTTGTTGAATAAAAAATAACGACCGTCGGCACCACAATGGTGTTTCGATGCACTCTCCGGTCCAGTTGGTGCTGATAACCTTTTCAAACTCAATGTCACAACGCTCAGCTTTCAGTCGACTGAACAGTAATGGCCCAAGTGGTCGGTTGCCCAATAAAGAGACCCGTTTCAACTGCTTGTTCATGGCGTACAACGGAATCACCGTTCGCGCTAACACCCAGGGTTTATTGTCAAAAGACAATTCAACTTCGCGTATCCAGCCCCATTCACGAGGCTTGAGCGCTAGACACGAGCGTTCCTCCTGAAAAAGCGGGTTAACGCCCTGCTGCAATAACTTTACGGTCATCGGCTTACCACTCGCTTGCTCCATTTTTTCGGTCAATGAGCCGCGAAATGTCAGCCATTCATGACTTACCATACCACCCAACTGTATCAATTTCCGGATTATTTTGAGGCAATTGTATCCTGAATTGAACCTTGACCAAAATCGAGATGTCCTCAAACCTTGTGTTTGCATTGCGATACGGCTGATTAACGCTATAATTTTCACAATCTGCAATAAAAAGGCGCAATAATGATTACCAAACACGCAACTCAATTTTTAATGCTCGGTTTTTTGATGGGTTGCTCGCTTGTCGCTTGGGGTGCTGAGGAGTCCAAAAAGGATGGTCCACCACCGGAAGTCCATTATTACGATTTGGACCCCAACATTATTACCAATTACCAAAAGCCAGCCTCAAGACGTCTTGGCTTTATTACCATTGATGTTCAATTTCAGGTCAACTCAGAGCAAAACCTTGATTTGCTCGAACACCATAAGCCTCTAGTGGAGGCAACATTGATTGATGTCATCAACTCGTTCGATGAAGAATTGATCAAAAGCCTGGAACGGCGGGACGAAATACGAGAAAGAATTCGAGAGCGCCTTGCGGCAGTTCTAAAAGAAGAAACGGGCAAAGAAATCGTGCAAAACGTTCTTTTTACCAAGTTTATTTTTCAGTAATTACTCAATCTCATACTGAAGTTTCCAAGCCTCAAAACCGCCATCCATGCTGAATACATCCGAAAAGCCCTGTTCAGCAAAAAACTGGGCGGCCTGTTGGCTGGAGTTGCCATGGTAACACACCACTACCAAGGGTCTGGATTTGTCTGCCGAGGCAATAAAATCGGTCAAATTTTCATTGGTCAAGTGCTGTGCAGATGGCATGTGTCCATTTTCAAAAGACTGCGGATCTCGTATATCCACTAAGGTGACCTGACTTTCGTCCAGCAGCGATTTTGTTTCAGCAATCGAAATTCGTTTAAACATACTTAACTCTTAATTTTTCCATTCACTTTAAAGACCTTAACATCGAGCCAGGCGAGCATAACGCCGGTCACCAACCCCATAAAATGAGCGGCATTAGCAACCGACCCTATCATTCCCGCAAACCCCATGGCCATCCAGATTAACATGAATATCACGATACTTTTATTTAATCGGAAGCCCAATTTGGGATCAATTTCGCCTCGCACCCAAATGTAACCAAGTAGGCCGAAAACCACACCTGATAAGCCGCCAAATAGGCCACGTGGGTCGGTAAAAAAATGCTGCGCCGTATTTGAAACAACACCGATAACAAACGTCTGATAAATCAGCGCGAAAGCGCCCAACCGCTTTTCTAACTGCCCCCCGAGATCCCAGAACCACATAAGGTTGAACAACAAATGCATGACCAGAATTCCGAGAATCGGAAAATGTAAAAAGATAGGGGTGATGATTCGATGAATTTGGCCGTCAAGAATCAAATCGGGTTTAAAGGCAAACCAATGGGTTAAATTGTTGGTACCAAACCAGGTCAGTAGCGTGACTGTAATGGCAATCGCCGAGATACTTTTGGTTGCAACACCAGCGCGGGCGAAAAATTCAGTCAGCCCTTTACCACTTGTTTGCTGGGAGTATGGCGACGCATGGGTGGTGCCACTTGACCATGAAGCCGCCTGATATTTCGGGTCATTGGGGTTTTCCAGAAACAATTGCAACTCATGACGTGCCCGATCGATATCATTGTCATGAACCACGTGAATTAACGTGTAATCGGCATTAATACTGGTGTGCGAATCGATCCCGCATTGTATGAGGTAGTCGACAAACGCCTGAGCGGCTCGCGGAGAATTGAGTTGACCAATAGCCGCCAATCGTTCGCTCCTTTAATTTCCAGCCGCCACCGAAGGGCGAATCATATGAATATGATCGATGCCGTCTTCGTCATAGACGTCGGAACTTTGCACGAAGCCAAAACTTTCGTAAAACCGTTTTAGATACAGCTGAGCACCGATTTCGGTTTCTTGTTCAGGGTAATGCTCATCAATATGATCCAGCGCTGTTTGAACCAACTGACGGCCTATCCCACTGCCGCGCACCGACTCTGCACTGCAAATGCGTCCTACTGACGTGCGTCCTTGGTATTTCTCGTAAAAAGGGAAAAGTCGTAACGTTGCTACCAGTTGATCGCCTTGCCACCCCATAAGATGCAGTGCGTCATCGTCTTCACCGTCAATATCGTGGAATGGACAGTCCTGCTCCACGATAAACACATCCTGACGCAATCGGAAAATGGCAACGGCCTCGGGCATGCTTAAATCCGCATAAGGTTTCCATTGCCAGCGTGTGTCTGTCTGTTTTCGCATCAGTTCGTCCAGTCGAGAACCACTTTGCCAGACTGACCCGACCCCATGGTATCGAAGCCTTTTTGAAATTCGTCAATTTTATATTGGTGCGTTATGATGGGTGAAATATCCAACCCTGACTGCAACATACTGACCATTTTGTACCAGGTTTCGTACATTTCGCGACCATAGATTCCTTTAATCACCAAACCTTTGAAAATTACCTTGTTCCAGTCAACGCCCATCTCGCCCGGAGGAATGCCCAGCATAGCGATCTTGCCACCGTGATTCATGGTATCGAGCATCTGCTTGAAGGCAGAAGGTACACCGGACATTTCCAGTCCGACATCAAAACCTTCGGTCATGCCCAGTTCATTCATAACGTCGCTTAATTTTTCTTCAGCCACATTAACGGCTCGGCTCGCGCCCATTTTCATCGCCAGATCCAGTCGATATTGATTCACATCGGTGATCACCACGTGACGCGCTCCGACATGGCGGCAAACTGCAGCAGCCATAATACCAATTGGCCCGGCACCTGTGATTAAGACGTCTTCACCGACCAAATCAAACGATAATGCTGTGTGTACAGCGTTTCCGAAGGGATCGAAAATTGACGCCAGTTCATCGCTGATGTCGTCAGGAATCTTAAAGGCATTATCGGCAGGGATCACCAAGTACTCGGCAAACGCGCCCGGGCGGTTCACTCCAACACCAAAGGTGTTACGACACAAATGGCGACGTCCTGCGCGGCAATTTCGGCAATGTCCACACGTGATATGGCCCTCGCCTGAAACGCGATCGCCAACCTTCAGCCCTTTGACTTCCTGACCGATTTCGGCCACTTCGCCAATAAATTCGTGCCCCACCACCATCGGCACCGGAATGGTATTTTGCGACCACTCATCCCAGTTATAAATGTGCATGTCGGTACCGCAAATCGCCGTTTTGCGAATTTTAATCAACACATCGTTGTGCCCAACTTCCGGCTTGGGCTGATCGACCATCCAGATCCCTTGTTCTGATTTGGCTTTGGTTAATGTTTTCATTGCGCAATCTCTTCCTGCGGACCTTAAATAATAGACAATTCTTTTCCAACTTTTTCGAACGCAGCGACAGCGCGATCGATGTGCGACTTATCGTGCGCCGCTGACATTTGCGTTCGAATCCGTGCTTGCCCCTTGGGTACCACCGGAAACGAAAAACCAACGACGTAAATGCCTTCGTCCAACATTTTGTCAGCAAACTTTTTCGCCAGTGAAGCATCACCCACCATCACCGGTATTATCGGATGCTCTCCGGGCAGTAGCTCGAATCCTAGAGCGGTCATTTTTTCGCGGAAATATTCAGCGTTTTCGCGCAGTTTCTGCCGCAGCTCATCGCCACCTTCCAACATATCCAATACTTTTATTGAAGCCTGAGCAATCACCGGTGCCAAAGTGTTCGAGAAAAGGTACGGACGCGAGCGCTGTCGCAACCATTCAACGATTTCCTTTTTACCCGAAGTATATCCGCCCGATGCGCCCCCAAGCGCCTTACCCAATGTACCGGTAATGATATCAACCCGGTCCATCACATCGCAGAATTCGTGCGTACCGCGGCCTTTGTCACCAATGAATCCGACTGCGTGTGAGTCATCCACCATAACCATGGCACCGTACTCATCCGCCAGGTCGCAAACCGCTTTTAAATTAGCGATGTAACCGTCCATCGAAAACACACCATCGGTAGCGATCAACTTGTGACGCGCGCCATCTTTTTCCGCCTGTTTTAGTTTTTCTTCCAAATCGGCCATGTCGTTGTTGTTGTAGCGATAGCGCTTCGCCTTACATAAGCGAACGCCGTCAATAATGGACGCATGATTTAAGGCATCGGAAATCACTGCGTCTTCCGGTCCTAGCAAAGTTTCAAACAAACCGCCGTTGGCATCAAAGCATGAGGAATAAAGAATGGTGTCTTCCATTCCTAAAAACTTACTAATACGGGATTCCAACTCCTTATGAACCGCTTGAGTTCCACAGATAAAGCGTACCGAAGCCATGCCATACCCCCATTTATCGAGGGCTTCTTTTCCGGCTTTGATAAGCTCTGGATGGTTGGCCAATCCCAGGTAGTTGTTGGCGCAAAAATTCAGCACGTCTTCGCCAGAGGTGACATGAATGTCAGCCTGCTGTTGCGAATCGATCACCCGCTCGTCTTTGTATAAGCCTTCGGCATGTAACTCTTCAATTTGTTTTGATAGTTGATTGAAAAAATCTTGTTTCATGTGTTTATAACCCAACATCGACTAATTTGCCGGCGATTGTAACATACCCTCCAAGAATCTCAGCGCAGATAAAGGTTCTACCTGTTAATCATTTGATAGACAGGCAACCTCGGAAGGATCTGAAATATTGTCTATAATTATTTGAGAACCCTACATTTTTTAGAAAAAGCGATGGATGAAAGTAACCTTCCCTATTTAATGGGCATTCAATTTTCGGTGCTTATCTGCCTGATTATGGCAGGAGGGCTTTGGTTTGCCTTTCGCGAACTACGAAAAACGCGAAAAAACGCGATGAAGCTGAAACGTGAACTAGCTCAGGTCCAACGGCGGTTAAAAGCCGAGGAGCAAGGCCTGTCAGGCTCCGAAGCGATCCCTCCGCTGCAATTTTTACAACAGTCAATTGACCAGACAAAAGCCGAGTTTAGCGATGTTCACAAAGGTGAAAACATAGACGATATCGGCGCTCAAGACAGTGAAGAGAAACTCACATTATCCATTCGCTACCATTTACTCACAGCAGAACGTGCTTTAAGAGCCGATGGTGACGAAACCTTTTCCGTTGAGTCTTTAATCGAAGGCTTGAAAGGAAAGTTCAATGACTTAAAACAAACTCGGACAGTGACCGAACCCACCGAAAATACCGAAGAAAATGTCGGCTCGGAACAGGTCTCGGACCATTACAAAGGTTTATACGACGATTTGCTTGTAACCCTTCAGCGCAGCAAAGAAACCATTCGCTCGTTGGCCCTGCGATTATCCGACATCATCGATGAAGGCATGGACGAAGAGCAGTTAAATGCCTTGGTAGAAGATTTAAACAACAGCATGGACGCCTTTGGTGAATTGTCCGGAATTTCCAGCTCGTCGGGCAATCAGCAAATGGAAGATGAAGTGAAAGAAATTCGTCGTGCCTATGAAATGGGCATGAATCTGATGGAGCATTTTGAAAATGCCATCAAACAAACCGCCGATATTAAAGAAGCGGTCACCGAGCATTCCAGTGTGGTTGAGACCAACCGAAACAATTATGAAGAAGGTGAAACGGTCGACCGGGAAGCCATTTTAACCAACAATAAACGCTACTCTCGTTTATTGGACGACTCGCAACTACTCATCGACGCTTTGACCAAAGAAATCGAAAGCGGAAAAGACATCATTGGCGACTTTCTATCGATGACTCGAAAGTTTCAGGATCAATCGACTCGTATTGCCATCTTACAAGCACGGGAAAAGCAACTTAACTCCGACTTAAAGCAAGCCAAGTTATCCAAAGATGAAACCAAAGAAAGCATTATCGTGCGCGATATTCAGCTAGGAGCACTGCATAAGAAATTTGTCGAAAATAATGACAATGACTCAATAGAAAAGATTTGTACTTTTGCCGGCGAAATTTATCGTATACAAAAAGAAATTGACCAGCTTGATGAAAACGACAAAACCAGTGCCATTAAAAACAAACGCAAAGAGTTGATTCAAAAACGCCTCGGTGTCGAGGCGCAAATTAAAGAGTTGGTCGGCAATTGACCGCTTAAGGCGATCCAAGTCTAATATTGACGGACCGAATCGAACTCGAAAATTTCACGACCAAAGGGTGTAAAGCCCAACCGCATCATCTTAAAGTGCTGCACGCCAAATGGAATTCCGATGATGGTCAAGCACAGGAATATACCCCAAAATAAATGCGACAGAACAACCAAAAAGCCACCAAATATCAACCAGATAATATTGGCAATTAAATTCAGCCCTGAGTTGGTTTCGTAATACTCTTTTGCCCGAGTATCACTGCCAAAGGGAAAGAGTGCGAAAACCGCCAGTTTAAAACACTGAATGCCCCAGGGAATTCCGACCAAGGTTAAACACAGTGCCAGACCGCCCATTAAATAACCCAATGAAACGCAAATCCCACCCAATATAATCCATAAAATGTTCATCAATAAACTCATAGTGTCCCCTGTTAATGTTGTTCGACCTACGTCGATGCCCGCGACGTAAATTCGCTTATTGCAGCCACAATTACTACAATTTACTGCGATTTATTGCAATTTCACTGCCAGAATTAATTTCTCGACAAATCAATGAGTTAGGAATCGAAAAGAGGGACGCCTGATTGAAGCCGACCAAAATGTGATGTTTTTGACGAACGGCTAGGCACAAAAAAGGGAGCCGAAGCTCCCTTTTAAATAACAGCAACCAACTTAAGGCAATAAATGTTTTACCGCATCTCGCTCTTCCTGAAGTTCTTTCTCGGTCGCTTTCAGCTTCTCTTTGCTGAAATCATTCAAGTCTTGCTCCTGAACGATACTCCAGTCACCGTTTTTACACACACAAGGGAATGAGTAGATTAAGCCCTTTTCGATGCCGTACGAACCGTCAGAGTAAACGCCCATGCTGACGTGGTCACCATCTTTCGATCCCAATGCCCAATCACGCATGTGGTCGATCGCCGCATTAGCTGCAGACGCCGCTGAAGAAGCACCACGAGCCTTAATGATTGCAGCACCACGCTGTTGAACCGTCGGGATAAAATCATTTTCAAACCATTCCTGATCAACTTTATCCATCGCCGACTCACCAGAAACTTTGGCATTGTACAAGTCAGGATATTGCGTTGCAGAGTGGTTACCCCAAATGGTCATTTGAGACACTTCGGTAACCGCCACGCCAGTTTTTTGGGCGATTTGTGTTAGTGCTCGGTTTTGATCGAGACGCGTCATCGCTGTGAAATTGCGTGGGTCAAGGTCGGGGGCATTGCGCTGCGCAATTAACGCATTGGTGTTGGCCGGGTTACCAACCACTAAAACTTTTACGTCTTTGCTGGCATTATCGTTCAGAGCTTTTCCCTGAGTCGAAAAAATCGCAGCATTGGCTTCGAGTAGATCTTTGCGCTCCATGCCCGGTCCACGAGGACGTGCACCTACCAGTAAGGCATAATCCGCATCTTTAAAGCCTACGTTCGGATCGTCAGTACAAACAACGTCTTGAAGTAATGGGAATGCGCAGTCATCCAGCTCCATTTTAACGCCTTCTAAAGCGTCCATGGCCGGAGTGATGTCAAGCAATTGCAAAATAACGGGTTGATCGTCACCCAACATCGCGCCCGAAGCAATTCGGAACAACAATGCATAGCCAATTTGACCAGCAGCACCAGTCACAGCAACACGAACAGGTTGTTTCATCCTGATATCCTCTTGAATTTATTAATAATTTCTTAAGCGGCTTGCGCTATTGGCAAAGGCCTGTGAATTCATGATTTTCCGGGCGCGAATTCTAGCATAATTGTAGTCACGATTCTGCAGGATGGGAGATTTTAACGACCGTTACCCATAAAACGGGCTAAACCTGACCGTATTCCTCACGCCTTCCTAGCCAGCGTTCGATCAATTCCTCTGCTACCTCGGGCTCAGTTTTCATGATCGTTTTGGCGGCTTTGGCGACATTAGGAAGCAACAGTCGATCTCGCATTACGTCGGCGATTTTAAATTGAACAAGCCCAGTTTGACGGGTTCCCAGCACTTCGCCAGGGCCGCGAATTTCCAAATCTTTCTCGGCGATCTTAAAACCATCGTTGGTCGAGCGCATGGTTTCCAGTCGGACTTTGCCGTTATTCGACAAAGGCGGATGATACAGCAACACACAATGGCTTTCCTGACTGCCACGTCCGACTCTTCCTCGTAACTGATGCAGTTGCGCCAAACCCAGTCGCTCCGGATTTTCAATCACCATCAAACTGGCATTCGGCACATCCACCCCGACTTCGATAACCGTGGTCGCCACCAACAAATCGATCGCACCCGATTTAAACTGTTCCATGATCGCCTGTTTATCAAAAGGTTTCATTTTTCCATGCACCAGTCCCACCTGAATATCCGGGATCGCCATCGCCAGCTGATTAGCCGTTTCTTCCGCCGCCTGGCATTGCAGGTCTTCCGACTCTTCGATTAAGGTACACACCCAATAAGCCTGAACACCACTGGTTCGGCAGGCATCGGCAACCCGTTGTACCACCTCTTCTCGCCGTGAATCGGGTAGAACAACCGTGGTCACCGGCTTTCGGCCGGGCGGCAGTTCATCGATGATGGAAGTGTCGAGATCGGCGTAGGCAGTCATGGCCAGGGTTCTCGGGATGGGCGTAGCCGTCATAATCAATTGGTGAGGTGCAAAGCCGGTGTGCTTACTTTTATCTTTTAACGCCATGCGTTGATGCACGCCGAAACGATGTTGTTCATCGACAATAACCATGGCCAGTTGATTGAACTCGACCCCTTCCTGGAACAAGGCATGGGTTCCTATCACCATTTGCGCTTCGCCCGATTCGATTTCCGCCAGCACTTGTCGACGCTCAGTCGCTCTCAGTTTACTTACCAAAAAGCCACATTGAATATCCAACGATTCAAACCAACCGGAAAAATTATTCCAGTGTTGCTCAGCGAGTATTTCTGTCGGAGCCATAAGAGCCACCTGATAACCTTGTTCGATGGCCTGCAAGGCAGCCATTGCTGCGACAAGGGTTTTGCCCGATCCGACATCACCCTGCACAAGACGAAGCATAGGATGCGGTTCTGATAGATCGTCTTGAATTTCGCCAACCACCCGTTGTTGAGCAGCGGTCAACTCGAATGGTAAAGCTTGTTTGAGCGCTTGTCCCAACCGTTTTGACGGTGCCAACCGAATTGCCGGTTCGCGCACCATTTTATTACGCAGCTTCAACATGCTGAGGTTATAGGCCAATAATTCTTCGAGCGCGAGTCGTTGTTTGGAAGGATGATTCCCGGAATAAATCAGCTCCAGATCGACACCCGGTGGTGGTCGATGCACAAAAAATAATGCATCCGCCAGATCGCTTAACTGATACGACTGTTTAATTGACTCGGGTAATAGCTCTTTTAACTGGCCACGTTTCAGTCGGGTTAATACCTGATCAGTGAGCTTACGAAGGGTAAATTGCTTTACCCCTTCGGTAACTGGGTAAATTGGTGTTAAGCGATCATCCATTGGCGGGGCCTGATCTCCCGACAAATATTTAAGTTCGGGATGGATCATGGTCAAATTATTACGACCGCTGCCAACATCACCGAAACACAAAACTTTTTGCCCGCGTTGCAGCTTGTCTTTTTGAGCTTTGGAAAAATAAAAGAAACGCAAATCCAAAAAGCCGGTGCCGTCATTAATGCGACATACCAGTGACCGCCTTTTGCCGAATGCTATTTCGGTGTGTTCGACCCGCCCCAAAACCAGACCGGATTCGCCCGGAATCAACTCGGCAATTCGAGAAACCCGCGTTCGATCTTCGTAACGGTGCGGCAAATGAAACAGCAGATCTTGCCAGGTTTCCAGACCGAGACGAGATAACTTTTCACGCATCGCCGGTCCAACACCCTTGAGTTCTGCAATGTCGAAATCTTTAAAATTCATCCAGATTCATCGTTAACCAGAATTGATTATAAGAATACATTTGTTTAACTACCATTTACCATAAGCTGTGCTCGGTTTATTGCCTACACTAAATATATCCATTCGAGATTTTGGAGTGTCAAGATGTTAAACCGTAGCGGCGAATCAAAGAAAACCTGGTTCCGAAGTGATCGCTTTTTTCACACGGCCGAAGGCTGGTTTTTTACCACCCGAGAAGCAACTCAACAGGGACCTTTTCAAAGCCAGAAAGAAGCTGACAACGAACTAACCTTGTACATACGACACATGAACAACCAGTTTTTTCGATAACGCTGGAGTAGTTAACGCCAGCCTGAATCATTCAAGTCACTGATTGTACTTGAAAATCCAGCTCCCTGATCGACAATGCTATTAAAACCTGGTCAATTAATAGCCAATTACCATAATTGAATACAGCTTTTTTAATTACAATTGGATGGAACGCTGTTAGAAAAGGAGAGTAAAAGCATGCGAGTACGAGCTGGTGAGTCAAAGAAAACTTGGTTCCGCAGTGACCGCTTTTTTCACGCTGAAAACGGATGGTTTTTTGTCACCCGAGAAAATACCCAGAAAGGTCCCTTCGATAGTCACAACGAAGCCGAACGAGAACTGAACCTTTACATCCGGCATCAGAACAAAGATTTGTATCCCCCGAACGTTCGTTTTAAGTAGCTAGAAGGCTTCTTAGATGCCAACGTTGCGCGACAACTTTTCAAGTGCTCTTGCCGTGGCAACAAACCCGAAGGTCGCTGTCACCACCGTTGTGGCTCCGAATCCAGTCGCACAATCGAGACGGGTAGAGCCGTCGCTAAAGCATTTATTCTGGCATACGGTTCCGTCGGGTTTTGGATACACCAATTGCTCCTCTGAATAAACACAATCAACACTGTAACGCCGCTTCGGGTTGCGAGAGAAATTATAAAAACGGCGTAACTCACTGCGCACTTTGGCAGCCAGGGGATCTTGCTTGGTGCGGTTTAAATCGGCCACTTTAATCTGAGTTGGATCTTTTTGCCCTCCGGCACCGCCTACAGTAATAACCGGAATTTTATTGCGTTTGCAATGGGCAATAAGCGCCGCTTTGGCTTTTACACTGTCGATGGCATCGATCACCATGTCCATTTCATTGGATAGATATGTGTCTAAATTGTCTGACGTTATGAAATCTTCAACGCAATCAACGCGACACTCAGGATTAATCTGTTTTATGCGTTCTGCCATTACGGTAACTTTCATTTTGCCTACCGTATTATCCAACGCGTGAATCTGGCGATTGATGTTCGAAGTACAGACATCGTCCAAATCGATCAGGGTAATTCGACCAATAGCAGAGCGGGCCAACGACTCAGCAACCCAGCTGCCAACGCCACCGATACCTATCACACAAACGTGCGACTGGCGAAAAACCTCGACAACGTCATTGCCATACAGTCGGTTTAGTCCGCCAAACCGAAAATCAAAATCACTCATTCACTGCTACTTTACTGGGATAAACGACCAATGGATTATATAATGGACACCCGAACGAAATACAGGCCTGCAACGGTTATCACTAATAACGGCTTCACCGATAAATAACATCTATGCAAAAAAAACCGCTCAAATTTCCCATGCGACTCGATCGCTTTATCAGCCAGTCAACCGATTACTCACGCAAACAAGTCAAATTGTTGATAAAAAATGGTGAGGTTCGAGTAAACAATGACAATGCTTGTTCTGCTGAACTTAAAATCACGGCGGACGATACGGTTTGGCTGGGCGACGAGATCCTGGGTGAACTGACCCCTCGATATTTTATGCTGCACAAACCAGAAGGCTTTATCTGTGCCACAAAAGATCAGGACCACCTGACAGTCATGGAATTTATCGACGAGCCACGAAAAGACAACCTTAGCGTTGCCGGACGACTCGACATCGACACCACCGGGTTAGTATTACTGACCGACGATGGCCAGTGGCTGCACCAGGTCATCTCACCCAAGCACGATTGTGAAAAAGTCTATCTGGTTGAGACTCTCAAGCCGGTCAGCGACAAAGACATCGCCAAATTAGAAAAAGGCGTCTGGCTAAAAAGTGAAGAAAAACGCACCAAACCGGCGAAAGTCGAAATCATTGACGAATACAATTATCGACTAACCATTACAGAAGGTCGCTACCATCAGGTGAAACGTATGTTTGGAGCCATCGAAAATAAAGTGGAGTCGTTGCATCGCGAGCGAGTTGGCGGTATCCAGCTGGACCCCGATTTAATGCCCGGTGAATACCGAGCATTAACCGAAACTGAAGTTCAATCAATACTTTAACCTTAGTCGCGCAACCTTACGGATTACTTTGAAAGCGGAGCCGTCGCGGCTTTAAACTCAGCACTTTGCAAGGTTGCTTTCAGCATATTGTCCAAATCTTGATGTCCGTCGATCACCAGATCGGCTTTGGACTCATTGTGCTTAATGAATGCTTCGTACATGGGTCGCACGTGCGCCATGTATTGCTCAATTACCGAGTCGACGGTTCTAGCCCGTTCTTTGGTGTCGCGTTGAATACGGCGCGCCAAACAAACATCGGCGGGTGTACTGACATAGATTTTTAAATCAAAGTTCGGTAAAAGTTGCGTGTTGGACAAAACGTGAATCCCCTCAACAATCAAAACCGGTAATTTTTCGATCGATAATTCTGATTGCAACCGAGTGTGTGTTTTGTAGCAATATTCCGGAATGTCGACCGGCTCACCCTGTTTCAGGTGTTTCAAATGTTGCGCCAGCAATGAATGCTCGAAAGACTCGGGATGATCGAAGTTAAGCGATTCACGCTGCTCGATGGTTAAATGATCCTGAGGATGATAATAACGATCTTCGGATAAAACCTGACAGGTATTGTTTCCAAAGGATTCGTTTAACCAATCACACAGGCGATCGGCCAGTGTAGTTTTTCCGGAGGCCGAGCCACCGTTTACTGCAATCACTATCATGGGTAGAAAAAACGTCCAACTTTAGCCAAGAACTCAATTGCGCGACATAATAACACGAGCGCTGTAAATCTGAACATGAAGAAGTGGCAATTAAGCCCTTCGAGCGCCATCTACAAAGAAACTCGCAGCTCGAATGTGCAATTGGTAATATTCGGACTGCAAGCTCGATTCATGCCCTACGGCTGATAAACGTCTAAATCATCAGAGAACCACAATGCACAGACACAAAATTCCGAACCTTCTCATTGGCTTACTAGTTGGCTTTATTTCGATCTCGGCGTTGGCCGCCAAACAATCGGTGACCATTGGCTTTGGCTCTTGCGCGTCGCAGGAACGCGCTCAACCCATCTGGAAAACCATTGCATCTCACCAGCCCGACTGGTTCATTTTGACCGGCGACAATGTTTACATCGATAGCCCTTTGAAAGACGATATGCTGCGTGCTTATCAGCAATTCTCTGAGATTCCCGAATTTAAAGCATTTCGATCGAAAGTTCCGGTTATAGGAACCTGGGATGACCACGATTATGGGGAAAACGATGCCGGCCGCTCGTTTCAGTCAAAACATCTGGCAAAACAGGCCTTTATCGATTTCTTTAATTACCCAGAAGTGAAACAACTCCAAGGGACCGACCGTGGGATCTATCACAGCAAATGGCTAAAACACGATGATTTAACCGTTCAGATCATTTTACTGGATACCCGATGGAACCGAACCGATTTAACTCGTTCCTATCTCTCGGACGAACAGCGAAAAAGTTTGAGTCTGGGTCCCTACCAACCCAACCCCGAAGGACAGGGCGAGCTGTTGGGCAAAGATCAATGGCAATGGCTCGAGCAGCAACTGGCAATGCCCGCCGATGTTAAGCTGTTGGTCTCCAGCATTCAGGTTTTACCGGAGTACTCGGGTTGGGAATTGTGGGCCAATTTTCCGCACGAACGGACCCGACTATTAAATATGCTGGATAAATACACTCTAGACAATCTTCTGATCATCAGTGGTGATGTTCATCGCGGTGAATTAACGCAGTACACCCACAAAAACAGGACCTATTACGAAGTTACCAGCAGTGGGTTGGCTGCCAAGGTCTATCCTGCCGCACCCAATAAATATCGTGTCGAAGAAGCACTTATTCAACAAAACTATGGCATAATCGACATTCAAGCAGATGAACAGTTAATTAAGGTAAAAGCCCAGCTTTTCGATGACAACGCCCATTTGTTTCAACAGTTTAATCTAGAGATAAAGCGAAAATAATCTATGAAATATTTTGCAGTCGTACTAACCGCCATAATTTCGAGCAACCTGTTTGCTTTCGGTAAAACCGGCCACCGCATCACCGGAGCCATAGCCGAGCAGTACCTTGAGTCAAACACAAAAACAGCTATCGAAGCCATTATCGGTAACGAAAGTCTGGCCGAAGCATCGACCTACGTTGACGAGATGAAGTCTAACCCGTCGAAGTTCTGGCAAAAAACAGCCAGTCCTTACCATTATGTAACTGTACCAAAAGGCAAAACTTACGCTGAAGTTGGCGCACCTGAAAAAGGCGATGCGGTTTACGCTCTCGAAAAGTACACAAAAGTTTTAAAAGACAAAAATGCGTCGAAAGACGACAAGGCTCTGGCTTTGAAATTCATCGTTCACATTATCGGAGATTTACATCAGCCACTACATGCCGGAAACGGCACTGACCGAGGCGGTAATGATGAGAAGCTGAAGTTTTTCTGGCAACCGTCTAATCTCCACCGTGTTTGGGACAGTGGCATGATCAATAATCAAGAGCTCTCTTACACAGAATGGACCCGCTGGCTAACCAGAACAATTACTCAAAAAAACTTAAAAGACTGGCATCAAGTTGACCCTAAAGTGTGGATCAAAGAAAGCACCACAATTCGTGATGGTATATATCCGGAAGAAAAAGAAATTTCTTTCGATTATCAATATGAGCATCTTCCGACTTTGAAGCAGCGACTGAAACAAGGTGGCGTTCGCATTGCGCACTATTTGAATCATATCTTTAAATAACAATTAAAAAATAGAGTCGCACGCTTAAACGTCCGACTCTATTTTATAAATCCCCTCCAATTCAAAAATATTATCTGACGCAACGGTCTGCTTTAACACAACCGATGTCACAGGCTGGAATATTTCTGTAATGCCGATAAAGTGCTCTCCCTCCAGTTTGCTGGCGGAAAAGGTTGCATGCTCGGTTAGCATCAGCAGCGTTTCGACTTCCATATCATTATTCTCGGCATCATATAGTGGAACGGTATATCCCATACTTACTTTAGAGGTCGGCACTTCGCTTTTAAAAACAGCCGAAGAAATACTTATCAGCCTTTGAGCTTGCTCTCTTGTTTCAGAGGCATTATTAATTAAGGATAAAATAACTAGCTGACTAGAGTTCCACCGAGCCACCATAGCGACCTGTTCATTGAGTTTCTCATACAAGGTTTTCATTGCAGATTCACAACACGAACTTTGGTCAACATTAAGAATAGCAATCATTACTCTCAGGTCTGGCGCGTTTTTTTGGTTCATTGTTTTGATAAACTTTAGAACGACAATTGTAAACTCGATAAAAGCCGCCTGACTGAACATACCTGACTTTTCATGGTACAAAGACGATGTTTTTAACTGTTGGAGTTTATCTTTTAACGATTCATTATTCTTTATATAAAGCTCGGTTTTCTGTGCCACTTTTTGCTGCACTTGATCTTGAAACAACTGGTGATCCGCGAGACGCTTTGCTTGATGCCGAATAAGATAAATTAGCAACAAACAAAATAACATCGAATAAAGGCTGTAAGCCCACCAACTAGCCCAAGGTGCAGGGTTTATTCGTATACCAAGCTCTATCGAACTATCGCTCCAAACACCGTCGTTATTACTACCCTTAACTTGAAGCATATAGTTTCCAGACGGCAGATTGGTAAACGTTGCTCGATTAAGTGTATTCGCATCGATCCAGTCATCATCAAAGCCAGACAGCTTGTATTGATAACGATTTTTCTCTGGTTTAGCAAAGTCTAGGGCGGCAAATTCAAACGCAATAAGATAGTCAGTATGATCGAATTCCAGTGAGTCAATTTGATTAATTGGCTTATTAAAAGACAACTGAGTATTACCACTGTGAACAGCGGTTAATACGATTGGAGGAACATGCTTATTTTGTTCTACTTTGTCAGGGTAAAATGCACTAATCCCATTCAGCCCCCCGAAATAGAATCTTCCATCTTCAGCCTTTAAAGCAGCTCCCTGGATCAATTCGTTGTTGTGTATCTCATCGGCCAAGTTGAAGTGAACAATGTCGTTCGTGTCAGGATCAATTTTACTAACGCCTTTATTTGTACTAATCCAAATATATCCATTATCGTCTTCCAAAATCGCATTAACGGTATTACTATTCAAACCGTTTGAAAGGGAGTATTTCTTAAAGGAATTGGAGCCTTTTCTTCTAGCTTCAGGCTCCCAGCGATTTAACCCGTTCCCTTGCGTGCCAATCCAAAACCTTCCCTTTGAGTCCAGAAAGAAACTCATTATTATGTTGCCCGATAAGGAGTCTGGAATACTTGGGTCGTGTTGGATATGTAAAAAAGACTCGTCGTTTTTATCAAATCGAGACAAACCGGCACCATCGTAGGCTATCCATAAATAACCGTCTTCATCTTCAAGAAGCTGATAAATATTATTTTTACTCAATGAATTAGTTGTTTCTGGATTACTAGTATAATGTCGAAAAGACTTGCTGTCGGGATCAAATTTATTAAGTCCTGCTAAATAAGTAGAAACCCAGATATCTCCGTCTTTATCTTGCAATATATCGGTTATGCCATTTGCACTTAAACTATCTTTCGCTTCCGTTTTTTCAAAGTGAAGTTTTTGTTTTCCTTGCGCAGAGAAAACGTCAACGCCCTTCGATCGTGTACCTACCCAAAGATTATTATCACGATCACTCATAAGTGTCATCAAACGGTTTTCAGACAGTTCACCATCATCAGCGTTAGCGACTATCGAGAAAGTTTGATTTCTAATGTCAAAGTAGTTGAGACCGCCACCATAAGTCGCAATATAAATACCATCTTCTGAGGACTGCTCCAAGGCGACGACCGTATTGTGCGATAAACTTGAAGCGTCTTCGGTTATTTTTCGGTAATGAACGAATGCAGCGGTGTTCGGATTCCATCGATTAAGTCCTGCGAGAGTCCCAACCCATATTACACCACCTTCATCCTGATAGATTGAGAGCACACGATCATTGTTTAAGCTAGATGGTTGAGAAGCGTAATGCTTAATCCTGATAAAATTATCTTCGGATGGGTCATAAACACTTATTCCGCCATCAGTCGCAATCCACAATCGATTTTTTATATCCTCAAAAATTTGATAAACCCTGTCGTGACTCAAAGAAGATTCGTCTTGTGCCACATTGCGGTATGTCTTGAACGTTTTCGAAAGTTCTTCAAATCGACTGATACCACCGCCTCGAGTTCCGACCCATATTTTACCCCTAGAATCTTCAACGATACTTCTAATACGATCACTTCCTATCGAGTTTTCAGGTGGTAAAGACGAGGTATTAAAATGATGAATCAACTGTCTACTATCGGATAAAAGAAACACACCTTTCCCATCGGTTCCAATCCAAAGTCTCCCTCGGGTATCCTCGAAGATTTCCGTAATTTCAGTGTCTTTTAATTCTGCCGGTTTACTAAGCGAATTGAAGGATTGTCCCGAGTCATCAGAATAGAAGATACCGTCTCCATCGCTCCCAACCCAGAAACGATCTTTGCTATCAAAAAACAACTTGTTCAATCGCTCAACATTACGGTTGCCCATGCTTAAAACCTTCACCTTTTGGAAAGTCTCTGTCGCTCTTTCAAATTTATTCAACCCTCCACGAGTAGCGACCCATAGAAATCCTTGAATATCTTCAGTGATATCTCTGATTGTATCGTGGGATATCGTAGTCGGATCATTAGAGATATGCCGAAATACCTTGAAACTTCTACCGTCAAACTTATTTAAACCTTCCTGGGTACCCACCCACAGAAAACCCAACTTATCTTGATGGATCACCTGCACCGTTTTTTGAGAAAGTCCTTGCTGAGTCGACAAGTGCTCAAATCGTGAATTTTTCAGGTCAGTTGCAAAAGCACAGAGAGAAAGTAAGCTTAAAAGCCATAAATTTGATTTCATTTTTCACACTTTTTAAAAACTAATAAAAAAAGCCAAACAAAAACGTCTGGCTTTATCAGTCTAAGATTGTTTTTACCAAAAACCGATTATTCTTGATTGACCCATAAGTTAGTATCGACTGATGCATCGTCCCAAAGTGCTGCGTCATCCCACAGGCCTGCATCGTCCCAAAGAGCTGCATCATCCCATAGGCCGGCATCATCCCAAAGACTGGCATCGTCCCACAGACCTGCATCATCCCATAGGCTGGCATCGTCCCATAGGCCAGCACTGCCCCAAGCTGATTTCGATGACCATTCATACCCATGAGTCGAGTCGGATAAATTACGCCAAGTCAATTCTTCATTCGATTTGACGTAATAAATGCCTGCGTCTGAAATTTTAGCGGGTCCTGCAAAATGGGACGAACCATTTAAGTCTTGATTAATATCCAGCCCAACATTTGCGCACCCGGCAGCCGTACTTTGCAAAGCAAGTTTTGCATCTACCTGCCCAGCTCCTTGTTGAAAAGCAGAATAACTCCATTCACCTTCTGAATTTCTTGCTGGCTTGGCAGTGGAGATAAGTCGGCACTTAATATCGTCAGGCTTTAAAGAAGGATCTTCACCCACCATCAACGCCACAACTCCGGAAACTACTGCTGACGCTTGAGAGGTACCTGACATCATGAAGTACTTACCACCATCATGAAACTCTGGATGTTCTTGAGCGAGGCGTGTTTTATCTTCCATCAATCCCATCAGATGTCCACCCGGAGCAACAATTTCAGGTTTGATAAATCGTTCGTAGGTTGGACCTGTAGAGGAAAAGGTAGCCAAACGATCGTCTGTAAAATCGTTTGGTGTGTAATTATCAGTAACCGCACCTACCGTGATCACATACGGATTGTTACCGGGTACGCCAATGCCCATGGGACCGTC
>JBPEWV010000083.1:0-41016 GCA_052032335.1 Pleionea sp. | reverse complement strand
GGTTCGGGGAGTAAAACGCCAATCGTTGCGCTCAGTGCCAATGTAATGAAACAGGACGTCGACGCCTATAAAAACCTGGGCTGTGTAGAAAGTCTCAGCAAACCCATTGATCGACACGAGCTGTATCAATGCTTGAAAAACTATTTAACGGTTAACAGTAATGATGACTCAAGTAACGTCGTCGATTTCTATCAGTCTGACGCCATGAAGCAACTGTCAAAAGATTATCTAATTCGATTAGAGGAAGACTACAATAAATTGACAAGTGCGATTACCCGCATCGATTGGGAAGCCATTACACGCCCAGCTCACCGGGTTAAAGGCGCAGCCGGTAACTTTAAACTTTCCGAGGTAAGCACCACAGCGGCAGTCATAGAAAAGGCCGCCAAAGAATGCCGCGAAACATTGATGTTTGCGTTAAAACAACTGGACGAAAGCCTGAACAGTGAGAAAGAGAAGTTCAAAGCATGAGTGACGAAAATATATTAAAACCGGATCGGGACATTCTGATAGTGGATGACAGTTTCGACGTACGGGCCATGCTGAAAGAAATTCTACGCAGCCACAAAATTATCAATGTCGATGAAGCCAAAGACGAAGCCACTGCCATCGATAAGTTGTATCGTTTTTCATATAAGTTGATTTTTCTCGACATCGAACTGGATTCAGGCAGCGGGATCGAAGTATTGAAAAAATTAAAACAGGACTACCCGAAAACCAAAGTGATCATGGTAAGCGGGCACAATACTGCTGACAATGTTCGAAAAGCCATTGTCTATGGCGCCGATGGGTTTATTGCGAAGCCCTTCACTCCGGCGAAAATATCGTCGATTTTAAGCGATCATACTTTAGAAGGTTAATTTTAAGGATCAATATTGTTGACGGAACCGTGTGCGCCACCCACATGAGCGCTATTCCTTGCTGAAACGGTCGTTTGATTCTCAACGCGATGTTACCCCAATAAGTCGTTATAAGACGCACATTTCGACAAGAGACAATCTTCGCAATAATTCGTTTATTGTAAAACAATACTTTCGATAAGCAATGAATCATCTACAATCAATAGGTTACCTAAAATAAAAATCCAGTCGTGTACGGGTTTACGAATTGTGATACATAATGATGCAATCAATATGGCTTCAAATATAAGCGCAAAAAAAGCACCTATCTTATTGTTATTTATGCTATTTATTAAGATAGCCTACTCAGAGAAAGATCGCTTATCTGCGTTTTCGCCTGCCGAAATGCATTTCAAAATTACTGCAGAAAACATCGCCTTGACCGACCAGGAGCTCTATTCGCAGTGGTTAAAAACAGCCGAACTCTTAAGAGCCGACCCGAACTCGGCGTTAGAAATCTACACCTATTTTCAGCTCGCTCGTTACTCGTCGGCGCTTCGTCAATCAGATGATCACAAGCGGTGGCTAAGCCAATTACATGAATACGAAGGACGCCGACAAGACGGGCTAAAACAAGTATTAGTGCTAATTGCTCGACTGCATCAACACTATTATCAAAACGAGTTTAATGAAGCGCTATTATTAGCCGAAGACTTAACGAATAAAATAGACGCAGTCAGACAACGCGATATTATCGAACTCCACAAGTTATTAAAGCCGCATCTCGATATAGAGTTTATTGACACTTTCAAAACACTCGGGAAAGCCTATTATCTCACTGGGAATTATGAAGCAGCACAAAAATATTTTATCATCGCCCTGAAGCGTGCTGAGCTTATTGATGACAAGCGCTTGTTGTCACAACTTCTGAACAACCTTTCGGTCATTTACTGGGCACAAAATGAGGTCGAGAATGCACTCATCTATCTCGAACGGGGGCTCTCACTGGCGAAAGCAATGGGGGACACCAAGTCTTATTTATCCAAACTCTCAAACAAAGGAATTTATCTCGCGAAACTCGAACGAAATGACGAATCGGCACAAACACTGAAGACCGTGCTGCAGCACCCCGAGATTGGCGACTACCCAAAACTCAAGGTCAATACATTAATCGCTTTGTCTGAACTTTATGCCACTCAAGATAACATCGAGCAAGCCAAAGTTTTAGCCGAACAAGCGTTATCGATTAACAAAGAAATGAACGACTTATACAGCGAGTCGAATATAAAAATGGTGATCGGTAACTTGGCATCGGCGTCAGAAGAACACCCAAAAGCAATTGACATGCTACTTGAAGTGGTTGAATTTTATGAACAAAAAAATCTTAACAAAGAACTTTCAAGTGCGCTGCTTAGCCTTAGTAAATCTTACCAGGCAATAGGCGACTATCAACAAAGCCTAAAATACTTCAACCAGCATCACAAAATATACATTGACTTGTTACAAGAAGCTCAGAACGAATCGGTTAATGAACTGATGGCTCAGTACGAATCGGATTTTAAAGAGAGTCAAATTAAATTGTTGCAACAACAAAATACGATCAAAAGCAACCAAGCTAAGGCCTCTCAACATAAGGCTCAATTGACGATCATCATCAGCTTAGCATCAATTGTTATTCTAATCCTTCTCGTGATCGGGATTTATTCATACCGCGAGCAAAAACGTCTAAAAATTTACAATCAAGAAATCAAAGCGAGAGAGAAACAGCTGATGCTGTTATCGAGCGCATTTAGAAGCACATCAGATGGCGTCTGGATCACCGATGAAAACTTTATCATACAAGAAGTTAATGAGGCGTTTATAGCCATCACTGGCCGTGTTAATGCAATTGGCAAAAAAATGCAGTTCTCGAACATTAAAGGGCAGAGCAAGACTTTTTCTGACATGGTGTTATCGACCCTCAAAAATCAAGGTTCTTGGTCAGGAGAAGTTTATGATCTCAATGCGGAAGGCAAGATTTATCCAATAGAAATCAAAATCGAAGCGATTCGCGATAGTGAAGGCAACGTCATTCATTATCTTGGCGCATTTCGTGACATATCAAAGCGCCGACAAATCGAAGACGAGCTGGTAAAACGAACAACTCAAGACGAACTGACCGGGTTACCGAACAGAGTTATGTTCAGTGAATTGATACAACGATCATTACGTAGCGCGGAGCGAGATGAGTTCACTCCCGCTATTTATTATATTGACATCAATGGGTTCAAGGCCATCAATGACTCGCTGGGCCGAAAAATGGGCGATGACGTAATCAAAGCCGTTGCCGAAAGGCTTGCAACGGTGCTAAGAAATAAAGATATCATGGCGCGCCTGGGCGATGATGAGTTCGGGATTCTGGCCGAAGTACGAGGACCAAAAACGAAAGCCGCGACAATTGCAAAGAATATTATCAGAGCATTCCATTCGCCAATCGAGGTAAATAGCTCTTTTTACAAAGTCTCGCTCACCATTGGTATTACTGTATACCCTGATGATGCATTGGATGCCGAAGAGTTACTAAGGCAGTCAAACATTGCAATGACGGCATCGAAATCTCAGGGAACCAGCTCCTTCAAATTCTTTAGAAATGAGATGAATGACGCAGTTAAAAAGTCCTTCGAGCTTGAGCAAAAGTTGCTTAAGGCAATCGAGCAACAGGAGTTTGTGTTTTACTATCAACCGATTGTTAGTTTGAGCAATGATGAAGTCGTCGGGGCTGAGGCGCTAATTCGTTGGGAGAATGCGGGTGGTAAAACCATTTTCCCGGATCAGTTTATTCCCGACGCCGAAAGACTTGGCCTAATAGTTGAAATTGACAAAATCGTCGTTGATAGAGTGTTTCGCCAAGTCATGCAATGGAATGCAGCGCAGTTTGACATCAGTAAAATCGCGATTAATTTATCGGCCAGTATATTTTCAACTCCCGATATTTTGTTAGAACTGTTAAACACAAAGTTGCAGCAGTACAAAGTAAATCCAAAGTGCATTAGTATAGAAATCACTGAAGGTATGTTGGTTGAAAATCTGGAAACAGTAAAGCGCACCATGCGTCAGTTAAAAGCGCTTGGTTTTATTCTGGCCGTTGATGATTTCGGCACCGGTTTTTCATCGCTAAATTATTTGAAAGAATTTCCGATTGACGTACTCAAAGTTGACAAAACTTTCATTATGAATATGCACGAGTCGAAAAAAGATAAGAATATAGTACGTTCGATAATTGAATTGGCGCACAACCTCGATTTTCAGGTAGTTGCCGAGGGTGTCGAGTTCGAGCAACACCTCAACGCACTTAAACAAATGAGCTGCGAGCAATACCAAGGTTACTATTTCAGCCGACCCGTTAGTGCTTCCAAATTTGAAGAGTTCGTTTCGAAGGTTGAGATAGCTGGCAATCCACTGTAACTCAATGCATCAAGCATTTTCAGCTAAGCACATAGAAGATTTTAGAGAACTCCATGTTCCGTTCGCCTGAAAACACGTTTTAAAAATCGCCCATCAGACTTTGCAACACACTGATCACAGCCAGTCCCGCGGTTTCCGTTCGCAATATTCGTGGACCGAGTTGAACACTGAGACAGTTTTGTTTTTCCAACTGCTCGATTTCGCTATCACTCAATCCGCCTTCTGGACCAATGATCAATTGAAGCGCATCGGTTTTAGGTAAATTTGACAGGCGAGTCCCAGAATGCGGGTTCAAAATCAAGGTTTTATTCCAATCCATCGGCTGCTGCAACAAAGAGGCAAACTGAACCGCGGGTTTTAACTCGGGTATTCGATTTCGCCCACATTGCTCGCAAGCACTTTGAATGATTTTTTGCCAATGGCGCTGCTTCTTTTCCAGACGTTCTGAATTCAATTTAACGCCGCAACGTTCAGTAAAAATAGGGGTTATCGAGTGAACGCCAAGTTCTACCGACTTCTGAATGGTCAAATCCATTTTGTCGCCACGCGATACAGCCTGAAATAAATGTAAACTCAGAGGCGACTCGTTTTCAATATTTTGTCGCGTGTTAACACGAACCATGGTGCATTTTTTATCGATCCGTTCGATCGTCGCCTGATACTGAAAACCATCGCCATTGAACACCACTATGTCTTCGCCCACGCGCATTTTCAAAACGGTTACCAGATGACGTACCGCGTCGGAAGGCAGTGCCAACGATTGCTCACATTGGATCGGGCAATCAACGTATACTCGGTTCAGTCGCATGATTCAGTCCCGGGTCGCTTTTTCAATGCCCTGCCAGGCAATCTCAGCAAGCCGTTCGATTTCGTCTTCGGTGATCACATAAGGTGGCATCATGTAAACCACATTAGCCAGTGGACGCAACAAAGCCCCCTGGGTCAGCGCGTGCTGATAAACACGAATTCCCCGTCGTTCGCGCCAATCAAATTCTTCGCGACTGGCTTTCTCTTTTACCATTTCGATGGCCAGTATCATACCTGTTTGACGCACATCACCGACGTGTGGATGGTCGTTAAAACGTTTACCCACCTCGGCCAGCTTTTTAATCAACGGCTGATTGTTTTCCAATACCGGTTCTTGCTTGAAAATATTCAGTGTTGCCACACCGGCGGCGCATGCCAGCGCGTTACCCGTGTAACTGTGCGAATGCAGAAAACCTTTGAGGGTCGCGTAATCATCATAAAACGCCTGATAAACGTGTTCGCTGGTCAATACTGCCGCCAAAGGTAAAAACCCACCCGTTACGCCTTTCGAAACGCACATAAAGTCTGGCGTTATATTGGCTTGCTCGCAGGCGAACAGAGTTCCGGTGCGACCAAAGCCGACGGCGATTTCATCCAATATCAGATGGACATTAAATTCATCGCACAACTTTCGCAACTCACTCAAATAAACTGGATGATACATTCTCATATTACCGGCGCATTGAACCAGCGGTTCCAGAATCACCGCCGCAACTTCGTGATGGTGTTGCTCTACCAAAGTTCGCATTTTCTCAAACTGGCGCAATGAATAATCGTGCCAGCTTTCTCCTGCTTCACGATAAAAACAGTCGGGAGAGGGAGCCATGATAGTATCGAACAATAACGGACCGTAAGTTTCTTTGTACAAAGCCACATCGCCCACTGATAAGGCGCCCATGGTTTCACCGTGATAGCCGTTTGATAAAGCAATGAATTTCTGCTTTTCCGGTCGCCCAATATTTTTCCAGTATTGAAAACTCATTTTGATGGCAACTTCGACCGCCGCGGAACCACAGTCGGCGTAAAACACTCGATCCAGCCCCTTGGGCGTGATATCCACCAGCCTTTCGGCAAGTTCAATGGCGGGGACGTTGGAACACCCGGAAAATATGACCTGCTCCAGTTGATCGGCCTGCTGCTGAATCGCGGTTTTAATTTCGTGTCGGCCATGACCAAACAAATTGACCCACCAACTGCTGATGGCGTCCATGTACCGATTGCCCTGATCATCAATCAGATACAGGCCGTCACCTTTGACTATCGGCAACATGGGATAAATCTCGTGTTCCTTCATTTGGGTGCAAGGGTGCCAAAGCACTGACAGGTCGCGTTTTGCCAAGTCGTTCAAAAGTAAAACCTTCTTTAATGGACTGATAGGGTGGCCGTATTATAGCGACGATTGGATCGTGGATAAATCGACTGTCGGCACAAAGTTCTGATACACAAGCTGTGTTTTCGACAAATGGATTGACTGATGGCTTTACTTGTACCCGCACCAATCCCACCATCTCGACACAATCTTTTAAACCTTGTTACGAAGTTGTGCTGGTGTTTTAATTCAAAGCCAGTAACCTTAAACTCCATTTTTCGAATACGTTGTGGTTATGAAATTCAGTCTTACATCGCGTCGCACCGGGTTATTCTGTTGCCTGTCCATCTTTTTTCTTTCGGGATGCCTGGCAGAAAAATCGGAGCGCAAAAACGACACCGATATTCCGGCAGTCAATCAAAACGCGCTGAAAGCGCACGTCACGTTTCTGGCCGATGACCTGTTAAAAGGCCGCGCAACTGGCACCGACGGATACAATATCGCAGCCAAATACGTGGCGTCGCATTTTTCACAATTTGGATTAAAAACCGCCGGCGACCCCGGTTCTTACTTGCAAAAAATTACTTTTCAACAACGACAAATCGACACCAGCGGCGTTCGACTCATCTTGAATAAACCCGATGGAAAAGTCGCATTAAGCCTGCCAGACGACTTCGTAACCCGCGGAAGTAGCCTCGCCAGCGAACTGAAGATAACCGCTCCGCTGGTGTTTGCCGGATTCGGTATTGACGCCCCCGTGTTACAACATCAGGATTACGCCGATCTCAATGTCGAGGGCAAAATCGTGGTGGTGCTGGCGGGCCAACCCGAATCGTTCCCGTCTGAAGAAGGCGCGCATTTTGCCTCGGCCCGACAAAGGGCGTTAGCTGCAGCCGATCGAGGCGCAGTCGGCATTATGATATTGCACACGCCTCAGGCTGAGAAACGCTTCAGCTATAACAAGATGAAATACAGCATGAATCATCCCTGGCTCTCCTGGCTGGATGCCGATGGCAACCCGGGCAACAGCATTGCACAAATCAAGGGCAGTGCATTATTGAGCCAACAGGCATCGGCTGAGTTATTGGCTGATGCCCCGGTTAATTACGAAACGCTAATCTCGATGGTCGAGAATCAGGAACCGCTGCCGAAATTTGAACTGGGGTTCTCCGCTTCGATCGAGACCCGGTCCAACTTTAAAAACATTGAAAGTTATAACGTCGTGGGCATGGTTGAAGGTACCGATCCGGTTTTGAAACAAGAATATATCATTTATACCGCTCATCTGGACCATCTGGGTGAATACGATCAGGATGACGGCGACAGCATCCACAATGGTGCGCTCGACAATGCCAGCGGCACCGCCATCATGCTCGAAACCGCGCGCTTGTTTGCGCAGCATCCGCCAAAACGATCGGTATTATTTTTGGCCGTTACCGCCGAAGAAAAAGGCCTGTTGGGTTCCGATTATTACGCACAAAACCCGACCGTACCCATTGAACAGATTGTGGCCAACATCAATCTCGACATGCCACTGATTTTATACCCCATCGGTGACGTTATCGCCTTTGGTGCGCAGCACTCGACTATGGAAGGCTACGTTAAACGCGCGGCGGAACGACTGGATTTGCAGTTGTCGCCCGATCCGATGCCCGAGCAAAACGTTTTTGTGCGTTCAGATCATTACTCCTTCGTAAAACAGGGTGTTCCCGCTGTATTTCTGGTGCCCGGGTTTAAATCGCTGGACGAATCAATCAACGGCGGCGAAATATTCCAGAAGTTTTTCAAACAACATTACCACCAACCCAGTGATGAAGCTTCGTTGCCCATCGATTATCAGGCTGGTGCCAGGTTCACCCAGGTGAATTTTTTAATAGGCCGGGAAATCGGTAACAGTCCAACGCGACCGCAATGGCACGAAGGCAATTTTTTCGGCGACACCTTTAGCCAATAAGACGTGACTTTTTCAGCCGTGTCTCAACCGATTCATCGAGCTTTGCGGCAACGCAATCTATTGAGGCGCACCACCCGGGTTTAGTACCGGTATGCGCCATTTCTGACCGTAACCTGACGACGCTTCGGTCACAATGTGCTGCCCGTCTTTATCGAATGCCACCGCCCAGACAATGGCGCCCACCGGACGACTGACTTCGCGGGTTTTGGCTTGCCAGGCGGCAAGCTTGGCACCGTTTCGAGTCGACCAGAGCACAATATCGCGATCCGGCGCTCCGGTAACCACTTTCGAACCGTCCGCTGAAAACGCCACCGCCGTGGTGACGTATTCTCGCGGCTTCAGCTTCAGTCGGGTGATTTCAGTGCCATTGCTTAGATCCCACAAGATGGCGTTTCCGCGGGTGCCTGCGGTGAAAGCCAACTGACCCTGCCGTTGCAAGCGCACCAGCGTAACACGGGTATCGTGTTCGAAAATAAACCGCGGCTGCGCGGTTTGCGTATTCCATAAAATGGCACGGCCATCACTGGCTCCACTGAAGGCCCAAAGTCCGTTGGGAGAAATATCAACCGAAGCTATCGGTTCTACCCGGTGGGCGGTGAATTCCAAACGACGCCCGGTTTCCATACTGATGTGGATCACCTTGCCGTTGCGCAGTCCGAGTAACACAAATCGCCCCTTATCGGATATCGCCACTGCAGCAATCTGTGCGGGCGCTTCCCAATAACCGTAGGCCTGTCCGTTGCTGGTATTCCAAATCACAAAAGTTCGATTGTCGGCGGTAATGGCCCGGGTGCCATCGGGGGAAATATCGGTCGCAATAATGCCATCTTCTGGATTGTCGTTGTGCCGCCATTGAAACAACAGTTCATTGGCCTGCAAGTCCCAGTATCCGGCCTGATGATTCACCGAACTGACCAGAGCGTAGCGCCCATCGTCCGATAGAGAGGCATCCAGCATACCGACTGCGGCATGTTGCCAGGTTGCCACCGGTTGCGGCGATTCTTCACATCCGCTGATCACTACGCAAGACAATATAATCAGTGAAAGCGCTAAGCTTTTCACAGTTTGATTCATCAACAATTCCACCTCGACAGCATCGTTTGGTTTTTTAGTCATATGCCGTTAGACTGCTGGTTTAAATAGAGCCATTCATTTACTTACTTTAGGGGAAATTTTGTGAAAAAACTAATCTCTATCGCCGTTCTTTCAGCGCTGATTGTCGGTTGTAATCAACAACCTGCTGAAAAACCCGCAGCCAAGCCAACAACCGATGCCGAAAAGCAAAGCTACGCACTGGGCGCCATGTTCAGTACCCGGCTGGCGAAAGATACTGGTGAAATGAGCTCCGACACACTCGACTACGAGATGCTGAAACAGGGTTTCAACGACGGTCTTGAAGGCAAGTCTGCGCTGACTCAGGAAGAAATTCAAAAACAGGTAACAGCCTTACAACAATCCATGCAAAAAGAAATGCTCGCCAAACAACAAGAAAAACTGACCAAAAATAAATCAGAAGGCGAAGCACACATTGCCAAGTTGAAAGCCGAAGACGCCGAAATCAAAGCCGCAGAGAGTGGCACTGGCCTGCACTTCAAAGTGCTGCAGGAAGGCGACAAAGAAAATTACCCGGCTGCCACTGACGTGGTTAAGGTTCACTACACCGGTACTTTAATTGACGGAAGTGAGTTTGACAGCTCTGTTAAACGCGGCGAGCCAGCAGAATTCCCGTTGAATCGTGTTATCTCTGGCTGGACCGAAGGTTTGCAGTTGATGAGCGAAGGCGCCAAGTACCGCTTCTATATTCCCTCCGATCTGGCTTATGGCGATCAAGGTCGTCCTGGCAGCATTCCCCCCGGCGCCACGCTGATTTTTGACGTTGAATTGCTCGACATCAATCCTGAAGCGGATACCGAGCAAGCCAAAGCCGAAGAGCAACCCAAGGCCGAAGCGACTCAGTAAACATGGAAAACTCCGGCCGCATCCAAGGTTACGACGAGTTCTGGCTGCATTATTTGCGAGAGCACAGCCTTGGATCGTGCCGGGCACTGCACTACTTCGGAACCACACTGGCGATGCTGTCGCTGGTGTGGATTCTGGCCAGCCAAAGCTGGGCCTGGCTCTGGATTCCTTTGATTGCCGGATACGGTCCCGCCTGGGTCGGTCATTTCTTTTTCGAGCACAATCGACCGGCGACTTTTCAGTACCCCTGGTGGTCGTTCATCAGCGATTTCAAGATGTTGTTTTTCGCCCTGACAGGCCAACTCAAGAGCGAGCTGGCACGAGCAATGGAGAGAAGTTAGGCTTGCATGCAGTCTAGCGGCCGCTTTTTAATACTTTAATTTTTTCATCACCCTGCATAATTTTTGACAGTTCTTCGGTCAGAGCTCGACGCTCGTCACTTTGATCCCACAGTTGCCAATTCTCTAAATTATCCCATGCAGCAATAATGGTGATTTTGTTGCTATCGTCGAGATCAAAATAAAGCTCGCCACCCATAAACCCCGGTTTACGCGTTGCCTCCTTTTTTGCCCGCCGAATAATGGTGGCGTACTCATCGTAACAATCTGGCTTTAGCTGACGTTCAATTATCACCCGAATCATATTGGCTCCTAATGATGGGTCGACAAGGTTTGAATTAACTTGTCTTCCATTTCTACCCGGTTTGCGATTGCTTCGCCCAACGCCGATAAATCTCTGTCCAGTTCACCCATCAGCGTTTCATTGGCTTTGGCATCGGAATACTTGTCGTTAAAATCGACAACAATGTCGGTGGTTTTACTGATTCTGGGAAACAGTTCTTGCAGCAGCTGCAACGAGTCTGCTCCGTTCCGGTCGCAATGACTGACGACCTGTTCGTAGACTTCAAAGTGCCCCGCAGACACATAATCGATTAAAATATCACAGAATTGGTTGATCTGACTTTCATCCGGCAAAATCATATCTTTACGCTTCCCGGTCAGTCGACAATACAACACCAGAAGCTCATTTCGTTCTGCCAGCCAACGCTCGATCACCGTTTGAGTCCTGGAATCCTGCTCTACAGAATCCGGCATACACTTCTCCCAACTTTGTGTTGTTTTTGGTCGTGGGCGAAGTTGCCCGGCCCGATAGCCAGAGTTCGCCGATGGTAGCCTCTCGGTTTCTTCCGGTTATCTCTCAGTTACTTCCATCAACCAAGCGAACCGACCATTCAACTCGTGTCTGAACACCCACAACTTATAATAATACTTTACTTTTTATCACATCCTACAAATAACGCAAAGACTTTACCGTGCGCAAAGGGACGATTTCATCTAAGATGCTAATTTAGCAATATCAATCACTTATCGCGAAGCGACTAACGATTAAAATGAAAAAGCTGCTGCAAAAACTGTCTTTGGTCCACTGGATTCTGCTTATCGCTTTGATGTTGCTGATGTCACCGCTGCTGGTGGACTGGATGTATCACCTGTACGCGGATCAGGAACTGAGCAACGATAAATTGCTGTTCGATCTGGAAGTGGCCGTGGTTACTGCCATCATTTTATTTGTGCCGCTGTATTTTCTGCTGACTAAGGTGCACCGCAAAGAAGTCCAGACCACCGAGACCCGACGCAATGTCGCCGAGTTGATCGATCACGCCGCCGATATGATCTTAATTACCCGGCCCAATGGCCAAATCATCAATGCCAATCGCAAAGCCTGTGAAATGCTGGGGTTTTCAATTGAACAACTAAAATCGATGCACAACACCGATCTCGACATTGAATGCACCTTGTACCGTAACCCACGAATGCACCAACAGTTGTACAGCGGCCAGACCATCACCTTTGAGTCGACCTATCGCACTGTCGATAACCGGCGCCTGCCGGTGGAAAATCACATATCCATCGCTGGCTGGATGGAAGGTACCCATTACCTCGAAATCGCGCGCGACATCACCCGGCGCCGACAAGTCGAGAAAGAATTGTACGATTCAAAAGAAGCGTTAGAACGGGTTAAAAACCGCCTCGAAAGCAGAATGCAGGAGCGCACCGAAAAACTGGTTGAAGAGGTGCATAAGCGCGAGTTAACCGAAAAACGCATTTACGAAATTCGACTATTGCTGGAAAATCTGGTCAACTCCATGCCCTCGGTGATTATCGCCCTCGATAACCAGCTCAAAGTGACGCAATGGAATCTGGAAGCCGAGAAAGTGTTCGGCATTTTTGAGGGCGCCGCGGTTGGACAGGTGATCACTCGGCTGTTACCACAATTCAAATCGACCATCCTGAAGCTGATACGTCAAAGCAATAACGGCACCGACAAATTGAGCCGGACCATCAGCATTCGTATGAACGACGAACAAAAGCAATTCGAAGTCATGGTTTATCCGCTCAGCCAGACAGCGGGTTCCGACGATCCGGGCGTGGTCATTCGACTCGACGACATTACCGAAAAAGCGCAATTTGACGAAATGCTGGTACAAACCGAGAAAATGATGTCGCTTGGTGGGCTGGCCGCCGGAATGGCGCACGAAATTAATAATCCGCTGGGCGCCATTCTACAGAGCACGCAAAATATCAGTCGTCGCTTAACTCCCGACTTTCCGCGCAATCAGCGCATTGCTCAGGAGCTGGAGTTGGATCTGAATAAAGTGGTGCAATATCTGGAGCAACAAAAAATATCGGCCGCGCTGCAAGCCATTAAAGAAGCCGGTGAACGGGCTGCAATGATAGTCACCGACATGCTGAGCTTCGCTCGCCCGAGTCAGGGAGAGCCCTGCGAAACCGACGTCGAGACCGCTTTGTTAACTTCTATCCGGCTGGCGAAGAAAGACTTCACTCAATACCGCGAACATGATTTTCGCGACATAAAAATCATCAAAGAAATACAACCCAATCTGCCGCCCATCAAAGCGCAAAAAAATCAGCTGGATCAGGTATTGCTCAACTTGCTGGTGAATGCGGCACAGGCTCTGGCGTCGAAAAAAGACAATAATGCCCCCACCATCACGGTCAAAGCGAAGCTGGAATCGTCAACAATTCGCATCGACATCATCGATAACGGACCCGGAATGAGTGAAAAAGTGCGAAAGCGCGTGTTTGAACCTTTTTTCACCACTAAATCGGAAGGTAAAGGTACCGGTCTTGGACTATCGGTATCTTACTTTATCATTTGTGAACAATTGAAAGGGCAACTCAGGGTTGAGTCAGCACTGGACATTGGTACCTGCTTTACCATCAATATTCCGGTAGAAAACATCAGTAATAGACCAGCGGAGCAATCACTGCACGAAGAGCAGATCCAGCTGCCCTTCGAAAACCTGTAACGTTAAAAGGGCTTGCGCGCCTGCCAGCGGGAGAACAATCCAAACAAGCAGAACAGACTGAATCCGGAAAAGATCACCAGCATCCACTGGGGCATATTCAACCATAAAAACGACCAACCATCGTCTTTGGCACACTCACCCGAGCCCTGCATCACCACTTCAATCACTTCCAAAAAAGGTAAAACATCCAATAGGTAATCCAGCGCCGGGCCGCAAGCAGGCACCAGATGCTCGGGCAAACTTTGCAGCCAAACATGACGGGCACTCAAAAACACGCCCACTCCCGCAATGATCAAGCCGACCACAAAATACACCCACTGCATTTTGGCCTCGGGGCGCGGGCCATGAAGCGCCTTCAGAAAAAACCAGACGCCGAACGCCATCACCACCACGCGCTGAAAAATACAAAGCGGACAAGGCTCAAGATTCTCAACGTGTTGAAAATACAAGGCTGCAGCAATCAAAGAAGCACAAAAAACAGCAATGAGCGCATTAAACCAACGGGTATTGATGGTGCGCTGAAGTTGGGTAATGTAGCGAGTCATAATGATCTTTATTTATCTTGGAATGCGACGAGAATATCAGACCGGAAAGAAAAATCTACGGTCATATGTAACAAAACTCGACTGCTGGAACAGTTTCAGAGAGACGGTATCGACGTTTGACCGATACCGTCAAAACGCTAGCTGGTGAAAGTCGGCGCCAATCCAGATCCCCAGAAAATGACGGTGACGGCCAACATGCCCACCAAAATACACATGCAAGCGGTGATAATGGAGCCGGCAAACATAAACCCACGCTCTTTATCAATACCCATCATGATCGGTACGCCGGTGTACAAAAGATAAACCGCCCAGGCAATTGCCACCAGTGAAAACAACATGTCGAGCCATAAAATTGGATAGGCGCCCAAGATACTGACCAGAAATAACGGGGTGCAACTGTATGCCGCCAGGTTCATGCAGCGCTTCAGCGATGGTGATGCGCCGTAAGTTTTTGCCATCCACTGAATGAAAGCTGCCAGAGCAAACACCGCCGCCAATATGGCAAAATAGGCCGATATTGATAACTTTAGGGCGCTTTCAACGGTCAGTCGTTGGGTCTCCGAAAAACTCAATGTCCAACCCACGTAGGTGCTGCCGACAAATGCCGCCGCCGGTGGGATCAGTGCCATCACCACCAGAAATTTAAAATAGGTTTTTACGATCGAGTCGTTTTTCTCGGAAATCTTTTGCCATTGCTTTTCCGGTTCGTACAGCAGCCCAAAGGTATTTCTTAACGACATGTGTTCACGCCCCTGACATTAATTTATTAGACAGAATCATAATCTTTTATAGCACGAAAACCGAGCTGCATTGCAACAATCCGGCAACTGAAACCTTTTACAAGTCGACAACTTGGGTGCAAAAAATGCACAACCGTAAAAATATAGGTAAACGAAATATTTTATAAAATTACGTTATGTCAGTTTAATTTTTACCACTTTTTCTGTATAAAGAGAGCCGTAACCGATCAGCTGAATTCATGGACAGATTGATCATGCCTAAGGAGAACACGCTATGCTAAATCGAACGCTTTACGAGCTATTGCCATTTTTGTACTTGACCCTGGCCATCATTTTAATCGTTTCGCTGGACCAGGCCGCTCGCTGGATACCCGCCGCTTTTTTCGCCCTGTGTGGCATCATGGTTTTGCGTTGGCGTTATCAGGAAAGAAAACAAAATAAAGCGGCCAATGAATCGTCGGCGAGCTGATCGCGTCAATTGTCTGGAAAAATTTTCTAACAAGACTTGCCGACAGACAAAATGTGTGTCCGTGAGACTGTGTTAAAGAAGTTTTGATTTAAAACGCTTTTCTGCGGGCGAGAATTCTTGGTGCCGTTTTCTGCAGACTGCTTCTTTTTCGGCAGAGGTGCTTTTAACGATGACTTTAAAACCGACAACTCATGAAACAACCATTCTAGAAGTAAAAAACTAGCAGCAATAAAAAAGCCCCACTTTGTGAGGCCATTAAAGGTTTTCCAGTCTGCAAGACTCGGTTGTTCCGAGTTTCTTTGTATTCGCTAGCGCACAAACTTTATAACAAACCGTGATTCGCGTTGCAAACATTTTTTTACAATTTCCGTTGTGCGATCGCACAACGGAAATGCTAACCAATGCCTTATCGCTTAACGTTTGCCTTTCAATGCATCGGCTAACGCCATGCCCAAAGCACCCGCTGGGGCCTGCGATCCTCGCTGACGTTTACCCTGCGACTTTTGGCGTTGCGGACGCTCTTTTGCCATCGGCTGAGTCGCGTTTTCCGGATTTGGGCCGACCATCGACAAGCCGATACGTCGACGTTTAATATCCACATCCACCACGTGCACGCGCACAATATCACCCGCTTTAACCACTTCTCGCGGATTGGAGATGAACTTATCTGACATCACTGAAATGTGCACCAGGCCATCTTGATGAACACCAACGTCGACAAATGCACCGAAATCCGTCACATTGGTGACCGTGCCTTCAAGCTCCATTCCCGGTTTTAAATCTTCCAGATGCTCCACGCCTTCTTTGAACTTGGCCATCTTGAAATCACCCCGAGGGTCGCGGCCGGGCTTTTCGAGCTCTTTCAGAATATCGGTGATCGTTGGCACTCCAAACTGCTCGGTAACAAATTTTTCTGGCACCAGCTTGCGAATGATATCGGTGTTACCCATGACCTGCTTGATGTCTTTGTCGCCCACCGTCTGCAGAATGTTTTCGACCACAGGATAAGCTTCGGGGTGAACCGACGACGCGTCGAGCGGGTTTTCACCATCGGTAATGCGTAAGAAACCGGCCGCCTGCTCAAACGCTTTCGGTCCCAGCCGCTCCACTTTCATCAACTCTTTGCGATTGCTAAACCGGCCATGGCTCTCGCGGAAAGTCACAATATTGGAGGCCAGAGTTTTGTTTAACCCAGAAACCCGTGACAGCAAAGGTGCCGAGGCGGTATTCAAATCAACCCCGACTGCGTTTACACAGTCTTCGACCACGGCGCCCAGCGTTCTCGACAGTTGACTCTGACTGACGTCGTGTTGGTACTGGCCAACACCTATCGATTTCGGTTCGATTTTTACCAGCTCCGCCAGTGGGTCCTGCAAACGACGGGCAATCGACACTGCACCACGAAACGATACGTCCAGATCGGGAAATTCCAACGCCGCCAGCTCCGAAGCCGAGTAGACTGACGCACCCGCTTCACTGACCATAATGCGATCGAATTTCAATTCGGTGTGTTTCTTTTGCAACTCGGACACCAACTTATCGGTTTCCCTGGATGCCGTACCGTTACCAATGCTGACCAGATCCACTTTATGCATTTCACATAAAGTTGCGAGTTTGCGCAGCGACTGATCCCATTGATTTTGCGGCGCGTGAGGGAAAATGGTGGTGTGAGTCAGTAATTTGCCAGTGTCATCCACTACCACCACTTTAACGCCGGTTCGCAAACCCGGATCCAGTCCCATGGTCACTTTGGCGCCGGCGGGCGCAGCCATCAAAAGATCGCGCAAATTGTTGGCAAATACATTGATCGCAGCTGACTCAGAGTCTTCCCGCACTCGGCCAATCAATTCAGTTTCGAAATGCATGTGCAACTTGATTCGCCAGGTCCACATGACGACAGTTTGCAGCCAGGTATCAGCCGGTCGACCTTCGTTACGAATGCCGAAGCGATCAGCAATCATCTGTTGGCAGGGGTTGGACGCCGATTCATCGTCCAATAATTCTTTGGTTGGCACCAGCTGTATGCTTAAAACGCCTTCATTGCGACCACGCAAAACGGCCAATGCACGGTGCGACGGAATTTTGTTCAGCGCCTCGGAATAGTCGAAATAGTCAGAGAATTTGCGCCCCGACTCCTGCTGCCCCTCGACCAGAGTCGACTTGAGAAAGCCGTTGTCCCAGATAAAGTCACGCAGCTGGCCCAGCAAGGTGGCGTCTTCGGCAAATTTTTCCATCAGAATTTGACGCGCGCCGTCCAATGCTGCCTTGTTGTCGTCGATTTTGTGCTCACTGTTCAGGTACTTTGCGGCTTCGACTTCCGGATCTTGTTGCGGGTTTTCCAGTAAACCAATGGCCAAAGGCTCAAGCCCCGCTTCACGGGCGATTTGCGCTTTGGTACGACGTTTCGGCTTATAGGGCAGATACAGATCTTCGAGTTCGGTTTTGGTTTCGGCGGTCTTTATCGACTGCTCCAGCTCAGGTGTCAGCTTTTCTTGATCGTCGATGCTCTTCAAGATAACTGCACGACGCTCTTCCAGTTCGCGCAAATACGTCAGGCGTTCTTCCAGAGTTCGAAGTTGCGTATCGTCCAGTCCGCCAGTGACCTCTTTTCGGTAACGGGCTATAAACGGTACGGTTGATCCTTCATCCAGTAACTGAATAGCAGCTTCGACCTGCTGCGGTCGGGCCGATAACTGCTCGGCAATTCGTTGTGCAATATTTAGCATGTACTGATTCCTGATCCTTCTCTGGGTGGATTGCAAAGATAACTTTAAGGCGCGCGATTATACCCAAAGCTGAGCACGAAAGGGAGTTTCAGCGGCAAACAGATAACCCAAAAACCAATAAATGGTTACATTCCCGCGCTTGTGGATGTTTATAATTCATTGATACCATGGAAAAAATGCCAACCATGCTAAACTGATTTGTAACTCTGGGTTAAACGAAAAATAAACATTCAACAATGGAAATGGGCCATGAGTGAAGAAACTCCAAAAATACTGGTCGTTGATGATGACCTCAGACTTCGCAGTCTTCTCGAACGCTATCTGAAAGAACAGGGGTATATTGTTCGAACCGTCGCCAACGCTGAGCAACTGGACCGGTTTCTGGAGCGAGAAAACTATCATCTGATGGTGCTCGATTTGATGCTGCCGGGCGAAGATGGCTTGTCGATTTGTCGTCGCCTCCGCTCTGCCGACAACAACATTCCCATTATCATGTTAACCGCCAAAGGCGACGAAGTGGATCGTATTATCGGTCTTGAACTTGGCGCCGACGATTATCTGGCTAAACCGTTTAATCCCCGGGAATTGTTAGCGCGGGTTAAAGCAGTCTTACGTCGTCGCATGAAAGAAATTCCCGGAGCCCCCAGCGCCGAAGAAAAAGAAATTGAATTCGGTGCGTTCAAATTAAACTTGGCAACGCGAGAAATGAGCCGCGGTGATGAAGTCATGAATCTCACCAGTGGGGAATTCGCCGTTCTAAAGGCATTGGTCTCGAATGCCCGTCAACCTTTGTCGCGCGACAAGCTGATGAATCTGGCACGTGGACGTGATTACAGTGCACTGGAGCGAAGCATTGATGTTCAGGTTTCGCGCTTGCGCAGAATGATCGAAGAAGACCCGGCAAAACCGCGCTACATTCAAACCGTTTGGGGCGTGGGCTACGTTTTTGTTCCTGACGGTGGTGCTGCCTGATCGCAACTGTGACCAATGATGGATGGGTTGACGACCAGTGACTGGCAACCGATCCTCTTTAAATTCTACCGCTTTTGACTTATGAGCATTCTTCCTCGTGGCGCTTTTGGCCGCACCGCATTATTAATCGCCGGATTGT
Organism: Pleionea sp.; assembly: GCA_052032335.1. Classification (GTDB taxonomy): domain Bacteria; phylum Pseudomonadota; class Gammaproteobacteria; order Enterobacterales; family Kangiellaceae; genus Pleionea. The sequence continues at coordinate 21,782 of JBPEWV010000083.1, read as the reverse complement.
TATTCGTTAACTTGATCGTTTACCTGTTCATTACTGCTTTTCTGGTAGTGCAACCAAGTAACGACATCTTGATGAAACAAATGGCCAACCAGATGAATACCATTGTCATTCACGAACAGAACGATGTGTCTGAAGCGGTTCGCAATCAATTCGCCGAAAAAACGGGCATTCGTGCTTACCCATTCAAAGAAGCCTTGGGAAAAGGATTGTCCGAAGCCATCTACTACAAAAGTCTGTCCAACCAGTTGTCCAAATATTTGGGAAAAGGCACCGAAATTCGTATTGAAGAGTCGGACAAAGCCTACTACTGGATTTTACACCCGCAGCAAAAGGACATCTGGATAAGAATTCCTTCGGTGCGCGTTGACTATTGGATTTATCTGGTACCGGTCATCTATTTCAGCATTATTTTTCTGCTCAGTTGTCTTGGTGGCTGGTTGTTTGCCAAACAATTGCACCGGCCTTTGAAGCGACTCGAATTTGCCGCCCGCGAAATTGGTCGCGGCGACTATCCGGGAAAACTCAAAGAGAAAGGCGCCAAAGAATTGGTCGCGGTAACTCGCGCATTCAACCAAATGGCAAAAGACGTGCACCAACTTGAAGAAGATCGGACCTTATTGCTCGCCGGTATTTCACACGATTTGCGAACGCCCATTACACGAATTCGTTTGGCTTCAGAATTTCTTGGCGAAGCCGAAGAAGAAACCAAAAATGGCATCATTGCCGACACCGAAGATATGGATGCCATCATCGATCAATTCATTTCGTTTGTTCGCGACGGGCGAGACGAAGCCGAACAAGAAGTCGACATTAATCAGATAATTGAACAGATCGCCGAAAACAATTTGTTGCACCAAAGAGACGTTAGAATTGATCTTGGCACTTTGCCGAAATACCCGGTAAAAGTTCTGGCCATGAAGCGGCTAATTGGCAATCTGGTCGAAAATGGGTTTCGTTACGGCGAACCACCGATCGAAATCACCTCTTATTATCATCGTAATACCATTACCATAAAAGTATCCGATCACGGTGAAGGCATCGCCGACGTCGATGTCGAGCGTTTATTCCAGCCATTTGCTCGTGGTGAACAAGCAAGAACTGGGCGAGGTTCGGGGCTGGGACTGGCAATCGTTAAACGCATCACCGAATTGCACAATGGCGAGATCACGTTATCCAACCTACCGCGAGGTGGGCTCGAAGTAAAACTGGAATTTTTTGTGAAGTAACTACGCCGATGGATCATTGGTAGTTTTTGTGTCAACAACAATCGCTCCAATTTTTCCCGAGTAAATTAACCCACTTATCGAGCTTTACGGTTGTTAATGGGATGGCGTAATACCGGTAAAATCCAAGATTTAAAAAATTATCCAAACGAACGATTGGATAATTTTCAAACAACAACACTGCCGCAGTCGACACAAAAATCTATTGTTATAACAACCAAAGGGAACCCATCATCTCAATGAAGATACTCTCAATTTCTTTACTGTTTTTCCTGTTCGTAGCGACTACCGTTGCAGCGAACGAAAAACAAAAGGACGTCGCCAAAACCAAATACCCGACAGAAACACTGTATAAGATTTGGCTTGACCAACAGAAAGACCCAAACGCAGCGGCCCGTTTTTATAATGGGCTTTCCGAAAAACATATTATCGAATCAAACCCCAACGATCCTACAACAGTTACCGTCACGTATTTTGCCAAAGGTAGTGAAGAAACCGACTACATAATGCAGTCTGGTGGTCCCGATTTTTATGGTTTAAGGTTCAGTAAATTAGATGGCAGTTCTATTTATTTTTGCACGCAAATAATTCCCAGTGATGCATGGTTTACCTATGGTGTTAATGAATTTAAAAACACTCCAGTGAAAGGTTCGAAGAACCTGACAAGGACGTCTATGGAGCATGTCAATGATGGAGTAATTGTCGGTCCCGATGCTCCATTGTCGGAGTATATTCGAAGCAGACCAACGATACCGAAAGGCACTCTGCGCGAATTCATACTGGACAGCGAGTTCATGGGTGAGCAACGAAAGATTGAAGTCTATGTGCCAGCAGACTATAACCCGGACTATGCGCACAATCTTATTCTGCAACTTGATGGCCAAAACTATTCAGCAGCATCAGAGCAAGCACCAGCCTGGCGAGGATGGACGCCTTTGCCCACTGTACTCGATAACTTAATTCATGAGCAAAAGATCGATCCGACTATCGCCGTTTTTATTCACAATCAGGGGAATCGTTCCAATGACTTGATCAGTGACCAAATGACTGATTTTATTGCACTAGAAATACTGCCCTGGATTCGAGATCAGTATTCTATTAAAACCAACGCGAAAAATATCGTGGTGTCAGGACCGAGCCGAGCAGGCTTCGCTGCAGCAAATACCGCCTTTAGATACTCGAATGTAATTGGCTCGGTACTTTCGCAGTCGGGTTCGTTTTACTACACGCTAAACGACAATAAAAACTGGCCGATTTACCCCGAGTACGAAGGCAAGCTCCTGTCCAACTACAAGCATGCTAAAACAAAAGACATTCAATTTTACCTTGATGTCGGACTCTACGATCTGGGATTGGCCGCCGTCGGTACCAATCGACAGCTCAGAGATATTTTGCAATTGAAAGGCTACCCGGTAACTTTCTATCAATACAAAGGGGGGCACTCACATTTCGGCTGGCGGCATACCATCGCAAGCGGTCTGGTCGCCTTGATTGGCAAAGACAAAGCCAGCCAAAGATCTCAGAAAGCTTACGCAAAATAAAACAATCAACATGCGATAAAATGGGTAAGCACCTACGCTCAAAAGCAAGAAAGTGAAGAAGCGAGTGTTCTCTGTCGTCTCGCGGTTAGTACAGCAAGCTAGATGTAGAGGAAGATTACGCGACTCTAAATTCATGAGCATTGGTGTCATCGTCGCTCGCAAAAAAAAAATGCCGATCACCTTAATTGAACGGCATTATGCAAAAGCAGGATTTTCTTATTACTGCCAATAGTTCATAGAAAAACTCTGTGCGTATTTATTGACACTCTAATTCCATATTGGTCTGGAACATAAAATTCGACGCCACTGTATGTCGCTCGGCAAAGAACAGATCGAAGGTATAGCGATTGCCCGGGGTTATACCCAACTCTTCGGCCACTTCATCGAGATCAACACTGCGTTCAATAACCGAGTGCACACCACCAATATCGATGGCCAATTTGCCGTTAATAAATACCCATAGGTCGTCATCACCGCGGAAGGTAAACACTTCTCCGCCCTGATAATCGAAACTCAGATGCGTCTCCAGCGTAAAGTGGTAATTGTGATCCGGATTGGTGAGTCCCGAATTACCAAATCCTTCACCATCGATTGGGAAGAAGCTTGAGTTCTGATATTCCCAGATGGTTGAGCCTGCATCACGAGTGACCAACAAGGTTTTCTCAATGCGCATATTTATGCCCGTAACATCGCGATACCACTGATCGAAATACTCGGCACCGTTGGTGGTTGGCGTGCTGCCACCTTGATTAGCATAAACAGGCAGTCCGTCGTCGCCCAAATCATCGGCCACTATGCCATAGTCCTGGCCAATGGCGGATTCGAAATCCGGGTGGTCAACGGTAAAGTCACGGATCACAACCGGTAACACGCGTTGCGTTTCGTTGCTCACGTCACAGGTGGGCGGCGTGTCTTCGACTTCGATCATTACCGAATCGGGATGACTGTCGATCGCACCGTCGTTTACGATCAACTGTAACACGTAGGTGCCAGGATCGTTGGGCGTAAACGATGGTGAAGCGCTTTGCGAATTAAGAATCGTCGGCGCCTGACCGGGAGCAGCCGAAACTGTCCAACGATAACTTAAACTGTCGCCGTCAGGGTCGAAACTATCTGAACCGTCCAACTCAACAAGATCACCCACCGTTGCAGTCGCGTTGTCACCAGCGTCAGCAATTGGCCGAGTATTCAATGTCGTTACCAGTACGGTGTCCGGATGACTGTCCAATTCGCCATCGTTAACAATCAACTGCAAAATGTAATCGCCTTCGGCGTCAACGTCGAGCGTTGGGTGGACACTGTTCACATTCATTAATGTGGTGTCGCTGTTTTCCGGTTTTTGCAACAACGACCAACGGAAATTCAATACCTCCCCTTCTGGATCGCTACTTGCACTGCCGTCCAAAGTGACCAGTGCGCCCTGATAAGTGTGCTGGTCGGTGCCTGCATCGGCGATCGGCGCAAGGTTTCTTGCTACAGTGACCGTGACCTGATCAGGTTCACTCCACTCGATGCCGTCGAACACCTGAAGTTCAAGACGATAGTAGCCCTCTTCTTGCAACAACATGGAAGGATTAACGGCATTCGGATCGGACAGCTCAACCGTGTTGTTACCCGAACCTTCAACGAAACTCCATTGATAAGTCAAAGTATCGCCGTCCAGGTCGTAACTGCCTGAACCATCGAGGGTGACCGTTTGATTAAGATCGCCAGCCATATCAGGACCGGCATTCGCAACAGGCGCCGCATTTTCAAAACTGAGCAAAACCACATCGGCCGAACTGTCTTCTCGCCCATCGTTAACAACCAATTGAATTTGATAGGTTTGATTATCGTCGATGGACACAGTCGGGAATGCACTGTCGGCATCGGTCAGACTAATATTGCTGCTGTCATCGGGTGACAATACCGACCACCGATAGGTTAACGCATCACCATCGAGGTCGTAACTGGCCGAACCGTCGAGCCGTAGAGTTGCATTCTGGCCGTAATTTCGATCATCACCTGCGTCTGCTACCGGTGTGTTATTTTCTGAAGTGAAGGTAATCGAAACACTGTCTGGCAAACTGTTGGATTCGCCGTCGTTAACAACCAATTGAATAATATAGGTTCCGTAGGTGTCGGCTGTTAATTGCGGATTGACCACCGTCGAATCGGATAAAGTGCTGCTCGCACCTTCTGGCGATTGTTGAATGCTCCAGCTGTAAGCCAGAGTTGCACCTTCAGGATCGAAACTCGCAGAACCGTCCAAACCAGCGGTCAAGGTTGCATTAATGTTTTGGTCTGAACCGGCATCGGCAATAGGCGACTCGTTGATTTGCGTCGCAGTAACGGTGACAGAATCGGCGTCGCTGTCGAGCTCACCGTCATTGACCACCAATTGCGCCACATAGTTGCCTTCAACATCTGGCTGAAGTTTCGGATTCACTTTATCGGAATTCATCAATACCGCGCTACTGCCATCCGGAACACTGGTTAATACCCAACTGTAAAATAAGGGATCGCCGTCTGGATCAGAACTGCGAGAGCCGTCCAAAGTCACTTCATCATTGACCTGAGCAGCCTGATCGGCACCGGCGTCAGCGATGGGTTTCTGATTGGCCTGGTCGACCGTGATACTGGCTGAATCTGGTTGACTGGTTAGCTCGCCATCATTGACCAACAACTGAACAAGGTACTCGCCTTCCAAATCTGGGGTAATCGAAGCTTGCACATTGGTTGCATTGATTAGCGTCGCACTGCTGCCTTCTGGCTTGCTGACAAGAGTCCAGGAATAAGTTAACGCATCACCATCGGGATCGGAGCTGGCCGAACCGTTGAGAATAAAGGTTTGTTCGGTTAATCCGGTTTGATCGGAACCGGCATTAGCAATGGGAGGTTCATTCACTTTAATTGCGGTTACTGTAACACTGTCAACTGCACTGTCGACAAGCCCATCGTTAACAATCAATTGGATGACATAGTTACCCTCAGCATCCGGCGTGATGTTGGGATTAACCGTGTTGGCATTATAAAGCGCCGCCGTGCTGGTAGACGGTTTCGATTGAATGGTCCAACGATAAGTTAGCGGAGCACCTTCGGCATCGTGACTGCCGCTACCATCCAGGGTAAATAGCTGACCAACATCGCCCGATTGGTCGTCGCCCGCATTGGCGATCGGAGCCTGATTGGGTGGCGTATCAACATTAACATTCACCGTATCAGGGGCGCTGTCGACGCTGCCATCATTAACTATCAGCTGCAATCGGTAGTTGCCCACGCGATCCGGTGTAAATCTCGGTGTAGCACTAGCACTGTCATCGAGGGTCGCACTGCTTTGTTCCGGTGCCTGTAGAATCATCCAGCGATATTGCAACGGATCGCCATCGGGATCGCTACTGGCAGTACCGTTCAGTTCAACGGTAGTACCAATGGTTACTGACTGGTCGTCGCCAGCATTGGCATTGGGCGCATTATTTGCCGCGACCACATTGATAATCACTTCATCGGGCGCGCTATCGTCTTTACCATCGTTAACGATCAATTGCGCCCGGTATCGACCGACAACATCACTTTGAATCTGAGTCGAAACCTGATTGGTGCTGCTCAAAGTCGCGGCACTGGCTTCTGGTTTTTCAGTTAACGACCAATGGTAACTGATTGCATCGCCGTCCGGGTCGTAACTGTTTGAACCATTGAGTTCAAACAACTGTCCTTCGAAGCCGGCTTTATCGGCCCCAGCATTAGCAACAGGTAGGTTATTGGGAAATTCACAAACCACTTCGGTGGCGTCATCATTATCGACAAAATCTGGATCGAAGGAGGTTAAACTAAAATCGGCGCTCGCTTTGGGTTGGCTTAATGCCAACTCTGAAATCACGGTATCGGTTTTCGCTCTAACGACTGGAAGTCGCGTATCGTTGGAATGATCGTAAACCCAGATGCCATAACTGATATCGAGCTCGGCAGAATTGTCGGAAGCGCGACAAAAACGATTCACACCATTTTCAATCACCGCACACTGCGCCCAGCTAACCAAAGATCGTTGTGAGCCATCAAAGTAAGGGGTAATTGCACTGAACCAGCCCGATAGCGAATACTGCCCGGGATAAAGATCGACTTCGCCAGGGGTCATCGACTGCGGAGAAAACTCGCCAAACAAGGTGCCGTTCTGATTACTGACTCTGGGTTGCAACTCAACAATTGCACCGCCCATCACTGGATTAAACTGATGACTGACCAGCATTTGCAAGTTACCATTTTCACCCTGTAGCAATTGGTCAATGGCAACAAAAGACGCATCGGATGATTCCATTGTGGTGGTTTTGTACAGTTGTTCCATGTCACGAGAATTAACATCGATGGTCAGTAATTGATAATGGTTGGTCACAAACACCAAACCATGCTCCGTTTGTTTGGCTAACGAACACACATTGTCACTGCCCCAGCTTGCAGGAAGATTCAATCCAAGCGCAGGGCTTGAGAAAAAATTGCCGCCATTGGCTTCACATTGGGTCGCTGCCTGTGCCGTGCGTTGCCATCGCACAAAAGCCACTCGGCCGTCATTTAATAAGGTTGGATTTAAATCATGATTGGTGCGACCGTAAGTCAGCTGGATCAAGTTGTCGCCCGACACATCCATTCGATGCAACAACGAAGGATTTTCAATCGGATCGACTTTTTCACACAGGTCACCCACCAATTCAATGTTCTCGCGAGGGTTCGCTGGGTCACCCGCATCGCGATCGGAAGAAAACAAAATGGTGCCATCTGAGGTAAACATTGGGTTGGTATCCTGGCCTGCGTTGGCCAGCTCATCATCTTCTATGATTCGTCGAACACTTTGATCATCGAAAGAGTATAAATAAATGTTCCAGGTCGAATGTTGGGGGTGACTCTCCGAACCACGAGCGGCAAAAAGCAGTTGAGTGCCGTCGGGGGAAACACTCAGATCTTTTACATCGTAATCACTGAAACCAAAGTAACCGGATAAAACTTCTTCTTCATTGGCGTCAACTTCAATACCGTCGCGTACTTTTAACTGCGCCCCCGGAAAATAATCGTAAGGCGAGTGCAAATCGAGCGGTGACTTTTCCGCTTGCTGCAGTGCGTTGGAAAATTGTTGCTGAATGGCAACCGCTTCGCTACTCATACTGCGAGACACGTAAGCAAACGGTATCTCTTGTTTAATTTCGAGTTCTTGGTTTTGTGCTTCTTTCTTTTCGGTTTTACAGCCTAAAATTACTAAAGAAGCCAAAGCGGCTATCAGGTATTTGTTGAATTGTAACAGTGAAGAAGACATCTTATTTCCCCAAACATTCTTTTCTCCTTTCGGAGAGAGATCATCCCACGAACACAACTTTGAAATCTGGAATGGAGTCACAGAATCGAATAAATCTCGTACAGAGAGAAAGGCCTGAAAGATTGACACTGAGTCACACAACTCAAACAAAAAAGGCAGCGCCATTACAACGCTGCCCATTAATCAGTTTGCTATGGTTTTGTCTTAGCTCGGGAAGAACTGGTAATTGTATTGAATTCTTTGTGGAGCGACGTCTTTCTGGCCAAAGTTCAATTGACTAAGACGCGACAAAATATGTTGCTCCAATTCTGCCACTCCCAGTTCGCTGGACACCACCATAAGGTCAGAAACCTGTCCGTCTGGCTCGATCACCAAACGAAAAGTGAATCGCCCACTGATTTCCGGATTCTCTCGTTGCACCCGATTATAGACTGCATATATCTGACCTTTCGCAGCTTCGAATACTCGGCGAATACTTTCCATGTCGCGTTGCCCCGCTCGATGTTGCGAGTATTTTGACGAACCATTTGCAACACCTTCGGTCACGACGCCTTCAACGCTTGTCGCTTCATGATTCGACAACTGCATGATTTCGCCTTTCATTTGTTTATCCGAGACACTGATACCGGTGCTCGCTTGCTCTGCCCTATTTTCACCGAAAATCTTATTGTCGGCGGTCGCCACCACGCCCGCTTTTTTCGATGTGATGGATTTATTTTTCATTCCTGCAACATTCAAAGCGCCACGCAATGCGCTCAATTCGCTGGTCACCTTGTCGAGACCCTGAGACTTTTGAACCGCAGCCTTAGCATCTAACTGTGTTTTTTGCTCCGACTGTTTGGCAGAAGAGTTGCCTAATTTTCGCTGAACTTTCTCTGGCTGCTTTTTAAGCTCCACCGGCTTCGGTTCGGGTTTGGTTACCGGTTTAGGCTTCGGTTTGGAAACGACAGGTTCAGGCTCAGGTATTACCTGTTTTTTCAGTATGACTTTAGTTTTGACGAGCTCTCTTTCTCTTGGTTCGAGCTCAGGTTCGAAAACCGGCAACCAGGGAATAATAATAAACAACAGTAATAAAATAATGGCCGCAATAATGTTCCATTTTTTAAAACGTTTTTCTTGTTCTTCAACCGGTTTCCAGGGTAATCCAAGCTCTAGCGCAAGCGGTTGTAACGTTGTCGTCGACACATTAACCTCCTGCTTTATCTGTGGGCAACTGGGCCATATCGCTCAGTGGCTCGGTAACGGTGTTGGTTTTAAAGGATTGAGGCGCAACCCGGTTTACGGCCAATGAAATGTCGCGAAAATCGTTGTCCTGACAGGTGCTCAAAACACTTTTTAGCAAACTGTAAGAGACGTCACGATCGCCCATCACCGTGGCCGACAAGCCATGTTCTTTTTCGTAGGCGGTAAGCTCGCCACGCTTTTCTTTGTACGCGACCAGCGCGTCGGTCAGTGTCTGGATCGATTCTTCGGACGAATTCAATACCTCGTCAACCGAAGCCACTTTCTCATTGTTCAACCAGATGTCGTCAGTACCAATCATAATCACGGCTTCGACGTGAGGCGTATCCGTCGCGCTGGAATTGGGCAAGGTAACAAACTTGGCATTTTCCAACTGCTCAGCATCACCTGCATTTAATAACAGGAAGAAAACCAAAATGGTGAAGATGTCCATTAAAGCAACCAGATTCAACTTGGTCGCAAAAACCGGCTGCTTTACACTTTTAAAGCTTAAGTTGGATTCGTTTAAATTCGTCGTTTCCATATCACTTAATACTTGCGTCGGCCAGAGAAACCTCTGGGAATAATTCGATTTCTACCAAGCTGGCTGCGACCACGGTTTTGTGCGACTTGACCGCGTCCATGGTTGATACCAACGTCTGGTAATCGATGCCCGGCTCCGACAAAATCAGTATGTCACGCTTGTCGTCGAGCTTCTTTTTCACTTCCTGCAACACCAGTGACAGCCGATTAAAATCATAAGCCGTTTCACCATCTTCTGACTGCTGCATGGGAATTTCCTGAATCAACACATTGCCCGGGTAAAACACTTGCATTCCCTTTTCGGTGAGCAACAATTCCAGCTGAGGCGGCGTTTCATTGGCACTGGTAGTACTCGGCGTCAAATCGGGCAGCTTAATTTCATGCACCGTAATCTGAGTGAAGGTCAAACTCAGCAGCATGACTGGTACCAATACAATCATCAAATTCATAAAGGACGTTACGTCCAATTCGGCTTCTTCTGGCTGTTTGTTACTGAACTTTAAGCCCATGCTAACCTCAGCTCGTCTCGCCTTGTTGTATCGGTTGTTCGGCAGGTATCGCCGCGCCGGCAAAAATTTGTCGGTTGTAAGTCATGATGTTCAAGAATTTAACCGCAGCCATTTCAATACTGCTGACGATGGAGGCCGTCTTATTCTGCAATACCGCGTGAAAAACCAGCAGTGGGATCGCGGCAATCAAACCGAATGCCGTGGTGTTCATGGCAACCGAAATAGACTGCGACAGTAACGTTGATTTTTCAGCGGGATCGGCGCTGGCCACAGCCGTAAACGCACCAATCAAACCGACGATGGTTCCAAGCAGACCAAGCAGCGTCGCAATGTTTGCCAGTACCGACAAATAGCTGGTGCGCGTTTGAAAGCGTGGCATGGCTTCGAGCATACCTTCACTCATTGAGTGTTCAATATCGGCACGCTGCTTGGTGACTTTCATCATATCGAGTCCGCATCCGATGACACGTGTTACCGGTGCTGTATTCTCGCGAGTATACAATTGCATCTTTTCCAGATCGGTGGTGCGCAACAAGGGTAAAAAGCTGTCAAAAGCTTTAATGTTCCGCGCTCGCTCGCGTGATAAGAACAACCATCGTTCAATGGTGATCACCAATCCAATTGCCAGTACCAGAGAAATTGGATAAATAAACAATCCCCCTTCCTGAAAAAATTTAACCACGGTGCTGTAAAAGTCAGTCATAAGTGCCTCATTATTTCTCTTGATTGACGACGGTCAGTTGTTCCAAATTAAGTTCTTGATAGATTGCAGTTGAACGGCGCATCACTTTGCGATCAACCAAGTCGAGTGTCCTGTCAACTTTATCGCTGATTTGCCATTGCAATTTGTCAGGTGTTCCGATGCCACTCCAAGGTATGAAGTAACTCACCGAAGGTTGTTCTTTATCGCCGATAAAATTAGATTCTAATACAATCATGCTCGGCTCTTCTTTTTCTGCAGACCAAAGCGGATTGATTAACAGGCTGAGGACAACGAATAATCGTTTCATCGCACTTCTCCCGAGTCTGATGTTGCGCCTTTTTCTTTGGCAATTTGAATTTGATAAGCTCGTTCTTTCGCGGCGATGTCTTGCTCAATGTAGTTTTCGCGTTGGTTTCGCTGCTGTAACTCTTGCGCCCAGACTTTTGCCTTGGGATTGACTGACTGAGCTAACAACAAATAGGCTTCCATATGCTTTTGCGCCAGAAAAGGGCGGTTAAGATACAAATCGTACAATACTGCCAAATTCAAGTGCGCCTCAGGAAAATCCTTCCACAAGGTTAATGCTTTGGTGTAAGTATTTTGCGCATGAAGAAAACGCCCTAATAAGCGCTGCACTTTTGCCAGTTTTAAATAGGCGTTCACATTATTCTTATTGACCTCGATGGCTTTCGCATAATGTTCAACGGCTTGCTCTGGTTGATCTTGTAACTTGGCCAAATCGCCCTTAAGTACCCAGGGACCGGATAACTCGGGAGCCTGATTAGTCAAGGTCTCTAAACTCGATGCCGCGAGGGTCAGCTGTCTATTTTTTACCGCTTGTTTTGCTTTGATGAATAAACTCACAACCGATTTATCGAGTTGACCTTTTTCATTCAGATAAGGGTTCGCCATTGGCACATACGCCCGTCGCTTTCCGGTCTCGTCATCCAGTGACAAATACGGCAAAAAAGGTTCGGTTGACAATGCTTCTGCTGACTGATCGGCATCCGTTAATAAAGCAATTTCCGGCTTTTTCGGCCCAGATGCACAGCCGATCATGAGCGCACTGAAGGCCATAATAATCAGACTGTTTAACCCATTACCAAATTTCATCGCCGTAACTCACTTCTACTTCTGTTTTTGCGAATCGAGCGGGGCGCAGTACACTCATCGCCTGATAACTTTTCTCAATCCAGGGACCGTACTCTCCATCCCACGCTCGAATAATGTTCCCTTCGTGCAATTCAACCACGGTTTGCATCAATGGTGCCGCTTGCTCTTCAATGATGCCTCGATAGGCCTGTTGCTCGTCGGCGGACAATCCGGATGGAATCGGTGCGTTGCGCAAGTCGACAACCAGCTCCTGATAAAGATCCGCCATCTTGACACTGGACATAGTGACGAATTCAAAAATTCCGTAATCCGCAGCTTGCTGGTAGCGTTGAATGGCATCTCGCAAAGCTTTATTTTTTCTTGGCAAACTTTTCGCGAGCGGTAAAGTGAGTCTTTTTCGACTGAACTCAGAGGCAAAGGAATCACCATACTTCACATTGGCCCAAGCCCCTAACCACCGGCTGCGTTCGGTTCGCTCGTCTGCGCCTTTTGCATCACCTTCGATGATTCTTCTTAACCAAAATAGCTGTTTCGATTGCTCATCGGTAATCTCGTAAAGCTCGGCAAGATTAAAGCGCGCTTCCATTCGGACATCAAACGGCTTTTCATGGGCTCTAGCATACTTCTTGAACAGTTTGATTGCTGTGTCGTAGTTCTTATTTTTACGATACATACTGGCCGATAAATACAAACTGTTGCGGCGTACTTCGGAGTCAGCATCTTGTTCGCTCAGTTTTAAGTAATGCTCAGCGGCTAATAACCAGTTTTCATTCTTTTCATAAGCGTAAGCCAACTTACGTGGAAATTCTTTGGCATGCTCGTATTGTGGAAATAATTGAATCAACTGCTTCAATTGCGTGATCGCTTCAGGCCAACGTTCGGCCGCAATTAATAATCGCGCGGCGTCGTACTGAGCGGTAACCCGAACACTGGAGCCGGGTGTGATTGCCACGATTTTCAATAACTGTTCGATGGCCGCCGAAGACTGCTTGTTGGTGATCATTTGTTCCGAGTTTTTATAGATCGCCGTAGCCAGGCGTTCAGATATTAATTGGTGTTCCTTGCTAGCCGGCTTTACTAATTCTCGTTGTTTCATGTAATTCAATTCAGCGGCAGCGTAGCGTTCGAGTTTAAAATTGGAATGCGCCATAATTCCGAAAGCCGTTTTCTTCAAGGTAATATCGAGCTTCGGTTGATTGCGGATAAGATCACTGGCTACCGTTAAAGCACGTTCAAACTGCTGCAATGAGAACAAGTATTCCGCTGCATTGGTCAGGACGGTGGGCGAACGTTTGTCGGTATGATAGGTGGAGGCAAACAGCAACATGCTTTCGACGGCTTTGCCTTTCCAATTGGCATAAGCCTCCGATTGCGATGGCATGTCTTCAAGCAGATTGCTGTAAGAAACGATAGCTGCGTAACCGGCATTCGCGCCATGTTGGCGACTGCCCTGATCATTCAGTTTATACGCCACAGCTTCATAGTCGGCAATCGCTTCTTGATACCGCTCTGCTTGATACAGCGCCTCAGCTCTTAAAAAGGTCATCTCGCCTACACGCGGATCAGTAGCAAAAGTACGAAGGTACTCACTGTAGAAATGCGCAGCCTGATTAAATGCCGTCAACTCTTCTTTGTTCAGCTGACTGATCTTCTGTTGCAACGCATTGTCAGGACTTGGTGCTTGCGCCAACTTCTTACGCTGTTTCTGCGCCAGCTGCCCTTCACTGTGGTAATGCTTTGCCAGCTCATCAATGTAAACTTTCAATTGCGAACGAATATCGCCGTTCAGCTGACCAATATTTTTTTCATAATCCGATCCCAGCCCATAATAGGCTACGTAGGTTTCTTTTTCTTTTAACGCCTGCAAGGGAAACCCGCCTTTGATGTACGTATCTATCAATTGACTGTGCAACTGCGGCGCTTTGGCGGCAAAATTGTATTGGCTGACGTACAGCCGATAAGCTTCAGCAGAATCTTCGTAACGCTCTTTATCCAGGTAATACTCGCCGAGACTGTTGTAAATCATCCAAATATGAGGTTTGTTTTGGAAGGCTTTGATACGCTCAATGTATTTGGGCCCTCCATTTTTTGCCAGACCGAGGCTGATCGCCTTGAGCGTTTCTTCGATTAACGGTTTTTCAGCTTTGCTCAACTTCTCGACGCTGTTAGCCTTGGCGATCAACATATTAAATACTTTGGCAAAGGAGTCGAGACTGGTGGAGAACTCCATTTGTTTGTACTGTGACCACCCCAACATATAATTGGAGTACAAGTTCAATTTTGGATTGTTGTAGGCGACAACAATTTTATATTCATGCTCTGCTTGCGCGTATTGTTTGCGCGAGAAAAGAATGTCGCCTTTGCGGAAATGCGCTTCATCATTATTCTCGTAGTTGGGATGATAACGCGTTAACTGGCTCAGCATTTTTAACGCTTTGTCCTGATCACCTTCCATGTCGTATGCTCGAGCCAATTGATATAAAACATCGGCGTTATCAGGCGAGTTAGGGTACTTCTCTAAAATTCTTTGATAACTCTTTATCGCTTCGGCGTAATAGCTTTTGGTTTTTTTCGGCGTTTGCGCCAGTTGCTCGTTACCACCCTCAATCATGTAAACATCAGCAATACGACGCTCGATCTGCTCTTTTAACTCTTCGTCTTTGAATAGCGACAATAGCTCCTGATATTCTTTACGAACTTCTTGATGCGTTAACTGCTCATAGGCAATGGCTTTCTCTTTTTTCGGTTGGTATTTCAGATCACCCAGTGTTTGCTGGCCCGAAGAACAACCCAGCAAGAACACAGAAAAACTGAAAATCGTAAACAGACGCATCATGAGCCACTCTCCTTTGAATTTTCAGGCTGCTCTTGCCTGGATTTCGCTTTGTCCAGTTCCATGAGCGTTGTGTCGTACAAACGCGCTTTCGCTAATCGAGATTGAGCCCAATAATAGCGCATGCGTTCTTCGTGTTTGTCGAGCTCTGCATTCACCAGACTGCGCACCACCGGCTCTAACTTGGCAATAAAGGCTCGCGTTTGGGCGAGACGTTTATCCACTTCCGCGTGTTTTTGTTTCACTTCTTTCAGGTACACCGCCGGTTGTTGGTACGGACGCTCGACTTGCTGCATTTGAGAAACTCTTGATTGCAGCATCGACAGCTCCCGTTCAATATTTTCAATCAAAGCCTTAAAGCGTTTCTGCTGTTCTTCAGTCAAAGTTAAAGCGTGTAACTTCAGTTGTGACTTTTTATCTTTCAGCAATTCTGAAAGCTGTTTGCTTCTCTCGATTAAAGATTTATCTGAGCTGCCAAAAGCCTTTTTCTGCGCACTTTGAATAATGGCCTGATGCTCCAGAGTTTGACGTTTCCAGTGGCGAAGATTTTTTTCAATCGCATAAAGATCGGACAGTTCCCTCAAAGTTTCATTAACTACTTTGCTCGACATCAGGTCGATTAGAAAGGGCGTCAGTTTTTGGTAGTCAACAGATGGCTCCGAAGCGAACCAGTCGGTATCGTCGACAATCACGTCGAGGTTTTGAATAAACTCACGAGGAACATCCTGCTTGGCGATGATCACTCTAGCCTCATCCACTTTTTTAACCCCGGCATCAAACGCTTCGATGGCTAGCAGATTCGCTTTCAGGGCTTTTCGCGGTGAGCCTTCTTGCTCGTATAAATGCGCTAACAGTACCTTGGCTTCCTGCACTTCGGGCAATGCAATCGAACGGGTATTTAGAATTTCCAAAGCTGCCACAGCGTCGTTGTACTGCCGCATTTTTATCGCGGTCCAGGCGTAAGTTAATAAAGCCCTGTTAGAGTACAGTCCCGTGGTTCGAATGGCCGTCAGAAATTGCCAGGCTTCGACATTCTGACCTTGTTGTAAAAACAACTGTGCCAGGCCGTGCTTCGCGCGATCAGCCAGTGTGGCTAATTCTTCACTGTCATTTTGAAACGTCACCACTTGCTGCAGTTGTTTTGCCGCCAGTTGCGGTGACCCTTCGCGTAACTGCTGGATCGCCAGATTGAATAATATGTAGGGGTAGTGCGGGTGCGCTTCGGGAAGTGAGTTCACTATACTCTCGGTCACGTCCAGATGAGCGGCGCTGTTGTTTACCAAAGTAGCCAGATAGTGATACTCCGGATGCAAATCGTCCGGAATGTCACCCTGAATCTGCGACAAAGATTCGAACGCTTTGATGGGTTCCGACTTGTGATAGTAAAGGTTGGCCAAATAATACCAGGCCCGGTTTTGAGTCGGTTGGTCCGCGCCTTCGGCCAGCGCTCGATCAAAAATTTGTTTTGCTTGATCCGCCAAGCCGTAAGACAACAACATACCACCTTGCAGCAAATTACCAGGCGTGCTCTGTGCTATAGGGTTACCAACGGTGTCAGCGTATTCGTATTCAATTAGCGCATTAAAATAATCTTTCTGATAATACTCATACAACACTGTGCCCCATTCCAGATCCTGCTTGGTGTGCGGATTATCTTTAATGGTATTGGCCAATAATTTTGAACTGAATAGCGATACGATCAGCGTCAGCGCAACCTTGCCCCAAGTCGTTCGAAACCCGAGACTGAAAAAGGTAGAAGACTTAAATCTGTTCGGAAACATTACTACCACCGCTTCATTTCAAACACGGGCTCCTGGGTGTTTCCATCGTCTCCAATGGCTATTTCCAGATACTCGCCTGCTGGCCCTTTTTCGAAATCCAGCGTTTTCGCCAACTTGTGTGCACGGCCGTTCAGCCCGATTCCAGTGAAAAAGGCAGTCACATTGTGCTTACCTTGATTGAGGTTAGTGACGTAAAGTTTTTGTATTCCACCCCGCGCCATGGACGAGCGCTGGCTGTCAGAATAAACATGCGACGCCACCAGTTGACCATCAATCTTAAGTTTGATGCTTTCGAGTTTAAAAAACTGTCCGGTGGTTAGTGAGACGAAGACGGTAAATTTGGTACTCGAAGGAAACAGTAGTTTCTCTTCCATCTGACGCAACTCATTGTTTAAAGTTACCACGTCTTTCTTCAAACTTTGCAAGCCATCGGATACTTGTTTTAAAGTTTGTAACGCTTCTGTTTCTGATTGGTTGAAGCTACGTTGTTGACCCGCCTTATCCGTTGACTGGATTTGTTCGGGCGCTTCTGACGTTGCCGCCGATAATGTTAAACACCAGCAAATCGATACGAACAACAATAAGAGAGGGAATAAATTTTTCATGCTTCTACACATCCATTCGCACATCACAATCAATCCACGAAGTAGAAGCCAATGGCCCGACACGTTAATAACATTTAAAACCGGGCACATACTTCGGCCAACGGGGATTACGAAAGCGGACTATACACAAATCAAAAAATTGACTATAGATTGAACTATCAAAACATCTAACTGCGTCACAAATAACGTCCCTTGTTGTGCAAAAAGTAAGAAGTCGGTCACAACCTTCCTGTAACTCTATTCGCCACATTGATGGCTTTGGTTACAATGCTTGGCTCGTCAAAATGAGATGTTCAGGGAATGACACTGAGACGATTTTTCATCGCATTCCCACGATTCAACGACATTAACGTCGGCTCATTGTTTTAACCACAAGCTGGATTGACTATGAACAGAAGTAAAACTGCAATGCTTCGAGCACTACTTGGTATGATTGTCGGAATACTTTCATCAACAAGCCTGATGTCGCAAGAGCCGGACAAATCAGTAAAAATAATCGAACCGCAAAGCACCATTGTCAAAGCCGACACTGCGGAACTCAGCAGCGGTCGCTTTGAGCTGGGTTTGTACACCGGCATGCTCTCAGTGGAAGATTTCAACAGCAACACTCTTCTCGGTTTGAGCGCCACCTACCACATCAATGATCAATTCAGCCTTGCCTTACAGTTAGGACAATCCGATGTCGACAGAGCGACCTTTGAAGACTTTGCCGATGGTGATTTTCTGGCAGAAGATGATCGCACCTTTGAATACACTCAGTTGGTCGGTGGTTATCGACTGTTTCATGGACGCTCATACAGCAGCGAAAGCAGTAAATTCAACTCCAACATTTACCTGTTACTCGGCGTTGGCAATATCGACTTTGCCGGCAGTTCTGAAACGGGCCTTATCCTTGGCTCGAGCTATAAAACCGTGCTTAAAGATTGGCTGACCTGGGAGTTAACCATCAAAGATCACCTGGTTGATCGTAGCTTTTTGGATAACTCTAAGAAGACCCACAACGTTGAGTTATCCATTGGCCTGAATCTTTTGTTCTGATGGCAGACAAGACCACAAGGACTCACTTATGAAACAAATACTTTGCTGCGTACTGGCAACTCTAAGCGTATTTGCCAGTTTAAAAGTTGAAGCGGCGCCGGTGACACTTGAAGTCATCGACCCCTATTTGGAAATGCACACCGGCCCCGGCAAAGGCTACCCGGTGATTTACACGGTTGAACAAGGCGAATCGATTGACCTATTAACTCGACGCCCCGATTGGTACGAAATTAAAACCCGCAATGGTCGTCAAGGCTGGGTCAAAGCCGCCCAGATTGCGCGAACGCTCATGCCAACGGGTGAACCTGTCGACCTACCCAATATCAGTTACGGTGATTATCTAAAAAACAGCTGGCGTGTCGGCTTTAATAGCGGCGAATTTTCTGACGGTGCCCTCAAAGGCGCACAGACTTACAGCTTTACCGCCGGATATCGCATGCTGTCCTGGTTTGGTGTCGAACTGGAAAGCGGCAAGTTTTACGAAGCCGAGGTGAAAGGCCATTACTTGGGCGCCAACTTGCAATTTGAACCTTGGTCCGACTGGATCGTTTCTCCCGTACTCACATTAGGCAGCGGCGAAATGACCATTACAGCACAACCGGAATTGATTGTTTTGCCAATCAACGACTCCAGTTATACCCAATACGGTATCGGCGGCAACTACTACCTCGGACGAAATTTTGTCATCCGAGGCGGATTTCGCGATTACACCATTTCAACCGAACAAGACGATGAGAGATTAAAACGATGGCACATTGGTTTCAGCGCATTTTTCTAAATTTATCGCTACTGGCACTGCTAGGCTTTGCAAATACTTCGATTGCAGAGCAGAAAAATTCGAGTGTGTCATTAAGCGGTTTGAACAATGAACAGTTTGAGCTGGGTGTTTCATCCGGGTTCCTTAACATTCAGGATTTCAGCAGTGAAATAAGCCTGGGGATAAACGCCAATTTTATTGCCACCGAGAACATCTTTCTGCAGTTAAACTATTTTACCGCGTCGACCAGCGAATCGTCGTATGAACAAAATCAGGGACCGCTATTCAGTGGCGATGATCGTGATTTTAAACACCTCGACTTTCTGCTCGGGTACAACCTTTACCAGGGCGAACAATTTTTTTCCGGTTCCGAGGCACAACTCTCTGCGTTATATCTGGTTGGTGGTGTTGGTGACACACAGTTCGGCGGGGAAGAAAGCTTTACCTACACGCTGGGAGTCGGTTATCAGGTGGGGTTATCTCGAACCATTAATTTAAAGTTTGACTACCGCAATTACATTTACGATTCCAGCTTGCTGAAAGAAGATGAAAGTATTCAGAACGGTCATTTAACCGTCGGCGTCAGTTACCAGTTCTAACTCTGGGACCAAGCTTTACCATAAGTTTAGTGATCGTACGGGGCTTTAGATTCCCATTGCCTGACGAATCAATCGGCTTTTTATCGTCTTGGTGTTATTGATCAGTCCAACCGTTAAATTGCGCGCCAAAACCAGTGCCGGATTTGTTTGGTGATACGCCCAGTTAAGACCAGTCATGGCTTTCTGTGTTAAATGATTGTCCGCTTTACGCATTCTTTCGTAAGGTCGTAAATGGCGCAGTAAACCGATGTCAGCCTGCCTTTTGTGAACTGCATTGACTTGTACCGCCAACTGCTCGGCGTCGGCAAACCCAAGATTAACGCCTTGCCCTGCCAGCGGATGAATGGTGTGAGCCGCATCGCCGACCAGGGCAACTCGCGGTTGCACATAATGCCTGCTGTGACGTGCTACTAAAGGAAATCGAACCGGGTCACTGATTAAACTGACGCTACCTAGTCGATGATCCAGCGCTGCCGCAATGCGTTGTTCCAGATAAGCTTGCGACCAGTGTTGCTGTTGTTCGCATAATGCGTCGTCCATCGACCAGACGATGGAGCATTGATTAGGTGACGGCAACGGCAAATAGGCCATTGGCCCGGTGGCCAAAAAGCGTTGCCAGGCGGTCGAGGCATGCGGCAACTCGGTCTCGATATTCGCCACTAACGCCTGTTGATGATAGGGCAACATTTGAGTTTCAAATTGAGCCTTTTCTCGAACCTTCGACAACGCACCATCGGCACCGACCAACAACTTTGCCTCCAGCCGGTTGCCCTCACCGGTTCGGCACACAAGCCTGGAATCATCGTTCTGAAACTCATCAATCGACTCGGTGAACAGAAAAATATTCGATTTCTCCCGTAAGGCTTCATATAACGCCGCCCGAATTAATTCATTCTCGATTATGTGGCCCAGATTCGGCGCCGCGATCTGTTGCGCATGAAACGCAAGTTCACTGCTGCCGTTTTCTTCCCAAACGACCATTGACTGATAGGGTGCGATCCGAGTGGCGGGAAACCCTGACCACGCGTTAGCTTGTTCTAATATTTTTTTCGAGCGACCCGATATGGCACTGACCCGTAAACCAAAAACGGTACCTGAAACTTGTCTCAGAGATGGCATGGGTTGCGGATCCAGCACCGCAATCTTTAAAGATTCGTCAAGCAAGTTGGCCAGCGCCAGACCGACCATTCCACCACCACTGATGATGACGTCAAATTTAGTCGCCAAATGAGTCTCCTGAAACGTTTGAGTGCAGCTTTGACCAATAGTGCGGGTCCGCCAACGTAATGCCGCGGGCAAGCGATGGCAGATCGGAGCGCAACCCCATCGCCTGAGTGGCAAACGCCGTTTTCAGTGGTGCGATCTGATCGAGCCATTTGAGCGTGAGGTTGCGCGCGCAAACCAGCAGTCGATTCGGGTTAGCAAAAAGCCGTGCTAGCCCGTCGGTCGCTCCAAGAGTATCGGCAAGATCGTTTTGTCGTTGTCGCCAATAATTATTGAGCCGATCTTTGTCGGCCAAGTCTTGATGCTCGGCCAATGCTATCGCTATTTCTTCGGTCAATTGTGCAACATCACGCAATCCCAGATTAAACCCTTGACCCGCCACCGGATGCCCGGTGTGCAATGCATTGCCGATAAATACCACCCGCTGTTGAAAACCTTGCTTTAACTGTTGTAATCCGAGCGGATAAAGCACACGTTTTCCAACGCGTTGGATGCTTCCCACGCGATAACCAAAGCGCTTTTGTAACGCCTGTCGAAACTCGTCATCGGTCATATTTTGCATTGACGATTGCTGCTCCGACAAAAACGACCAGACCACAGAAATCCGATTACCGGTCAATGGCAGAAATGCCAGAGGACCACTGTCGGTAAAGCGCTCGTAGGCCCATCCAGGAGAATGATGAGTTGATGTGATATTACAGATCAACGCCATTTGGTCGTAATCAAGTTTCGTTTGTTCGATCCCCAACAGTTTTGCCGTTGGCGACCGACTGCCATCGGCAGCAATGACCAATGACGCGTGTAATTCATC